>JAABRX010000197.1 GCA_011390675.1 Trueperaceae bacterium | reverse complement strand
GGTCTCGGCCAACGGATCGGGCTCGTCGTCCGTGGCCTTCTTGCCGAGGTACGCCTCGATGACGGTCGGGTCGTCGACGACCGTCTTGTAGTCGCCCTCGGCGATCTTCTGCCCGTAGTCGAGCACCACGACGCGGTCGCTGATCTCGCCGACCAACCCCATCTTGTGCTCGACGAGCACGATCGTGTAGCCCCCCTCGTCGCGCATGCGGCGGATGATCTTGGTGATCTCGCGCGTCTCTTTGGGGTTCATCCCAGCGCTGGGCTCGTCGAGGAGGAGGAGCTTCGCACCGGTGGCCATCGCGCGCGCCATCTCGATGCGGCGCCGGTTGGCGTAGGAGAGCACGAGGACCGGTTGGTTGAGGCGGAAGCTCATCAGCCGCGGGCCGAAGAAGGCGAGCTTCTCGGTGGCGAGCTCACGAGCCGCACGCTCCTGGCGCCGATACCCAGGCGTGCGGAACACCGCCGACATCCAGTTGCTCCGGAGCTTGTGGTGCTGCGACACGAGCACGTTCTCGAGCACGGACAGGTGGGTGAACAGGCGCAGGTTCTGGAACGTGCGCGCGATCCCGAGGTCGACGATGTGGTTGGGCTTCTTGCCGACGATCGACCGGCCCTCGAAGCGGATGTCGCCGCCGTCGGGCTGGTAGACGCCCGTGATCAGGTTGAAGATCGTGCTCTTCCCTGCCCCGTTGGGGCCGATGATCGACACGATCTCGCCGGCGTCGACCTTGAAGCTGACGTCGTTGGTGGCGGTCAACCCGCCGAACGACTTGCGGAGGTGTTCGACCTCGAGCATGGCCATGGTCACCGGCCCCCTTCGTCGTCGGCGCCCGCCGCTGGCCCATCGCTCGGTCCCGCGCCCGGGTCGTTGAGCTCCGGGTTCGACAGCCACGCGTCTTGCCGTCGCTCGTCGTCGGTGGGTTCGCTGCGGCGCTCGCGAAGCAGCCCTGCCCACGAGAACTCGGCGCGTCCGAGCATCCCGTCGGGACGGAAGATCATGATCACGATGAGCAGTACGGACAGGAAGATGGCGCGCATGCCGAAGCCGCGGAAGCTGCCCTCCAGGAAGCCCGGGTTCACGGCGGCGACCGCCAGCGCGACCGCGCCGATCCCGAGCAGGACCAAGGTCGGCGGCGTGATCCTGGGGCGCAACCGCCGGAGGGCGCGGAACCCGACGAGCGCCGCGCCGGCGGCCGCGACGAGCGCGCCGGCGGCGAAGGTCCAGGTCTGGAGCGTGTACGTCTCCTCGAGCGGGTCGCCGTACTGGCGCACGAAGACGACGAGCAGGGTGCCGAGGAGCACCCCCGTGATCGACCCGGTACCGCCCACCGAGATCGCGACCAGGAAGAAGAAGGTGAGCTGGAACAGGAAGAAGTCGAGCCGGACACCGCCCAACCAACTGATCCACAGGCCCCCGGCGACGCCCGCGAAGAAGGCGCTGATCACGAAGCCGAGGATCTTGTGGTACGCGACGTTCACGCCCATGGCCTCGGCCGCCACCTCGTCCTCGCGGATGCCCTGCATCGCGCGCCCGTACGACGAGTACTTGAGCTTGGAGATCACGAACACGGTGATCGCGAGGACGCCGAACGTCCACCACACGCTCTTCCCGAACTCGCTGTCGATGCCCGGGAAGCCGAGGGCCCCGTTCGTGAGCGGGGCGAACAGCCGCGTGGACGCGGACAGCCTGATGATCTCGCCGAACCCGAAGGTGACGATCGCGAGGTAGTCGCCGCGCAACCTCAGGCTCGGGAAGCCGACGATGAGCCCCGCGAAGGCCGCGACCAGGCCGCCGCAGAACAGCGCGATCACGAACCGGACCCACAGCGTCTCGGGCGTCGTGAGGGCGTCCAGGCCGACGGCGCGCAGCGCGTTCGTCACGCTGATCGCCAGCGTCTCGTCGGTCATCGTGCTGCGGGCGGAGCTCAGGATGCGACCGCGTGCGTCCTCGGAGAGCATCAGCAGGCCGGTCGTGTAGCCACCGATGAGCATGAACCCGTGGTGGCCGAGCGACAGGATGCCGAGCGTGCCGTTGACGAGGTTGAGGCTGACCGTGGCGACGCCCCAGATGGCGAAGAGCGAGAGCGCTTGGGTGAGTTTGGTGCTGCCGACCGCTTGCAGCGCGACGAGCACCAGGACGCCGACCGCCAGCGCCACGAGGGTGAGGACGAGGTTGCGGACGCGGCGGCGCGGATCGACGTCGTCGAGCGCGGATGGGACCAGCGGGACGATCCGCATCACACCTTCTCCGACAGGTCCTCGCCCACGATGCCGCTTGGGCGCACGAGCAGGACGGCGATCAGGAGCACGAACGCGAACGTGTCCTTGAACTCGGTGATCCCGGCGAACTCCGCCGTTCGCGGGAACAGAGCCGTGACGAAGTTCTCGGAGAAGCCGATCACCATCGCGCCGATGACCGCACCCGGCAGGCTACCGATGCCGCCGATCACCGCGGCCGCGAACGCCTTGATGCCCGGCAAGATCCCGAGGATCGCGGGTTGGTTGAGCGAGCCGAAGTTGAGGCCCCACATCGCGCCACCGGCGGCCGCCAGCATCGAACCGAGGAGGAAGGTGGTCGCGATGACCTTGTCGACCGATACGCCCATCATCTGGGCGGTCTCCGCATCCTGGGCGGACGCGCGCATCGCCTTGCCCAATCGGGTCCGCCGGACGAAGGCGTCGAGCACCAGCACCAACGCGGCGGTGATCAGGGGGATGGCGAACAGCAGGGCGTTCGTCGGCACCGGGTTGCCGCCGACGTCGAGCGTGATCGGGTCCAGGAGCGGCGTGTCGGGTCGGAACGGCGTCTGTCGGTTGGTGAAGGCGAGCAGACCGACGTTCTGGAGCAGGAACGACACGGCGATCGCCGTGATGAGCAGCGAGTTGCGTGGGGCCTTGCGCAGCGGCAGGTACGCAGCCCGGTCGATCGTGAGGCCGAGCACGCCCGTCGCCACCATGCTGCCGAGGAGCGCCGCCCAGAACGGCCACGTCGCCGCCGTCAGCGCGAACGCGAGCCCGACGAACGCGACGCCGCCGGAGATCAGCACGACCGGATCGCGCGGCGACGCGCGGAAGAAGGCGACGAGCCGCATGACGCCGAAGCCCAGGATCGCGGCGAGCGCCAGCGCGGCAGGCCACGAGTACGGGGTGATGGTGAAGAGAAAATACGTCGTGAACGCGCCGACCATGAACACTTCACCGTGGGCGAAGTTGATCAGGCGGATGATGCCGTACACCATCGTGTACCCGAGCGCGATCAGCGCGTAGAGGCTGCCGAGCTTGACGGAATCGATGGCGGCGCGCGCGAAGAAGGCGCCGTTGAACCGGTCGCCGATGGAGCCGAGGTACAGCATGCGGGCCACCACCAGAGCGGCGAGCCCGGCGAGGATCAGCCAGGGGAGCCAACGTCGCCACGTGGGCGCCGAACGCAGGGTCTGTGCGGACAAGTGGGGCTCCTTCTCGCGCGGAGGCCGCACGCGACGGCCACATGGGTCCCGGTGGGGCCGGAACGCGCGCTGGGAAGTGACGACTGCTCGTGGGCGGCATGCTACCAGCCGCTCGTGGGGCAGGTGCCAGGGCGCCCACCGTTCGGACGCTCGGGCACGGCGAAGGGCGGGATCGCTCCCGCCCTTCGCCTACCGCTCGCGGTGGTTCGGGGTCAGTCGCCGGTGCCGATGCCGAAGAGCGGGGTGCTGCCCCACTCGGCGCCGTCGGCGCCCGGAACGTTGTACTGGAAGAAGGCGATCGTCCGGTCGGCAGGCGTGCCGTCGGTTCCGGCGTACGTGATGTCGCCCGAGACGCCGGGGAAGCCATCGAGGGCGGACAGGGCGGCGAGGACCGCGTCCGGATCGGTGGAGCCAGCCACGCGGATCGCTTCGACCATCACGTTGATGGTGTCGGCGCCCGAGAGCGTGAAGCCGTTGAAGTCGCTGGCCTCGGGGTTGTTGACGCGGAAGAAGGTCGCGAAGTCGGCCGCGCGCGTGGCCGCGTCGCCGGACAGCACCTCGGCGCCGCCGAAGCCCGTGAAGACGAAGCCGTCGAACGCGTCGCCGCCACCCACGGGGCATTGCGAATCGTCGGAAGCGTCGGCACCCAGGATCTGCTGGGTGAAGCCGGCTGCACGGAGGGCGGGCACGAGCGTCGCGCCTTCGGCGCAGAAGCCCGAGAAGTAGACGATGTCGGCCGGGACCCCGAGCACGTCGTTGATCTGCGCGGAGAAGTCGACGGTGTTCGACACGTAGTCGACGACGATCGTCGTGCCACCGAGCGCCTCGAACTCCTCGGCGAAGAAGCCCGCGAGGCCGAAGCTGTAGTCGTCGTCCTGCTGGCGGAAGACGATCGCGCTGGTGGCTCCGAGGTCGTTGGTCGCGTAGCGGGCGGCGACGCGGCCCTGGAAGTCGTCCGTGTACGCCATGCGGAAGATGCGGTCACCGATCTGCGTGGTCGCCGGGTTGGTCGACGCGGTGCTGATCATGATGACGCCGGCCGCCTGGAGCACTTCGGCGGCGGGAATCGCATGGGTGGTGCTGATGGGGCCGACGACGGCGAGCACGCCTTCGTCGACGAAGCGGTTCGCGCAAGCGACCGAGCCTTCGACCGTGGTCGCGTTGTCGCAGACGGAGAGCTCGAGGTCGGCACCCGATTGGGCGAGCGCGGCTTCGATGCCTTGCAGCGACGTCGTACCGATCACGGCGAAGCGGCCGGAGAGCTCGAGGTTGACGCCGATGGTGGCCGTCTGCGCGACGGCGGCGCCGAGCATCAGGACGGCGATCAGGACGATGATCTTCTTCATGTTCCTCCTCAGGGATCGTGCGGTCTTGGGGTGGCGTGCGGTGCTGCATCCTAAGCAGACCCCTCGGGCAGCGTCAAGAACGGGTCCCAATCGAACCTTCATGCAGCGCCCCCCGCCCAACCCGCAACGGCATGCATCCGAGGCGCTCCCCACGCCGGTCGCGCAGATCCTACGGTCGAGATCGCACGTGCTCGGCAGGCTCGCCGTGTGCGGTCCGGACCGTCCGAACGAGCTCAGTGTACCCGAGAATCTGCCAAAGCGTCCGAATCGCCGTGCACATTGGACCGATTGACACCGCTGCATACGTACGCAATGATGCGCGGACCGACGGAGCGTCACGAAGACGCCCGACCGGACCCCCTCATCCGCACGACGAGCTTCCAAGGAGTCCTCATGGCCATGACCCGCGCCGAAGTCGCCAAACGCCTCAAGAACGAAGACGTCGCCTTCCTACGCCTTCAGTTCATCGACCTCAACGGCATGAACAAGAACGTCGAGGTGCCCACGTCGCAGTTCGAGAAGGCGCTCGACGGCGAGATGATGTTCGACGGCTCCTCGGTGCAGGGGTTCGCCCGCATCGAAGAGTCCGACATGCTCCTCCGCCCCGACTTCGACACCTTCCTGGTGTTCCCGTCGATCATCGAGGGCGACGAGCGCGGCAAGGTCGCGCGCCTCATCTGCGACATCGACCTGCCCGACGGCACCCCGTTCGCGGGCGACCCGCGCTACGTGCTCAAGCAGCAGGTCGAGCGCCTCAAGGCGCTCGGTTTCGACGACATGTACGCCGGGCCCGAGCCCGAGTTCTTCCTTTTCCACCGCGCGGCCGACGGCTCGCCCACCACCGTGACGACCGATGCCGCGGGCTACTTCGACCTTGCGCCCGTGGACCTCGGTGAGGACGCGCGCCGCGACATGGTCAACGCCCTCGTCGAGATGGGCTTCGAGATCGAGGCCGCCCACCACGAGGTCGCCCCCGGGCAGCACGAGATCGACTTCAAGTACGCCCCCGCCGTCCAGACGGCGGACAACATCGCCACCTTCCGCCTCGTCGTCAAGCGCATCGCCCAGAAGCACGGCCTCCACGCGACCTTCATGCCCAAGCCGGTCGCC
>JAABRX010000196.1 GCA_011390675.1 Trueperaceae bacterium | reverse complement strand
CGCCGTACACGACGCTGGTCTCGGGGTCCGAGCCGAAGGTGAGGCTGGCGATGGGCTGCCAGAAGGTCTCGATGGCGATCATGGCGATGCCCATGGACGCGCCGGCGAAGAGCAGGTACGGCATCACGGGGATGCGGACCGCCAGGCGCAGGCCATCGCGCACGATGCCCGGTGCGGTCAGCGCGTCGGCGAGGCTGCTCTTGCCGTCGAACTCCGGCTCCTCGACCAACGCGACCGTCAGCCACCAGACGACGATCCGGAGCAGCAGGCCCGCGAGCAGCGCGACGCCGAACCCCGACAGCGGCCACGGCAACCCGACTCCGCTCGTCAGCGACGGCAGGCTGCCGCCGACGGCGGCGCCGACGAGCATGGCGGCCGTCTGGGCGACACTGATGACGGCGAAGTTCTTCTGCAGGTCGACGGTGGGCCCGGTCGCCTTGAGCTTGTCGACGTACCAGGCCTCGAGCGCGCCACTGTGCAGCGCGGCGCCCACGCCCTGGAACAGGGCGTAGGCCACCAGCGTGATCGGACCGCTGACGACCAGCAGGAAGGCGAACGACAGGAGGGTCGCGGTCTGCGACGCGAGGGCGATCGGCTTCCGCCCGATCGCGTCGGCGAGGCCGCCGGTGGGGATCTCCAGCAGCACGACCAGGACGGCGCGGATCGCGAACGCGGCGCCGATCATCGCCAGGTCGAGGCCGCGGTCGGTCATGTGCAGCACGAGCACCGGCAGCGGCAGCCAGATGGCGAACTCCTGCAGGCCGGCCAAGAGCGCGAAACGCGCCGTCACGCCGCGTTCGGTCTCGAGCGAGAGCGCCTGCGCGAGACGGTGCACGGTTCAGCCGCCGCCGAGGGGTTCGGGGGGGCGTCGTCGGTTTCTAGCCGCTACCATCTGCGCCGCAGTATCCGACACGAGGGCGGCCCGGGTCCAGTCTCGTCGCCGGGCGCTAACCGCCGCCGTCGTGTACGCGTCCGATCAGCACGGCGTTGCGCAGGCCACCGGTGACGATCGTGCGGACGTCGAGCAGTTCGACCCCGTCGGCGCCCTCGAGATCGCGCGGGCGCGGGTAGAGCAGCGCGAAGCGCCAACCGGCCGCCGAGCCGAGCAGCGCGCGAAGCAGTTCGCCCGGGGCCGAGCCGCGTGCGTCGGCGAGGCGACCGTAGGGCGGGTTCGTGAGCAGGAGCGGCCGGCGCGCGCCGCGCGCCGCCGCGATCGCCCCGAGGTCGAGCGACTGGGCCCGGGCGACCTCGGCCCGCACCCGATCCGAGTAGCCCAACGTCTCGAGGTTGTGGTTCGCCGCCCGCACGGCCGATGGGTCGGCGTCGAACGCCAGCACGCTGGGTGTCTCGGCGAGCGCGCCCGGCCCGCCGTGGACCCGACGCGCGTGCGCCCAGCGCTCGGGCTTCCACGCCGGCGACGCTGCGAGGGGAACGGCCAGCGCCTCGCTTCCCCGCGCTCGGCCCGCCGCCGCGCCGGCGAGCGCGTCGAGCGCCTCGCTGATGAGCGTGCCGGAGCCGCAGAACGGATCGCACACCAGGTCGGGCTCGATGAGCGGATCGGTCACGCCGGCGAGGCGCGCCAGCGCCGCCGCCGTGGTCTCGCGGATCGTGGTCGGCGACACCCACTTGTCGCCCTGGCGAAGGTGGAGCGCCCCACCGGCGTCGAGCGTGACCGACGCGCGGTCGTGGTGCAGGTGCAGGTGCAGGGTGACGGGCGGGGCGTCGGCCGCGGTGCCGCTGGCGTCGGCGTCGATGCCGGCTGCCTGGAGCGCGCGCCGCAGCGTCCGCTCGAGCCCGGCGTCGTCGCGCAGCCGCGACTTGCTCGAGCGTACGCGAACCGTCACGGCGCAGGAGGTCGGCAGCCACAGCGCCCAGCGGACGCGCTGCAGCTGATCGAAGAGCATCGGGAAGGTGCCGGCCGCCGCGCCCTGGGCCAGGAAGATCCGTAGCGACTCGGCGACGCGCAGCCGCAGCAGGGCCGGGTAGACGGTGTCGAAGGGCGCCTCGAAGGCGACGGCGCCGGTGCGCGCCTCGACCGCGCCGGCCTCCGGCAGGCGGGCGACCTCCTCCGCCGCCAGCGACTCGAGCCCCGGCGCGCAGGTGGCCAGGAAGCCGTGGCGCCCGAGCCAGACGTGGCGCTTGATGGCGCGGAGGCGGGCGGCGGGCGTGGGCGGGATGTGCATGGTCGTGCTCATCCTACGCGCGTGTCGACCGGCGCCCGTGACGAGCGGGTGGGACCGCGCCGAATCGGCGCGGAGGATGGCTCGCGCCTCATGGGGCGAAGGGAGAGGGCGCCGAACCGTCCGTCGGGACACCGAACGAAGGTCGGCCGTGGCGTCGAACCACGGCCGAACCCACGATGGGGATGACGCGGGGATGCCCGCTCGTCAGTCGGAGTCGCCGAGGACGGCGAAGTAGTTGATCGATCCGGAGTCGATGGCCCCGTTCATCACGTGCACGATGCCGTTGCTGAACTCGACGTCGGCGGCCACGAAGACCGGCTCCTCGAACACGAGATCGACCCATGCGTTGTCGGCGACGCCCTGGGCGCTGCCGTAGAAGTAGAAGGAGTGGTTCGCGTCGGCCGGCGTGTCGTATCCGCCAAACCAGTACAGCTCGAAGTACCCGTTGCAGTCGCCCTGGTAGCAGTAGTACATGTTCCACTCGTCGGTGTCGGTGATGTCGTCGGTGATGAAGTCCTCGGTCAGGAGTCCGGGCTGGTAGTCCACGATGTGGGCCGCCACGAACCGGATGACCGCCGTGCGCAGCGTGGCGGGGGCCGTCTCCAGCTCCGTGACCATGTCCGCCGCGTCGACGAAGCCGAAGGTGACGGCGTACTTGTCCAGCAGGTCGTTCGACGGCGCGAACACGGTGTACTGCCCGTCGTTGGCGGCGGCGTCGAGGTCGATCTCCAACTCGGTGGCGAGCGCCACGAAGCTGGACAGCGCCTCGGTGTCGCCGGCGAGTTGGCTCAGCGTGGGTGGTAGCGGCTGGGAGCACGCGGCGAGGGCGATCGCCACGAGCGCCATGAGAGCGAGACGCCAAGCGTTCTTCATCATGTCCATCTCCTTCGAGGAACGTGCGTCCACGACGACGACCGAAAACTGTGACGCAACGTTGACCGAGCATATCCGAGGGTGTGAGCTGCATGGCGCGAGAATCCCCACGGGAACGCCATCGAGGCACCGGTGGGCCCCACGAGGCCGCGGTGCGGTAGGCTCGTGGGCCCCGCGCATGTCGCGTCCTCGAGGAGCCCCGTGACCGTCGAAACCGCCCGCCTCACCCCACCCCGCAGCGAGTTCAGCGTCGAGGGCGCCCGCAACCACGACCGGCGCGGCCCGCTGCGCTGGGTGCTGTCGCACCTGCTGCACCAGCCGGGCCTGCTGGTCGGCTTCTTCGCCGCCGCGATCGTCGCCAGCGTGCTCTCGTCGGCGGTGCCGCGGCTGACGGGGCTGGCGTTCGACGCGGTGCTGGCGCCCGCACCGAGCGCGCGCACGCTGCTCGCCCTCGCGTTCGGCGTGCTCGGCGCCGTCGCGCTGCGCGGCGTCCTCTCGCTCGCGAGCAGCTTCGCCATCGAGACGCTCGGGCAGCGGCTCGAGCGCGACGCCCGCGACGAGCTCTACCTCAGTCTGCTCGGCAAGAGCCAGACGTTCCACAACCGACAGCGGGTCGGCGACGTCATGGCGCGTGCCAGCAACGACGTGCGGCAGCTCAACGGGATGATGAACCCCGGGGTGGCGCTGATCACCGACTCGCTCATCGGCATCGTCGTCCCGATCCTGTTCATCGCCCGCCTGGAGCCGCAGCTGCTCGTTGCGCCGCTGGCGTTCGTGGCGGCGTTCGTCGTCGCCCTGCGGCACTACATGCGCCAGCTCAACCCCGTCTCGGGGGCGTTGCGCCGGCAGTTCGGGGTGGTCAACGCCGGTCTCAACGAGACGATCACCGGCATCGAGGTCGTCAAGTCGACCGCCCAGGAGGGGCAGGAGCGCGACAAGTTCCTCACCGCCGCCGGCCGCTTCCGCGACCTGTTCGTGCAGCAGGGCAAGATCCAGGCCCGCTACCTGCCGATCCTGCTGCTCGGCGTGGCCACCACCGGCGCCTTCGCCCACGGCCTGTGGCTGCTCGCCCGCGGCGTGCTGAGCACCGGCGATCTCGTGGCCTACATGGGCCTCATGGGCATCCTGCGCTTCCCCGCCTTCATCTCGATCTTCACCTTCTCCCTGGTGCAGCTGGGACTGGCCGGCGCGACACGCATCCTCGAGCTCATGAAGGCCGAGAGCGAGCTCGACGAGAACCCGGCGGGCCACGCGGCGCCGATGCGGGGCGAGATCGTCTTCGAGGACGTTGGCTTCGCGTACGAGGGCGCCGCCCGCGGCCGCCACGGGCTCAGGGGCGTGTCGTTCCGCGTGCGCCCGGGCCAGACGGTAGCGATCGTCGGACAGACCGGCTCCGGCAAGAGCACCCTCACGAAGCTCGTCAACCGCACCTACGACGCCACCTCCGGGCGCATCACGGTCGACGGCGTCGATGTGCGCGACTGGCGGCTCGAGGCGCTCCGTTCGCAGGTGTCGGTCATCGAGCAGGACGTGTTCCTGTTCTCGCGCACGGTGGAGGAGAACATCGCCTTCGGCCTCGGCGCCAAGGCGACGCGCGAGGCGGTGGTGGCCGCGGCCAAGGACGCGCAGGCGCACGACTTCATCGAGCGCTTCCGCGACGGCTACGGCACCGTCGTCGGCCAGCGCGGCGTCACGCTCTCCGGCGGCCAGCGCCAACGGCTGGCCATCGCCCGCGCCCTGCTCACCGACCCGCGCATCCTGGTGCTCGACGACGCCACCAGCGCCGTGGACAGCGCGACCGAGGACGCCATCCAGCGGGCGATCGCCGCGGTGCTCGAGGGGCGCACGACGCTCTTGATCACCCACCGCCTGTCGCAGATCCGCCGCGCCGACCTCATCGTCGTGCTCCACCAGGGCGAACTGGTCGACCAGGGAACGCACGACGAGCTCCTGGGGCGCTGCGACCTCTACCGGCGCATCTTCGCGAGGTACTGACGTGGGCTTCGTCATGGACGGCCTGGCGGCCGAGGGGTACGACCGCAGCTACTCGGACCGACAGTTGCTGGGCCGCATCGTCCGTTACTTCCGTCCGTTCCTCCCCACGATGGCGGTCGTCTCGGGCGCGATCTTCGGTGCGGCCGTGCTCGACGCGGCGCTGCCGGTGCTGGTCGCGACCGGCATCGACCGGCTGGCGGCGGACGGGGTCGCCGAGGCCACGACGCCCGAGCCGGGGGTCCTCTTCGCCCGGTCCGGCTGGATCCTGCTCGCCATCCTGCTCGCCGGCGGGCTGTCGTGGACCTTCAACTTCCTGCGCCAGTGGCTCACCGCCACCGCGGTGGCGAACGTGGTGCTGGACCTGCGGCGCGACGCCTTCGACGCCGTGCTGGCGCGCGACATGTCCTTCTACGACGAGTACGCCACCGGGCGCGTGGTCAGCCGCGTCACCAGCGACACGCAGGACTTCGCCACGGTGGTGACGCTGACGCTCAACCTCATGAGCCAACTGCTGCAGGTGGTCATCGTCGCGGGGGTGCTCGTGGTCATCAACCCGCGCCTGGCGCTCATCGCGCTGGCGATCGCGCCCTTCATCGTGGCGATCGCGCTGGCCTTCCGGCGCATCGCCCGCCACACCACCCAGCAGGCGCGGCGCGTGCTCGCCGACGTCAACGCCACCGTGCAGGAGTCGATCACCGGCATCTCGGTCGCCAAGGCCTTCCGCCAGGAAGCGGCCGTGTACGGCACCTTCCGCGACGTCAACGCCCGCTCCTACCGGCTCAACCTGCGGCAGGGGCTGGTGTTCTCGTCGATCTTCCCCGTGCTCGGCACCGTCGCCGGGATCGGCACCGCGGCGGTCGTGTACTTCGGC
>JAABRX010000026.1 GCA_011390675.1 Trueperaceae bacterium | reverse complement strand
TACCTGCTAGTCTGGCCCGTCGTGCCCATCGTCCGCCCCGCCCCCACCGATCCGAACGAGCCGCCGTACGTCGCGCCCGTGCGCTCCGTCGCGGCGGGCTCGCCCGCCGCCCAAGCCGGCGTCGAGGCCGGTTGGGAGCTGTTCCGGATCAACGGGCAGTGGGTGCCCGACGTGCTCGCCTACCGCCGCGAGCTGGAGCGCGGGCGCGCGGTGCTCGAGTTGCGCGACGCCGCCGGCACCGACGGGTGCGTGGTCGAGGTCGAGTGGGAGGACCCGGGCCTCGAGTTCGACGACGTGATCTTCGACGGCCTGCGGCTGTGCGCGAACAAGTGCGAGTTCTGCTACGTGCATCAGATGCCCAAGGGGTTCCGCAAGAGCTTGTACACGATGGACGACGACTACCGCACGAGCTTCCTCTACGGGAGCTTCGTCACCCTGACCAACCTCACCGAGGCCGACGTGCAGCGGATCCTCGACGAGCACCTGTCGCCGCTGTACGTCAGCGTGCACACCGCCGACGAGGCGCTGCGCGCCGACATGATGAAGTGGTGGCGCCTGAAGGTGAAGGACCCGAGCGCGACGAGCATCCGCGGCATGATCGAGCGGCTCGAACCGATCGATCTGTTCACGCAGGTCGTCGCCGTCCCGGGCCGCAACGACGGCGCCGCGCTCGACGCCACCCTCGAGTACCTGGCCTCGCGTCCCAACGTGCAGGCCGTGGCCGTCGTCCCCGTGGGCCTCACCGACCATCGCCGCAACCTCCCCGACGTGCGCACCCTGACCGGCGACGAGGCCGACGACCTGGTCGCGCGCGTCGAGGCCTTCCAGCGCCGCATGCTGCATGAGAAGGGCACCCGCTTCGCGTTCCTCTCGGACGAGCTCTACCTGACCTCCGGCCGACCGCTGCCGGCGGCGGAGGCGTACGAGGGGTTCGTGATGCTCGAGAACGGCGTCGGCATGGTGCGCGACTTCTTGGAGGCGCCGCTTCCGGCGCTGCCCGCGCGCCTCGACGTTCCGCAGCGCGTCTTGATGGTCACCGGGGCGCTGTTCGGGCCGGTGCTCGAGCGCGCGGTCGCGCCCCTGCGCTCGGTCGAAGGGCTCGACGTCGAGGTGCGGCCGCTCGTGAACCGGACGTTCGGGGCGGTCACCACGGTCACCGGTCTGTTGGCCGGTCGCGACGTGCTCACGCAGGTGGCGCCGGGCGAGGCCGATTTGCTGTTGCTGTCGCCGAGCATGCTCAAGTACGGCACCGAGACGCTGCTCGACGACCGCACCCTGGACGACTTGCGGGAAGCGCTGGGCATGCGCGTCGAGGTGGGGGGCACCAACCTCGCGGAGCTCTTCGCGACCGTCCTCGGGACCGGCGGCGCGACCACGATCCCGCAGTTCGGCTTCTCCACGCACGCGATCAAAGAAGCTTCGGGGCAGCACTGACCGTGGCTCGGCGCCGACCGGGTCGCGCGCGTCCCGATCGGACACCGGCGTGCGGGGGTAGGCTCGCCCCATGAACGGCGCTCCGACGCTTCGACCCCGGCGCACGCTGGGCTCCTACCTCGCGCTCGTCCGCTTCCAACACACGCTGTTCGCGCTGCCCTTCGCCTTCGCGGGCATGTTCGCCGCCGCGGGCGGTTGGCCGGGCTGGGCCACCTTCGGGTGGGTGACGCTGGCCATGGCGGGCGCCCGGACCTTCGCGATGGCGCTCAACCGGATCTTCGACGCCCGCATCGACGCCGCCAACCCGCGCACGGCGAAGCGCGAGCTTCCGTCCGGGACGCTGCGCGCCCTCGACGCCTGGGCGCTGGCGGCCCTCGGAGCCCTCGCCTTCGTGGTCGCGGGCATCGCGCTCAACCCGCTCACGGCGGCATTGCTGCCGCTCGCGGCGGTCTTCCTGGCGCTCTACCCGCTCACGAAGCGGTTCACCTGGGCCTGCCACCTCTGGCTCGGCGCGACGATCGGCGCGGCGGCGGCGGGGGGCTGGATCGCGGTCACCGGAGCGTTCGCGCCGGCGACGTGGTGGTCGTGGCTGGCGGTCGGCGCCTGGATCGCCGGGTTCGACGTCATCTACGCCCTGCTCGATCGCGACTTCGACGTCGCGCACCGCGTGCATAGCATCCCGGCCCGCTTCGGCGAGGCCGGTGGGCGCCGCATCGCCATCGCCTTGCACGTCCTCGCCGTCGCGGCGCTCGCGGCGTTCGTCGCGGCCGCCGGCCTCGGGCCGGCGTCGGGGCTGGCGGTCGTGGCGGTGGCGGCGGTCTTCGCCGTACAACACGCGTGGGTGGCGCGCCACGGCGCCGCGATCGCGCTCAAGGCGTTCGACGCCAACCTCTACGTCGGCGCGATCGTCCTCGCCGGCGTGCTCCTCGACCTGACGCTCTTCCGGTAGCCGCCGGCCCGCGCCGGGTGGCTCAACGCGACGCCGCGAGCTGCCCGAGGACGCGTTGGGTGCGCAGCCCGCTCGCGCCGGTGCTCGGGGCGGGTTCGCCGCGCCCCAGCAGGTCGGCGACGATCGCGGCGATCAGCGGTTCCTGGACGTGGGCGGGGTGCGGGACCACGTGCTCGACCGTGCGGCCCTGCGCGTCGGTCAGCACCACCGGGCCGTCGGCGAACAGCGGCACGTGCAGCGACCCCGCGGTGCCGAAGACCTCGATGCGGTCGCGCACGGTGGGTCCGGTGAAGCTCCAGGCGGCCGTGCCGATCACGCCGTGCTCGAAGGAGAGCGCGGCCACCAGCTCGTCGCTCACCTGGGCCCACGCGGAGCGCGTCCGGGCGACCCCGGCGACCGAGCGGACGGGTCCGAACCAGTGGTCGAGCAGGTCGAGCCCATGGCTGCCCAGGTCGAACACCAATCCGTCGCCGGCCGTGGCCGCGTCCCAGCGCCAGCCGGCGCTCGCCGCGTCGGGCGGCGGCGGTTGCGACACCACCGCGTGCACGCGCGTCGGGGTGCCGATGGCGCCCTCGGCGAGGCGCTCGCGGACGAACGCGAAGCGCGGGAGCGCGCGGCGGTAGTAGGCGACGAACAGCGGCACGCCCGCGTCGGCGCAGGCCGCCACCATCGCCTCGGCCTCGGCGACGGTCCGCGCCATCGGTTTCTCGACGTAGACCGGCTTGCCGGCCTGCGCGGCCTGGAGCACGTACGTGGCGTGGCTCGACGGTGGGGTCGCGACGTACACGGCGTCGACGTCGTCGGCTTCGATGACGTCGCGGGCGTCGTCCGACCAGCGCGGGACCCCGTGGCGCTCGGCGTAATCGCGCGCCTTGGCGCCGTCGCGGCGCATGACGGCCGCGAGCGAGCTCCCGGCCACGCGCTGGAACGCGGGACCGGACTTGACCTCGGTGACGTCGCCGCAGCCGACGATGCCCCAGCGGACGCTGCCGCGCGACCGAATCGCGTCGATGGCGTTCATGGCGCGAGCGTAGCACCGGCGGGACGCACGGTCCTCCCCGACCGGACCGCCGTTGACACCCCGGACCTCGAGCCGGTAGGCTTGGGAACGCGTTTGGAGCCGTAGTGTAGCGGTTAGCATATCTGCCTGTCACGCAGAAGGTCGCGGGTTCAAATCCCGTCGGCTCCGCCAAACGAACGAAGCGCCGGTCCCCGAGGGACCGGCGCTTCGTCGTGGTCCGGCAGCCGAGAGCGGGGCGCCCGCGCCGGCCGGCCGGGGCGATGCGCGTGGCGGCCTACGGTGCGGTCCGGCGGCGCCCTGGTACCGTGCGTGCGATGCAGGAGTTGGCCGTCTTCCCCCTCGACCTGGTGGTGTTCCCAGGCCAGACCGTGCCGCTGGTGGTGTTCGAGGCCCGCTACAAGCGGCTCGTGCAGAGCGTCCTCGAGCTGGACGAACCGCGCTTCGTGATCGCGCGCGCGCGAGGCGACGGCGGCGCTCCGTTCGACGAGGTGGCCACCGTGGTCCACGTCGTGGAGTTGGCCGAGCAACCCGACGGCACCTACACCCTGACGGGCCACGGACGCGAGCGCGTCAAGGCGACCGTGGCCCGGCGTGAGGACGTGCCCGAGAGCGATGGCGGCACGCGCCCGCTGTACTTCACCGAGGAGAAGCCGCTCCCGCTCCGCCGCGACGACCCGAACGAGGAGCGCGTGGCCGCCTGGGACGCGATCGAGGCCTTCCGGCGCTACGCCGCGACCTTCTTCGTCGGCGACGCCGCCAAGGTCGTCGATGCCCACGTGCCCGAGGACCTGCTCTACCAGGCCTCGTTCGTGTGCGCGAACGTGCGCGTGGAACCTGAGGCGCGCCAGACGCTGCTCGACGCCCCTTCGCTCGTCGAGCGCTTCCGGCGCGCGGAGCGGATGATGGACGAGCGGGTGGCGGCCCACGCGCCCGCCCCGATCGCCTCGCCGGCTGCCGACGCTTCGTGAGCGGAACGCCACTGCCTGCGCTCGATGCCGACCTCGAGCACCGCCTCACCTTCCGCTGGTCCGACCTTCCGCCGCTCACCGCCGACCTCGGCGGTACCGGCGGGACCCTGCGCGCCCACCCGGACGACTTCGAGGTGGTGGAGCGACCCCTCTACCTGCCTTCGGGCGAGGGGAGCCATGCGTACGCCCGCGTCGAGAAGGTCGGGCACACGACCCGCGACCTGATCGTCGCGCTGAAGGGCGCCGGCGTCCCCGAGCCCAACGTCGGGGTCGCCGGGCTCAAGGACAAGGTGGCGCGCACCGAACAGTGGCTCTCCGTGCCAAGGCGCTTCGAGGCCGAAGCTTGGGCCGCCCTCGAGGCCATGGACGGCGTGCGCGTCCTGGAGACCAGTCGGCACGCGAACAAGCTCGGAATCGGCCACCTGCGGGGCAACGCCTTCGTCGTGCGCGTCCGCGACGTCGACGACGACGCCGAGGCGCGGGCGAACGCCGTCTTCGAGCGCCTCGCTCGAGCGGGGTCGCCCAACTATTTCGGTCCCCAGCGCTTCGGTCGCTTCGGTCGCAACGCCGTCGACGGCTGGCGCCTGCTCCACGGCCATGACGTGCCCGGAGGGCACCGGCTCAAACGCTTCTTCGTGTCGGCGCTGCAGTCGCTGATGTTCAACCGTTGGCTCGCGGAGCGCGTCGAGGACGGTTCGTACGCCGGCGTGCTCGTGGGCGACTGGGCGCGCAAGCACGACACCGGAGGGACCTTCCAGGTCACCGAAGCGGACCTCGAGGACGCCGTGGCGCGCGCCCATGCGCTCGCGCTCTCGGCCACGCTGCCGCTGTACGGCAAGAAGGTCAAGCCGTCGGCGGGGGAGGCGGGGCGGCGCGAGGCCGCGGGCCTCGCCGCGCTCGACCTGCGCTGGGTCGACCTGGTCGGTCGCCATGGCGACCGCCGCTCGACGCGGGTGGCGGGGCTCGAAGCGACGGTCGAGCGCGACGGGTCGGACCTGATGCTGCGCTTCGAGCTCCCCAAGGGGAGCTACGCGACGAGCGTGCTGCGCGAGGTCATGAAGGTGGACGTGGACGCGCCGCTCGACGGCTCGGGGGAAGCGACGGTCAGCGAGCGTCCGACCGACTGACGTCGATCGGGTCGGGCGCGAAGCGCCGCCACGCGAGCTCGGCCAGCAGGAGCGCGAAGGCGAGCGCGGCCGCCCAGCCCCACAGCGGCGCGGCGGTGGCGCTGCCGGCCGGTCGGTACTCCGAGAGCTCCGCGACGGTCAGGACGTCGCCGCCCGAGCGTTCGGCCAGCGCGGCCAGCGCCGCGCCGCCATCGCCGCCCGCGAGCTCCGGATCCGGGGTCGCGACCGAGTGCCGCGCGACCACTTCGGCGCCGTCGGAGACCACGAGGGTGCCGCCGCTGCCCCGGACCGGCAGCTCGCCCACGTAGCGGCCCGGCGCCACCTGCCGGAGCTCGGTCTCGGATCCCTGGAACCGCGCCACCAACGGTCGGTCGTTCACGTACGCGCCGGCGACCACCGCGTCGACCACGACGTCGAGCACGCCGCCGCGCGGTCGGGCGGTGGCGCTGTACGGCTCCGGTCGCGCCTGCAACCAGCGCACGACCCCGCCCAGCACGGCCGGCAGTTCCGACCAGCGCCCGAAGTCGCCGGCCCACGCGTTCAGGTCGGTGGTCAGGGCGGCGCTGCGGCCGAGGCCGGCGCGGCCGACCGCCAGCAGCGGTTCGTCGTCGAGGGCGACGAACAGCGGTTCGCCCGTCGGCGCCAGCGTCGTCGCCACGTACGCGTCGACGGTCGGGGCAGGCCCCTCGAACGGCGACAGCGGGTGTCGGCGCCCCTCGGGCGCCACCCGCTCGTCGCGCAGCAGATCGCGCGAGGCCGTCAACGCCTCGTTGGTGAACAGCCGTGGCAGCGTGGCGGTGTCGAACGCCTCGTAGAAGCGGCCGCCGCCGCCGCGCGCAAGGCCTTCGAGCGCGACCCGATCGGCGTCCGCGCCGATCGCGATCGCGCTGGTGGTGATGCGCCCGAGCCGGGCGCCGGCGGCCGTCGCCTCCCAATCGGGGGCGGAGCCGGCGAAGGCGCCCTGACCGTCGTAGAGCTTGCCGTCCGAGAGCACGATCACGTGCTGGATCGCCGCGCCGCTCGCGGCGAGCGCCCCGAGGGCCTGCTCGTACGCCGGCCCGAGGACCGTGCCGCCCTGCGGCTGGACGGCGAGCGTCGCGTCGCGCATCGCCCGCTTGCCGGACTCGGTCGCGGGCCGCAGCTCGAACGCCCAGCGGGTGGAGGAGGGGTCGGAGAAGACGATCAGGCCGAGCAGGTCGGTCTCGAATGCGAGGTCGACGACGTCGATCACGCCGCGCTTCGCCAGCTCGAGGCGACTCGGTTGACCGGCCGCCATCGACTGCGACACGTCGAGCACCATGACCATCGCGACCTGCGGCACGGTCACCTCGGTGCGCACGTCGCTGCGCACCGGCAAGGTCGATTCCAGCGGCGTGCGGTACCAGCCGCCGAGGCCGAAGCCCTGGGGCCCGCCGGTCATCAGGAGGCCGCCGCCCTGGTCCACGTAGCGCGCCAGCAGCTCCAGTTGTCCGGGCGTGAAGTCCCCGGCGCCCGCGCGCAGCACCACCGCCGCGGGGTCGAACGGTGCGGCCACCCGGTCGGGGGTCGCTTCCTCGACGTCCAAGCCCTGGGCGCGCAGCAGCGCGGCGGCGGCGGGATCGCCGATCACGAGCACCGCACCACGCGCCGCGACCGCCACCTCGGTGGTCTGGGCGTCGTCGCCGGTGGGCTGAGCGAAGTCGACCTCGAGCGTCGCGCCGATGCGCAGCGCGCTCTCGGCACGGGGGTCGGCGTCGGTCGGCGCGGCCACCCGGAAGGGGATCGCGTGGCGGCCGGCCTCCAGGTCGAGCTCGACGGGGTCGAGGGCGACGCCGTTGAGCTCGGGGCGCAGCACGACGCGCGCGCCGCGGTCCAGGTCGACCAGGGCCACGGCCTCGATCGATGCCCCCGGCGTCACCCGGTCCGGTGCGGTGAGCGCCTCGAGGCGCGCGTTGGCGGTCGTGGGCAGCACCACGACGTCGACGGGCACCGCCGCGGAGCTCGGCATGCCCGCGGACGTGCTGTCGATCCCATCCGATACGAGGACCACGCGGCGCGCGCCATCGGCGAGCGCGACCGCGAGGGCGCGGGCCACGTCGGTGCGCCCCGGGTCGACGGCGGCGGCGGGCGTCGTGGTGCCGGCCGCGGCGCCCACCGAGCCGGCGTCGACCCGCGCGACGTCGCCCGCGAAGCGGTAGACGGTCGCATCGGCCCCCAGGGCGCGCGCGAGCGTCGCTTCGGCGCCGATGCCCGCGTCGCCGACGCTGTCGGACACGTCGACGAGCACGGCCACCCGGTCTTCGATCGCCGGTCGCTGCGGTTGCGCCAGCGCGACCACCAACGCGGCCAGGACGGCCGCCCGCCACGGCCAGCCGCGTCCACGGGGGAGCAGCGGCAGCGCGAGCAGCGCCGCGAGCACCCAGGGGAGTGCGAACCAGCTACCGACGTCGTCCACGCCGCAACGGTACCCGAGGGCGGCGGTCGCGACCGGTGCCCGGCGTACGGGCGGCGCGGCGACCGGTCGCTCGGCGCGCGTCCGGAGGGGACGTCCCAGGCGTGGTGCAGCGGTGGCGCGCTATGATGCACGGACATGACGGCGTCGCAACCTCCGTACGTGCTCATCGCCATGGCCTCCGAGGCCCGGGGCGAGGGTTTGCGTTCGGTCGTGCGCGCGCTGCGGCTCGCCACCGAGGTCTTCGACGACGTGGAGAAACTGCTGTACCACACGCGTGGTTCGGTGCCCGAGGCGATCGTGCTCGAGCACGCGCTCGTCGACAAGGTGGCGCAGCTCGACTTGATCGCGCTCCTGCGGCGCCGGGCCTCGTTGGTCGACGTCCCGATCGTGTACCTGGGGCCCAACGACCCGGCCCTCGAGTCCAAGGTCGTCGACCAGGGCGTCGACGCGTACCTGAACCTGCCCACCCGGCCCGACGTCGTCCGCGCGACGCTCAAGCGGCTGCTCGATCGCCGCCAGGTCGAGCGCGGCCTGCGGCACGCGCTCGAGCAGTCGCGCCGCTTCGAACAGGCGTACAAGGAGTCCGAGCGCGTCAAGGACGACTTGATCCACATGCTGGTCCACGACCTCAAGAGCCCCATCTCGAGCGTCATGGGCTTGCTCGACCACTCGCTGGACATGATCAAGACGGGCGCCCACGAGGACGCCGGCCTCGACGAACTGCTCGGGCTCGCGCGCAGCGAGGCGCAGCACCTCCTGAACCTGGCGGCCAACATCCTCGACGTCCGGCGCATGAAAGAGGGCCACATGCCCTACGGCCCCGCCGTCGTCCCGAGCCTGACCGAGCTCGCCAAGGAATCGCTCGGCGACGTCTCCGGCGGTCCCCGCGACCGCCACTTCGGCTTCTTGGTGCGCCCCGAGGCGGAGCGCATCGTCGCCGACCCCAACCTGTTGCGGCGGATCCTGGCGAACCTGATGGCCAACGCGATCAAGCACACCCGCCGCGGTGGGTACATCGATTTTCGCGCCTGGAAGCAGGACGAAGACTTCGTACTATCGGTGCGCGACGACGGCGAAGGCATCCCCGAAGCCGACCAGAAGCGCATCTTCAACGCCTTCGAGCAATCTCGGCACACGGTCCACGACCGGTACGACACCGGCATGGGTCTGACGTTCTGCAAGCTCGCGGTCGAGAAGCACGGCGGCCGGATCTGGGTGGAATCGAAGGTGGGGCGCGGCAGTACCTTCTACTTCACGATCCCGGTCGACGTGGCCGCGCCCATCGTGGCCGAGGAGATCGCGGCCGCGAGCGCGTGAGCGCGACGGGCTTCGAGCTGGAGCGCGCCTTCTGGGCGCGTGGGTTGCGGGCCGTCGCGGGCGTGGACGAAGCCGGCCGTGGCGCGTGGGCGGGTCCCGTGGTCGTCGCGGTGGTGGTGCTTCCCGACGTCGTCGACCTGCCGTACCGCGATTCGAAGACGCTGACGCCGGCGATGCGCGAACGCCTTGCCGCGCACGTGCGCGCGAGCGCCCGCGCGTGGGCGCTCGCCGAGGCCGACGCCCGTGAGGTCGACGCCTTGGGACCGTTGCGCGCCACCCACGTCGCGGCGCACCGCGCCATCGCGCGCTTGAACCTGGTCCCGGACGCCTTCGTCACCGACTTCTTGAAGCTGCACTTCGAAACCGGCCCGGTGCCGCTGGTCGCGCCGCCTCGGGCCGACGCGACCTCGCTGTCGGTGGCCGCCGCCTCGATCCTGGCCAAGACCCACCGCGACGACTGCATGCGCGCCGCCGCCCGCACGTTCCCGGCGTACGGATTCGAGCGCCACAAGGGCTACGGCGCGCCGGCCCATCGCGCCGCGCTGCACGCGCACGGACCGTGCTCCTTGCACCGACGAAGCTACCGGCCGGTGGCGCAGTGCGCCCCGCCGCTCCTTGGAGGAACCGCATGATCGACGCCTTGGGCGTGACGTTCGACAACGGCCCCAAACTGCACTTCGTCGAGGCTCCGCCGAGCCCGCCGCCCGTCGGCTCGCGCTGCGTGGTGACCACCCGCCGCGGCGTCGAGATCGCCAAGGTGCGCACCGAGTTGCGCAGCGAAGAGCGGACGGTGGGCCACGTCCTGCGCGCCGCCGACCGCGCCGACCTCGAGGCCTACGAGCGGCTGCGCGACAAGGCCGAGGACCTCAAGTGGTTGGTCCGGGCACGGGTGCGCGAGACCGGTTCGGACGCCAAGATCGTCGCGCTGGAGTTCACCCTCGACGAGTCCGTGCTCGTCCTCAGCTACGGCACCGAGGGGCAGGCGCCGCTGCGGGCGATGGCCCAGGCGTTGATGGCGCACACCGACGCGCGCCTCGAGTTCGTCAACGTGGGACCGCGCGATCAGGCGCGCATGTTCGGAACGCTGGGCCGGTGCGGCAGCGGCTCGTGCTCGTCGACCTGGTTGCAGACCTTCAGCGCGGTCTCGATCCGGATGGCGCGCGATCAGCAGTTGCCGCTCAACCCCGAGAAGATCACCGGGCCGTGCGGTCGGCTCATGTGCTGCCTCCAGTACGAACACGATCAGTACCGTGAGCTGCTGAAGGGCATGCCCAAGAAGGGCGGCCAGGCCTGCCACGACGGCACCGGGACCTGCGGCAAGGTGGTCAAGATCAGCCCGCTCGCCGGCACCGTGGAGCTGCGCACCGACGAGGGGAGCTTCCACGAGTTCCCGGCCGCCGAGGTCCGGCGCGTCAAGGGTGGCGGCTGAAGCTCGAACGCAGCGCCAACACCCAACGCCGCAGCGCCAGCTCTCGGTGCGCGTACGCGCCCCACGCCTCCTCGAGGGCCGCGGTGGCCGCGTCGCCGTTCGCGTAGGCGGCCGGCCCAGCGCTGCGCCAGGCCTCCCGCAGGAGCCCCGGCATCTCGTCGTCGCCGGTGGGCCACGCGGCGGCCAGCGCCTCGGCCGCCGCGAAGGCGTCGGCCAGGTCGCCCGGTAGCGCGGCCAAGAGATCCGCCACGGCGGCGCGTTTCGCGTCCGTCGACGCCTCGTCCGCGAGCGCGGAGCGCCATGCCGCCGGGCGGCCCAACCGGAGGGACGGATGCGGCGCGAGCCGCGCCCGGACCGCAGCGGGCGCATCGGCCGGCCTCAGCCGGACGACCGCGCAGCGCGAAGCGACCGTGGGCAGCAGCGCGTCCGGGCCCGGCGCGATCAGCACCAGGGTCGCGTTCCGGGGCGGCGCCTCGAGCGTGGTGAGGAAGGCGTTCGCAGCTTCCTCGGTCAAGGTCTCGGCGCGCACGATCGTCCCCACCCGGTGGCGGAAGGCCGGCGGCCGCGCCAGCCACGTGCCCAGCGGGTCGTCGACGTCGCTGCGCTCGCGCGGTACCAACTGGTCGATGCGGAGCTGCGGACGCCGGGCCGGTTTCCCGTCGCGGGTCGTGGTCGCGGGACCGACCTCCCGGTAGTCGGGTGCGTCCAAGACGCCGTCGGCGTCCGGCAACAGCGTGCGGCAGGCCGGGCAGCGCCCGCAGGGATCGTCGAGGTTCGCGGCGCACCCGCGCAGGGCCGCGTACCAGCGGGCCACGTCGCGCCGCCCGACGCCATCGGGGCCGGCGAGCAGCAGCGTGCGCGGCGCGTCGTCGCCGCGCGCGGCGAGCGCGCGCAACGCCGCGAGCGCCGCAGCCTGACCCTCGGGCACCAGGCTCATCGACCGCGTTCCAGGCGCTCCGCGAGCGACTCCGGGTAGCCGGCCTGGTGCACCTTCCGCTGGACCGCGACCACGTCGTAGGGCACCCGATGGACCGTGAAGCGCCGCTTGTCCGGCTCGAACAGCGCGTACGCCGCCGCCGGGTCGCCATCGCGCGGTTGGCCGACGGAGCCGGGGTTGAGGAAGGCGCGCGCCCGCGGCGGTACCGTGTAGCTCGAACTCGGGCCCTTGAAGTCCACCGTGCGCCACAGCGGCGCGCCGTCCGATTCGACGACGGCGAAGGCGCGCGCTACGTGCGTGTGGCCGACCAGACCGAGCGGTGAGGGCAGGTGCCGGAGGTTCGCGGCCGCGGACTCCAGGCCGGTCAGGTAGTCGAAGGGGGCACGAAAGGCGCCGTGGGCGGCCGACCAGACGTCGTCACCGGCCCGCGCGCTCGCGCCGCGGATGTAGTCGATCGCGGCGTGGTCCAACGCGGCGAGGTGGCGCTGGACGACGTCGACCACCAGCGTTCCCTCCTTGGCGCGCACCGCGCTGGCACCGCCGGCGAGCGCGACGAGGAGCGCGTCGTGGTTGCCCGCCAACCGCACCTGGGGGGCGAGCTCGCGGAGACGGTCGACCACCTCGTTGGGGTAGGGGTAGTACCCGACCAGGTCGCCCAGGAAGATCGCGGCGTCGAACCCACGGCGGACCGCGTCGCGGAGCACGGCATCGAGCGCGGGGGCGTTGCCGTGGACGTCGCCGAACACCAGGTACCGCATCGGACCCGCACGATACACCGCGTGCACGCGCCTCCGGCATCGGCCCGGCGCCCGTCGGTGCGCGCGAAGGCGGCTGCTAGACTGACGACGATGATTCGTTGGAGCCGGCTGGTGGCGGTTGGGATCGCGCTCGCGCTGGCGTTGCTGCCCGCGCCGGTGCGCGCCGAGGGGTTCGCGATCCCGGACCTGCCCGCGCGCGAGGCGGTCGCTCCGGAGATCGCCGGGCGTTTCGTCGAGGCGTTGCGCTCGGCTCTGGCGGAGCGGGGCCAGCGGGTGACTTCGGCACCCCTGATCACGGCCGGCATCGCCGGGAGCCTCGAGCCCGACTTCGCGGTGTTGATCGCCCAGTTGGAGGGCACGCGGTTCGCGGTGTCCGGCGAGATCGTCGCGCGCGCCGCCGTCGACGGCCCCTTCGCGGTCGACCTGCTGGCGGTGGACGCGCTCGAGGGGCGTGCGTCCGACCTGCTCTCGCGCGGGTTCGGCCTCGCCACCTTGAACGCGGTCGCGGACGAGGTCGCGGCGGTGCTCGCCGAGTTCACGGCGTCGGGACCGGCGCTGCCGCCGGGCGACGCGGGGCTGTTCGTGTCCAGCGAGCCGCGTGGGGCCGAGGTGCGCGTCGACGGCGTCGCCGTGGGCCGCTCCGGGGCCGTCGACCTGTTGGGGCTCGCTCCAGGGCGCTACGAGGTGGAGCTGCGCCTCGAGGGGTACCTTCCCGAGGTGCGCACCCTCGACCTGCGCGGAGGCGACACCCGCTTCCTGCACGTCGAGATGACGGCGATCGTCGGAGGGAGCCTGCAGGTGGTGGCGACGCCACCGGCCGACGTGTTCGTCGACGGCGCGCCGGTCGGTCGCTCGCCGCTCACGATCGACGCGGCGCCCGGCGCGCGCGAGGTGACGGTGCGCCGGCCCGGGTTCGAACCGCGCACCGCGACGGCGCCCGTGCGCGGCTTCCGGGTGACGCGCGTCGAGCTCGAGCTCGAGGCGCTCGGCGACCCGCTGATCGTCTGGCGCACGGATCGACCGGTGCGGCTCTTCGTCGACGGGGTGCCGCAGGGCGACGGCTACGCGCTGCCGGACCCAGGTCTTCGGACGATCGAGGTCGTGACCGCGGGCACCGTCCGGCGTTGGTTGCGCGCGGTCCCCGACGAGGGCTGGTTCGAGCTCGACCTCGATACCGGCGCGCTGCGCCCCCTGATGCCCTGAGCCAGATGCCCTGAGCCACGGGCCCGGAGCTGCGGCCGGTCAGCGCGGCAGCGCCTGCGTCCAGCCGAGTTCGGCCAGCCAGGTCGTGCCCGTCCACGCCACCGCTACCCGGCCGCGTCCGGTGGCCATGGGGGCGCTCGCCCGCAGCGCGGCGTAGCCGACGGGTCGGTCGCTCCAGAACGGCGCCCAGCCCGCGGCGACGGTGGCTTCGGTCCCGCCGGAGCGCACCCGCCACGCCACGTCGGCGCCGGGCGCGAGCCCGGCCGGCCCGGCGCCCCACCAGATCGTGGCGCTCGATTCCGGCGCGCGCCGCGGGGCGTGGTGCAGCGTCGCTCCGAGCGCCGCATGGCGTGCGCTCGGGCCGCTGGCGGCGTCGATCCGGACCGACAGGTCGAGATCGTCGCCGAGCCCGTATCGGCGCAGTCCCGCCTCCAGCGATCCCGTCCACTCCGATGCGGTGCGCGCCACGGTGGGGGCGACCGAGAGCGTCCAGTTCCGGTCGATGCGCCAGGTCGCGCTGGTCGTGGCGGCGACCACGGGGTCGGCGGCGCCCGCGCTCGTGCGCGCCCGAGGATCGCTGGGGGGCGCTGTCGGCGCGTCGGCGGAAAGCTCGGGCCAGGCGAACGGGACGCGGTTCCCGTACGCCGCCCGCACGGAGAGCGCCACCGGCCCGACCACCCCGCGCACGCCGAGCTCCGCGCCCGTGCTCGTGCCGCCGGTCGGCGCGCCGGCCCGTCCGACGCCGAACGCGCCCTCGAGCACGAGGTTGCCGAGGGGCCCCGCGACCGCGGTGCGGCGCCACCCGAGGGCGGCGGACGCCGCGCCCTCGGTGCGCGCGAACCCCACGTCGAAGCGGTCGTCGACGAGCCCGGGGTCGGCGACCCGCAGGTCGGCGAGGACGGCACGCGCTCGGAGGCCGCCGGCGTCCAGGCCGACGAACGCGTGCAGGTCGGCTCCGTGGGCGGTCGCAGGGATCGCACCGAGCAGCACCGCCAGGGCGACGGTGGCGAGCGGGTGGGGGGCGGCGGTTCGGCGCATGGTTCAGGCTACAAGGAGGACGGGTGGTACCCTTCCGAGGTCCCCCGCCGGGGACTTGGAGACCCACCATGAGCATCCTCGGACGCGTCACCGTCCTGCCCCACCTACCCCCACCACTCGCCCGCCTCGACGAGCTCTCCCGGAACCTGTTCTGGACCTGGGAGCCCGATGCGCGCGCGCTGTTCCGTGAGCTCGACCGAGATCTCTGGGAGCGCGTCGACCACAACCCGATCGTGCTGCTTCGCGACATCGAGCAGGAGCGCCTGGAGACCAAGGCGGCCGACCCGGAGTTCTTGGCGCACCTGGAGCGCGTCGTGGCGCGCTTCGACGCGTACCTCGTCGACCCGAGCTGGTTCGGCCGCGCGCACCCCGAGCGGGCCCAGGATTCCTACGCCTACTTCTGCGCCGAGTACGGCTGGCACGAGGGCGTCGCCCTGTACTCCGGCGGCCTGGGCGTGCTCGCGGGCGACCACACCAAGGCCGCGAGCGACCTGGGCGTACCGCTCACGGCGGTCGGCTTGTGGTACCCGGAGGGGTACTTCCACCAGCGGGTCGCTGCGGACGGTCGCCAGGAGGCGGTCTACGCGCGCCGCAGCCCGTTCGACCTGGGGCTCACGCCGGTCGTCGACGAGGACGGCGAGCCGGTGCGCGTGCGCGTGCAGATCTTCGGTCGGGAGGTCGTGGTCGGCGCGTGGCGGACGCGGGTCGGCCGGGTACCGGTCGTGCTGCTCGACATCGACCTCCCCGAGAACCACCCCGACGACCGGGCGCTGTCGGCCCGGCTCTACGGCGGCGATCAGCGCACCCGCATCGCTCAGGAGATGGTGCTGGGCGTCGCCGGCGTGCGCATGCTGCGGGCCGTCGGCGTCGCTCCTACGTCGTGGCACATGAACGAGGGGCATTCGGCCTTCATGGCGCTCGAGCGCTGCCGTGAGCTGGTCGCCGAGGGCGTGCCGTTCGAGCAGGCGCGCGAGGCGGTCGCCGCGAGCACGGTGTTCACGGTGCACACGCCGGTGGCTGCGGGCAACGACGCCTTCCCCTTCGAGCTCGTCGCCCAAGCGTTCGGTGGCTACTGGGGGCAGCTCGGACTGCGCCAGCACGACTTCATGGAGTTGGGGCGCGCCGATCACGGATGGGGACCGGTGTTCAGCATGCCCGCGCTGGCGCTGCGCTTCACCACGGGGCGCAACGGCGTCGCCAAGCTCCACGGCGAGACCAGCCGCAAGATCTGGTCGGATCTGTGGCCCGGCGTCCCCGAGGACGAGGTGCCGATCGGCTTCGTAACGAACGGCGTGCACGCCGGTACCTGGCTCGCGCCGCAGATCCGCGAGCTGATCGACGGAGCGCTGCCCGCGGATTGGCCGCAGCGGCTCGACGACGTGGCGATGTGGGCCGACGTCCGCGAGCTCGATCCGGCGGCGCTGTGGCGTGCGCGTCAGGACATGAAGGCGCAGAGCGTGCGCTTCCTGCGCCGTCGGGTGCGCCGCCAGCTCGACCGGCAGGAGGCCAGCCCGACCGACATGGCCGACATCGGCGAGCTGTTCGATGCCGAGGCGCTGACCATCGGCTTCGCCCGCCGCTTCGCGACCTACAAGCGCGCGATGCTGATCTTCCGCGACCTCGACCGGCTCGAGCGCCTGCTCTCCGATCCGGAGCGCCCGGTGCAGCTCGTCTTCGCGGGCAAGGCGCATCCGGCGGACGAGGCCGGGCAGGAACTGATCCGGTCGATCCAGCAGCTGTCTGCCGAGCCGCGCTTCCAGGGCAAGGTGCTCTTCGTCGAGGACTACGACATGGCCGTCGGCCGCGCGCTGACGCGGGGCGTCGACGTGTGGCTCAACACCCCGCGACGCCCGCTCGAGGCCTCGGGCACGAGCGGTCAGAAGGCGGCGATGAACGGCGTGCTCAACCTCAGCATCCTCGACGGCTGGTGGCCCGAGGGCTTCGACGGGGGCAACGGCTGGGCGATCGGTGGCGAGCGCTCCTACGCCAACGACGCGCGGGCCGACGCGGCGGACGCGGACGAGCTGTACGCGCTGCTCGAGCGCGAGGTCGTACCGCTGTACTACGCCCGCGACGACGACGGCGTCCCCACCGCCTGGATGGGGCGGTCGGCGCAGGCGATCGCGAGCGTGACGCCGCGCTTCAACGCCCAGCGCATGGTCAAGGACTACGTGGAGGCGTACTACGCGCCGGCCAGCGCGCGGGGTGTGGCGTTCGCCGAGGACGGCTACGCGCTCGCCGGCGAACTCGCCGCCTGGCGCAAGAAGGTGCTCGAGCACTGGCCCACGGTCTACTTCGAGGGACGCCCCGCGACGGACGGCGTGCGCCAGGTGGGCGACGCCATCGAGGTCGAGGCGGTCCTCAACCCCCGCGGCCTGCTGGGCGCCGACCTGGTCGTCGAGGTGGTCTACGGGCTCGAGGGCGACGATCTGCAGCGGCACCTGCACGTGGCGCCGATGGACCATGTCGAGACGTACCCGGACGGGGGGCACCGGTACGTGGCGCGCTTCGCGCCGAAGATCAGCGGGCGCCTCGTGTACGGCGTGCGGGCGTACCCGGTGCACCCGGGCCTCGCGAACCCGTTCGACGGGCTCGCGCTGCGCTGGGGTTGACCCGACCGGCGGGCGCCGCTCGGTGCGTCGCCCGCCCCTCAGGTCGCCGCGCCGGCGTTCGGCTCGCCGGCCGCCGCGGCGTCGGCGAACACGTGGAGCGCCTCGCGCGGCCGGATCGCGGTCAGCGGTAGCGCGTCCGCCACCCCGGGATCGGGGGGAGCTTCGCTTCGCCGCGCGGTAAGCGTGCGCGCCAGCGCGTCGCGTTTGTCCGCTCCCGCGACCAGAGCCCAGGCTTCGCGGGCGCGGCCGAGCGCGCCGGCGGTGAGCGAGAGCCGCGCCGGACCGTCGGCGTCGGGGCGCACGACGACCGTCGTGCCCTCGGCGGCGATGGCGCCCGTACCGGGGAAGAGGCTGGCCGTATGGGCGTCGGCGCCCAGGCCGAGCAGCGCGAGGTCGAGGTCGAGCGGGTCGCCGAACAGGCTATGGAGCGCTTGGGCGTGCGCGCGCGCGGACGCGCTCGGGTCGGGACCGTAGGGCCACGCGACGATGTGGTCCGCCGGGATGGGCACGGCGTCGAGCAGCGCCTCGCGGGTGGCCCGTTCGTTGCGGTCCGGGTGATCGGGCGGCACGTCGCGCTCGTCGCCCCACGTGACCCAGACGCGTTCCCACGGGAGGTCGCGGCGGTCGCGCAGACGCCGGTACCCCGGCAGCGGCGTGCCCCCGCCGGCGAGCGCGACGACGAAGCGCCCGCGCGCCGCGACGGCGTGGTGGCAGGCTTCGACGAAGAGCGGCACCCACGCGTCCGCGAGGTCGTCGACCACGTGAAGCTCGAGCGTCGCCATACCACGAGCCTACCATCGGCCGCGCGCGGGTCTCTGGAGCGTTAGGCTCGGAGCCATGACCTTCGACCGTGCCGCCGCCCACGCCCTGATGACCGACTGGACCGCCAGCGAGAGCCTGCGCCACCACATGCTCGCCGTCGAGGCCGCCGTCGCCGCCTACGCCGAGCGCGAAGGCGCGGACGCAGACCTGTGGGCCGCCACCGCGTTGCTCCACGACCTCGATTACGAGCGCCACCCGCATCTGGGCGAGGACGGGCACCCGTACGTCGCCGTGGAGTACCTGCGCGCGCACGGAGCGCCCGAGGTCATGCTCGACGCCATCCTCGGCCATGCGGATTTCACCGGCGTCCCGCGCACGACGCGCTTGGCCAAGGTGCTCTACGCGTGCGACGAGGTGACCGGTCTGATCACCGCCGCCGCGCTCGTCCGGCCCGACAAGGACGTGCGTCGGCTGGAACTCAAGAGCCTCAAGAAGAAGTTCAAGGACAAGGCGTTCGCCCGCGGCGTCGATCGCGAAGGGGTGGTCCGGGCTGCCGAGGAGCTGGGGGTCGACCTGTGGGACCACGTCGCCGTCGTCCTCGCCGCGATGCAGGCGCGCGCCGACGTGCTGGCGCTCGACGGGCGGCGCGCGCAGGCCTGAGCGTGCTCCGGCGCCTCAGAGCCGCCGCACGTTCCACGCCCAGTTCCCGTCGGACGAGCGCCGGAACGGGGGCCACACGACCCATGCGGCACGGCCCGCCACCTGGTCGAGCGGCACGGCGCCGAAGGCGCGCGAGTCGCGCGACGCCAGCGGCGAGCGGTTGTCGCCCAGCACGAACACGCTCTCGACCGGCACGGTCTGGGTCGGGAGGCCGGTCGGAGGCACCCGCGTGCCGGCGAGGTACGGCTCGTCGACCAAGGAACCGTCCACGACCAGGCGACCGCGTTCGATCCCGATCGTCGCGCCCGCGGTGGCGGCGACCCGCTTGATCAGGAAGGGCCCGCCGGTCACGCGATCGACCCATGACGTCTGGGCCGTGCCGGGTGGTCGAAAGTACACGACGTCGCCGGGCGACCAGGTGCGCCCCGTGGCGCGCAGCCACCAGGTCTCGTAGCGCGGCACCAACGCGCGCTCCCCGTCGTGTAGGGTCGGCGCCATCGAGTCGCCCTCGATGCCCACGGTCGTGACGACGAACACCGCGGTCGCCACCCCGAGCAGCAGCACGACGGCCGTGCGCAGGAGCTGGACCGCGACGCCGCCCGTCGGCTGCGGGGCGGTCCTGGCGGGCACGTCGCTCAGCGGTCGTCCACGCCGGACGGGTCGGGAACCTCGGCGAACGCGGCCGGCGGCCGCAGCGCGCGCCAGTTCCATTCGCCGTCGCGCCTGGGCGGCCAGATGATGGCGCTGGCCTTGCCGGCGATCGACATCAGCGGCACCGGCCCGAACAGGCGCGAGTCTTCGCTGCCGCCGCGCGCTCGCTGCCGGTTGTCGCCCATGAGGAAGTAGTAGCCGTCCGGCAGGATCAGCTCGTGGACGAAGGGCTCCCCGTCGACCGCGTCGGCGGGCACCGGCGCCAACGAGTCGAGCGTGAGGCCGTAGTACAGCTGTACCCGTGGGTCCCCGATGGGCAGCGCCGGCGGGTAGAAGCCGGCGACGGGCAGGTCGGGGGCGGGCGTGCCCGATGGCGTGGTCGCGAAGCGCACGACGAGCCCTTCGAGCTCGCCGTCGCGCGTGGTGATCACCGGGAAGTCCTGCCGGTCGGCGGTGATCTCGCCCGTGCCCTCGATGAAGCTCTGATCGATCGGATGGCCGTTGACCACCACTTGTCCGGCTTCGATGCGCAGGTGGTCGCCCGGGATGCCGACCACGCGCTTGATGAAGAACGGGCGGGTGTCGGTCTCGAGCGCCGTGGGGGAGTTCGCAGGGTCGCGCACCACCACGATGTCGCCGCGCCGGTACGGCCCGAGGAGCCCCGCGCGGCGCAGCCAGGTCTCGTACTTGGGGATGAACACGCGGTCGCCGGTCAGGAGCGACTGCAACAGGTTGCTGCTGCCGACGCCGCCGTTGAGGTTGGGTCGCATGGAGCTGCCGACGACGCCGACGGTGTTGAAGACGAAGGTGACCACCACGAAGGCGATGACCAGCGCCTCGGCGTACCCGCGCACTTCGGTCCATACGCGTTGGCCGAAAGTCGGTGCGGGTTCGGTGCGCGAGCTGCGCGGGGAGCGAGAAGGCGCGTGGGGACGCGAGGGTTCGGCCATGGCGGGCAGTCTACCCCCGGCGCCGTTTCGCTCGCGTGGCCGTGGACCGCGTCGCGCTCGCGGCGAGGCGCGCGCCGCGCGCGTTGGCGTCGCGCCCGGTCTCGTCGCTCGCGTCGGTGTCCGGGTCCGGCAGCGGGCGGCCCGCGCCCGGCGCGCCCGTGCTCGATTGCAGCTTCCGCAGGAGCGCGGGTTCCGCGCGAAACGCCGCCTCCGCGTTCGTCTCGCCCTTGGCGACGATCGCGTCGAGGTCCCAGAACGACTCGAGGCGGACCTCGGGAAGGTCGTGCTGGACCCGCAGATCGGCCGGGTGGTGAACGTAGCGGGTGTCGGTGAGGAGCCGCATCATGATGTCGGTCGAACGGAGCGTGACCGTCGCGAGCGGGGTGCGCCGCTCGAGCGTCACGGTCGCCACCATCCGCGACCACCACGACGCCCGGTCCGCGTCGGGGTGCACGAACCCGGCGCGCCGCATTGCTGTGACGTCCGAGGCGATCGTGATCTCGGCGCGCATCAGCGCCAGCGCGTCGACCGGGAGGTTGTTGCAGATGCCGCCGTCCGCCAGCGTGCGCCCCTCGTGCTCGATCGGTTCGAAGGCACCCGGGAAGCAGGCGGAGGCGCGCACGGCGGTGATCAGGTCGCCGCTCGTGAAGGTCAGCTCCTCACCGTTCTCGAGGTCGGTGCACGTCACCGCCAGGGGCTTGGCGAGCTCGTCGAAGGTCTCCGGTAGGTACGTGGCGAGCAGTTGCCGCAGCTTCTCGCCCTTGAGGAGCCCGGCCTGGAGCGACAGGTCGATGACGTCGCGCCAACTGACGGACGCGGCGAGCTCCTGGAGGTCGTCGGCGCGGTACCCGTGGGCGTAGAGCGCGCCGACGATCGCGCCCATCGACGTGCCGGCGACGACGTCGACCTCGACGCCGTGGCGCTCGAGGACGCGCAGCAGCCCGATGTGGGCGAAGCCGCGGGCGCCGCCGCCGGACAGGACGAGGCCGATGCGGTGCCGATCCGGGTGGGGGGGCGACTCGGTCTTGGAGACGAGGGGGCGCGCGGCGCTCACGACGGCATCTCCAGCGGCGGTAGCTGGGCCACGCGGTCGGCGCGGCTGACGAGCGTGCGCGCCCCGGCGCGGCCGGCGGGGAGTTCGACGACGAGGTGCTCGCCGTCGTCCTCGAGGGTGGCGCCGGTCAGCGCGTCGGTCCAGGACCCCACCACGCCCAGGGTGCCGATCGGCAGTCGGACCGAGCCGCCCGTTCGGTGCAGTACGCAGACGACCGCTTCGCCGCCCGACTCGCGGGCGAACGCGAAGGCGTCGCCTTCGGCGAGGAGCGTCCGATAGCGCCCGCGCGCGAGCGCGGGATGGTGGCGCCGCAGATGCGCGAGCCGACGGACGGTCGCATGCACGCGGCGGTTCCAGGCGCCCGGCGCCCAGGGCATGGGGCGGCGGTTGTCCGGGTCCTCGCCCCCTTCGAGCCCGACTTCGTCGCCGTAGTAGACGCACGGGACCCCGACGTACGCGAAGAGCGCGTGGTGGGCAGCGAGGAACGCCTCGACGTCGCCGCCGACGCGGGTGAGGAAGCGTGGGACGTCGTGCGAGGAGAGCAGGTTGAACTGGGAGAGCGCGATGGGCCACGGCAGCCGCGCCCGCGTCCGGGTGAGCCGTCGGTCGAGCTCGGCCGCGTCGCAGCGTTCCGGGTCGCCGCGGAAGTCGATCCCGGCCCAGAAGGCGAGCATCGGACGAAGGAAGCCGGCGTAGTTCATGGCCCCGTCCTCCTCGTGCCCCTGAAGCCAAGCGGTGGCGTCGAAGAAGTGCTCGCCCAGGACGTAGGCGTCGGGGCGCTCCGCGCGGATCGCACGGCGCATCGCGGCGACGTGGTCGTGGTTGCGCGATGCCCCGGGGCCCTCGCCGAGCATGTGGATCACGTCGAGCCGCCACCCGTCGATCGCCCACGGGGGGCGCAACCAGCTTCGCAGGATCGCGTCGTCCGCCTCGTACACCTTGGCGCGCACGCCGGCGCTCGCGAAGTCGAGCACCGGGAGCGTGCGCACGCCGGCCCAGCCGACGTAGCGGTCCGGATCGGCCGGCTCGGGGAACACGTAGTGATCGCGGGTGCCCGTCGCCGTACCCGCGGCGACGCTGGTGCGAGCCTCCTCGAACCAAGGATGGCGCTCGCTCGTGTGGTTGACGACCGCGTCGAGGACCACCCGGACGCCGCGGCCGCGGGCGTCCTCGAGGAGCGCACGGAGCGCGTCGTCGCCGCCCAGGTGGGGGTCGACGCGGGCGTAGTCGACCGTGTCGTACTTGTGGCTGCTCGGGCTCACGAAGACGGGGTTGAGGTACAGCGCGTTCGCCCCGAGGTCGGTCACGTGCTCGAGTCCGTCGCGCACGCCCTGCAGATCGCCGCCGAAGAACTCGCGGGGCCCCATGCCGCGCGTCGGACGATCGCTCCACGCGCGGCGCACGATGGGCTCGCCGCCGACCGACCAATCGCCGTCCTGCGGGTCGTTCGTCGGGTCGCCGTTGCGGAAGCGCTCGGGGAAGACCTGGTAGAAGACCGTGCCCCAGACCCATTCGGCGGGCACGTGCCCGGCCGCGTGCCGGAAGTGGACGGTCGGGTCGGGCTCGCCCGGATGCATCCCGTCCGCGGCCAGCCACGCCTGGCGGTCGGCGAACACGAAGCGGAAGGCGTAGGTGGTGACGGGGTCGTGGGTGGCGACCGCGACCTCGGCGATCCAGGTGGTCCAGCCGCGCGCGTCGGGCGCTCCCTCGGCGGCGAGCGCCGTCAGGCGCTCTTCGTGGTCGGGTTCGGTGCGCACGAAGGCGCGAAGAGGGCGGGGTCCGCGGGTGCGGACCCGCAACCGCAGGAGCGCGCCGCGGTCCTCGAAGAGCTCGGGGACCGCGGCGTGCTCGGCGACGAACGGGGCGTCGATCACGCCCTCAGGGTACGCGCCCGCGCGCGCGGATGGCCGCGCTCGTCACCCTTCACTCCTCGTCCGCTGGGACGCTGAGCTCCACCTCGACCGTGCGCACGTCGCCGTTGCGCCAGACCTCGAGCACCACGGTGTCGCCGGCCTCCTTGCCGAACACGATGCGCTGGAGGTCCTCGGCGCGCTCGAGGGCGACCCCGTCGGCCGCCACGAGCACGTCGCCCCCAGCCGGGAAGGTGCCCCCGTCGACCTGCGCATCGAAGGCCGGCCCGCGCAGACCCGCCGACTCGGCGGCGCTGCCCGGCTGCACGGCGGTGATCACGAGCCCGGTCTCGGGGAGGTCGAGCGCCTCGCGCACGACGGTCGGGACGTCCTCGAGCGCACCGATGCGGATGCCCAGGCGCGGCTGGTCGGGGTCCGTCGAGGCGGCGAACACGCCCGAGAGCCCACCGGCCTCGAGATCTGGAAGGGCGTCGCGCACGAGCTCGGCCGGCACGGCGAAGCCGATCCCGACGTTGCCGGCGCTGCCGCCGACGCTGCGGCCGGCGACGATCGCGGTGTTGACCCCGAGCAGCCGGCCTTGGCTGTCGAGCAGCGGGCCGCCGGAGTTGCCGGGGTTGATCGCGGCGTCGGTCTGGATCATCGGGATCTCGATGCGCCCGATCGACGGGAGCTCGCGCCCGATCGCCGACACGATGCCGGTGGTGACCGTGTTCGCGAGGCCGAAGGGGTTGCCGATCGCGATCGCCTTCTGGCCGACGCGCACGTCGCTGTCGCCGAGCGGGACGGGGCGCACGTTCGGGGCCGCGCTCGGGTCGACCAGCTCGAGCAGCGCCAGGTCGACGTCGGGGTTGGCGCCGACGACGCGCACGGCGTACTCGGTCTCGTCGCCCGGGTAGGTGACGGTGACGGTGGCGCCGTCGACGAACGCCACGTCGTTGGGGGCAAGGGCGTCGGCGATCACGTGGTAGTTGGTGATCAGTCGGTCGCCCGCCACCACGAAGCCACTCCCTGCGCCCTGCCGCACCTGCGGTCCGTTCGGCGCTTGCGGCAGGCTGAAGAAGTCGCGGAACTGCGGAGGGATCTGGTCGCGGAGCGCGGCGAACGGGTCGACCGCCTCGCCGCGGATCTCGACGCTGACCGAGACGACGCTCGGGCCGTAGGTCTCGATCACCTCGACGTTGTTGCGTTCGTCGGCCAACAAGACGCCGGCTTCGTCGAGCGGTGCGATCTGGGCCAGACCGGGGCTGAGCAGCGGAGCGACGAGCAGCGCCGCCATCGCCAGCACCAGGGCGAGCGTGGCGAGCGCCAGGCGGCCGCGCGCGTCGGAGCGCGTCGCGGTCGCCGCGCGCGGGATGGGGTCGTGAAGGTGGGTGTCGTGCGGATCTCGGTTCATGGGCGCGAACCTCCTTGACCCGAGCATGACCGCCGCGGATGATGCGCGCCCGTCAGCGCGATGAAGCGGATGAGAACAGGTACCGAGGTCGCTGCGGCGTCAGCGCGTGCGACGTTCCCACGTCGCGAGCGCGAGCACCGCCGCGAAGGCGGCGCCGGCCAACGCCGCCGCCGCCACCGCGGTCGCCGCGTCCGGCGGGGCGAACAGCGCCAGGCGCAGCGTGTCGTCGCCCTGCCAGGGCCACACGCGCCGCAGGCTGCCGAACAGGAAGCCGGCGAGCACGGCGTGGGTGGTGTCGGGCGCGTGCCGCAGCCAGCGGGCGAGGAGCCGTGCGAAGCCGAGCAGCCCGATGCCGGCGCCGATCGCGAAGGGGACCAGGGTGGCGAGGTCGAAGGTGGCGATCGCGCCCAGGACCCGCTCGTACTGACCCAGCAGCACGAGCAGGAACGCGCCGGAGACGCCGGGGAGCACCAGGGCACAGATGCCGATGGCGCCGGCGACGGCGAGGAACCAGGCCGCGTCGGGCGTCGAGGTCGGGGCGAGGCCGACCACGATCGCCGCTCCGAGCGCCGTTCCGAGGAACGCCGCGACCTGCACCGGGCCGCGCGTGCCGACGAGTCTGAGCACGACGACGCCCGATGCGGCCACCAGCCCGAAGAAGGTGGCGTACACCCACGGGCGGTAGGCGTGGAGCGCCGCTTCGACGACGCCGGCCGCCGCGACGACCATCAGTCCGATACCGATCAGGAGCGTCGCGAGGAAGGTCCCGTCGACCGCGCGCCAGGCGGCCGCCCAGCGGCGGTCGACGAGCGCCCGCCAGGTGGCGGCTCCGGTGAGCGCGGCCAGCGCCGCGATCAGCCTGGGGTACACGCCGAGCAGCAGGGCCATGGTCCCGCCGGAGACCCCGGGCACGACGTCGGCCAAGCCCATGAGGGCGCCGCGCCAGAGCGTGCCGAAGGCTCCGATGCGGGGCTTGCGGTGCGCGTCCGCGGCGGCGGGCTCGGGAGCGATGGGTTGGGTGGGGACGCCGTCGGGCACGGCGGCCAAGCTAGCACGCGCGACGTCCTGGGGCCCGCGCACGCCGCGCGCGGGACGTGCGCTGCGCGCGCCGTACGGTACGCTTCGCCCATGACCGACGTATCCGCGCGCGTTCGCGAGACCCTGGGCGAACTGGGGCTCACCGCCGAAGCGCTCGAAGACCTGGCAGGCGCCCTCCTGTGGCGCATCGGACGCGCCGACGACGACGGCCTGGTGACCGTGCGCGTGGGCTTCGCGACGAGCGCCGCGCTGTTCGCGGAGCTCCCCCGGCTGCGCAACGCCACCGAGGAGGAGCTCGCCGCCGCGATCGACGCCGACGAACTGCGCGTCGAGTGGGTCGGGCCGCGCACCCGATGACCGGCGGCGCGTGGACGGTGCAGCCATGATGCTGGAGCACCAAGTCGTGTTCGACCTGGAGCTCGCGCTACCGCGTGCCGAGGCGCTCGCCTTCGTGCGCGACGTCCCGCGCAGTCTGGCGAAGGCGAACTTCCTCGAAGCGCTCACGGTCGTGCCGGGCGAACCCGAACTGGTGCGCGCGGCGCTGCCGGTCAACGCGGCGTTCTTGGGGCAGCGCTCGCTGCCGTTCGAGAGCGAGCTGGTGATCACCGATGCCGGTGCTCGCTTGATCGGACGGCCGCTCGATCCCGACGGTCCGGGTTGGGCGGAGGTGGACGGCGAGGCGGAGGTCGCGCCGCTCGCCGCCGGGTCGCGCGGCGCGGACGGGGCGCGCGTCCGCTACCGGTTCGACGTGCGCGTCCACCTGAGGCTCCCCGAGCCCGAGCGCTGGGGTGGGCGGGCGCTGCTCCACATGATCGAGTTCACGGCGCGCTCCGTGTTGGAACGGGTGACGGCGCAGTTCCCGGCGGCCGTCCAGGCGGCCGCGAGCGAGGCAGAGGGCGCCGTCGTCGCCTGAACGGTTACTTCCCGACGCAGAAGCGCGCGAACACCTCACTCAGCGTCGTCTCGACCACGTCCCCGCGGCCCGTGATCCGATCGAGCGCCCGCAGGGCGGTCTCGAGGTCGAGCCCCTGCAGATCGTGCGGCACCGTCGGGAGCCGGTCGAGCGCGGCGATCGCCTCGCGGAGCGCGTCGGCGTGGCGTTCGGACGTCACCCAGGTCTCCTCGCCCGCGGCGTCCCCGAGCAGCCGAGCTTCGAGCCGCGCCTCGAGCGCGTCGAGGCCCGAGCCGTCGTGGCTCGACATCCGCAGCAGCGGCACCCCCAGGGCGTCGTCGGGCCAGGCGTGCGGCAGGTCGGCCTTGGTCGCCACCCAGACGGTGCGGGTCGGATCGAGTTCGGCGACGAGCGCGCGGTCCTCCGCGGCCAAGGGACGCGCGCCGTCGACGAGCGCCACGACCACGTCGGCTGCCGCGGCGAGCGCGCGGGCTCGAGCGACGCCGCCCGCCTCGACGTCGTCGTCCGTCGCGCGCAGCCCCGCGGTGTCGATCGCGGTGACGCTCACGCGGCCGAGCTCGAGCGGCGCTTCGAGGTAGTCGCGCGTGGTCCCCGGAGCGGCTCCGACCAGGGCGCGTTCGTACCCCAGCAGCGCGTTGAGGAGGCTCGACTTCCCGGCGTTCGGCCGTCCGACGAGCGCCATGCGGGCGCCGTGCACCGCGAAACGCCCGGCCTGAGCGGTGGCGAGCAGCCGTGCCAGCCGGGCTCGCGCCTCGGCGACGTGCGCGGCGACGTCGGCGTCGGGCACCCCTTCCTCGGGGTAATCGAGCGCGGCCACCAGGTGGGCGTACGCGCTGGTGAGGTGCGTCTGCGCCTCGCCCAGGGCGTGCGCGAGGCTCCCGGCGAGCCCGATGCTCGCCTGCCGGCGCGCCGCGTCCGAGCGCGCCTCGATCATCGCGCCGACGGCCTCGGCCCGCGTGAGGTCGAGCTTGCCGTGCACGACCGCGCGGAGCGTGAACTCCCCCGGACCGGCCGGGCGCGCGCCGGCGCGCAGGGTCGCGTCGAGCACCGCCCGCAGCACGGCCGGCCCCCCGTGCAGCTGGAGCTCGACGACGTCCTGTCCCGTGTAGGAGCGCGGTGCGTGGAACGGTAGGAGCAAGCCTTCGTCGAGGAAGACGTCGCCGTCGACGAGCCGTCCGAACGTCGCCACCCGGTCGGCGGCCTGCGCGGCGCGCCCGCCACCGGCAGGGCGGAAGACCACGTCGGCGACGGCGAGCGCCTCCGGCCCCGAGATCCGAACGACGCCGATGGCGCCGATCCCGGGCGCGGTGGCGATCGCCGCGATCGTGTCGTCGATCGGAGCAAGCGCCACGTAGGTCCCTCAGCCCGCCGCGAGCCGGAAGGCCGCGCGCGCGGCGTCGGCCACCTGGTCGAGCGCCTCGTCGTCGAGCGGGTACCCGAGGAAGGCGGCCTCGAACCCGGAGGGCGGCCACCAGACGCCGCGGTCGAGGAGCCCGTGGAACCAGCGCGCGAACGCCCGAGCGTCGCTCTGCTCGGCGGTGGCTAAGTCTGTAACGGCGTGATCCGTGAAGAACACGGTTAACATCGACCCCACCTGGTTGACGGTCGCCGGCACCCCCGCTTCGGCGGCGCCCGCGCGCAGCGCGTCCGCCAACCAGGCGCCCCGCCGCTCGAGGGTCGGGTACAGGTCCGGAGTCGCGTCGATCGCGTCGAGCGTCGCGGCGCCGGCCGCCATCGCCAACGGGTTCCCGGACAAGGTGCCGGCCTGGTAGACCTTGCCGATCGGCGAGACGTGGTCCATCACCGCACCGCGGCCGCCGTACCCGCCCACCGGCAGACCGCCGCCGAGCACCTTGCCCCAGCAGACCAGGTCGGCGTCGAGGCCGTACCGTTCGATCGCGCCGCCGCGCGCCAGGCGGAACCCGGTCATCACCTCGTCCACGATCAAGAGCGCGCCACGTGCGCGCGTGAGGTCGCGGAGCGCCGCGCGGAAGGCGGGCGTCGGTTCGACCACGCCCATGTTGCCGGCCACCGGTTCGACGATCACCGCGGCGATGTCGGCGCCGCGCTCGTCGAACAGCCGCGTCAGCGCGGCCACGTCGTTGTAGGGCGCCACCCACGTCCACGCAGCCGTCTCCGCCGGCACGCCGGCGGACGAGGGGACGCCGGTGGTCACCGCGCCCGAGCCCGCCGACACCAACAGACCATCGGCGTGGCCGTGGTACCCGCCGGCGAACTTCACGACGGCGCTGCGGCCGGTGGCGCCGCGAGCGACGCGCAGCGCGCTCATCGTCGCCTCGGTGCCGCTGCTGACGAACCGCAGCCGCTCCACGGCCGGGTACCGGTCGACCACGCGCTCGGCCAGGAGCAGCTCGGCCTCGGTGGGCGCCCCGAACGACGTGCCGTGCGCCAGGGCTTCCTCGATCGCGGCGACGACCTTCGGATGCCGATGCCCGAGGATCATCGGCCCCCAGGAGCCGACCAGGTCGAGGTAGCGGCGTCCGTCGGCGTCCCAGACGTGCGCACCGTCGGCGCGGGCGACGAAGCGAGGCGTGCCGCCGACCGCACCGAAGGCGCGGACCGGCGAGTTGACGCCGCCGGGCAAGAGGCGGCGGGAGCGTTCGAAGAGGGCATCGGACCGGGGGGCATCGCTCATGCCGACCATGGTCGCACGGCGCCCGTGCGGGGGGAGGAGCGGCGGCGACCCGCGGTGCGCGCCGCGAGCCGCACGATAGGATGCCCGCGACGTCGGAGCCGCCCGTGACGCGCACGTGCCCCAGCCGCAGCCGGCGGCGAGCTCGGCACCTGACGCTGCGGCCCGCTGGGGGACCGGATGGAGACCGTACACCTCGTTCAGAGCGTCGCCGCTCCGTGGCTCGACGCGCTGATGACCTGGATCACCGACCTCGGCTCCGCGGAGGCGTTCGTGGCGTTCATGGTCGTCGCGTACCTCGCGGTCGATGCGCGCGCCGGCCGCGCGCTCGGCATCGCGGTATTGGTCAGCTTTCAGCTCAACCAGTACGCGAAGGGCTGGTTCGACACCCCGCGCCCGTTCGAGCTCGACGCCTCGGTGATCCGAACTCAGCGCGCGGTCGACGGCGCCCTCGGGGCCGGGTTCCCTAGCGGGCATACGCAGATCGCGACCACCTTCTGGGGGTTCGCCGCCGTGCTCGCGAGGCGCGCGTGGTTCTGGGTCGCCGCGGTGGTGCTGATCGCGCTCGTCGCGTTCTCACGGCTCTACCTGGGCGTCCACGTGCTCGCCGACGTCGTCGGCGGCCTGCTGATCGGCGTCGTGATCGTCGTCGCGGCGACGCTGTGGATGCGCTCCGGGTTCGAGCCGCCGCCGGCCCTCGCGGTCGCCCTGGGCGTCGCTGCGCCGCTCGCGCTCCATCTGGCGTTCCCCACGCCCGAGTCCGACCTCGTGACCGGCGCGCTCGCGGCGCTGACCGTGGGACCGATGCTGGTGCAGCACCGCACCGACGGCCCGCTGCTCGGACGGATCGCCGTCGTCCTCGTCGGCCTCGTCCTCGCGTTCACCGTGCTCGTGGCCAGCAGCGAACTGGTGCCCGAAGCGATCAATCGCCACCCCGTCGGCGGGTACCTGAGGTACGCGGTCCTCGGCGCCACCGCTACGGTGTTCGCCCCGTTCATCGGTCAAGCGTTCGGCTGGATCCCGACCGCACGCCGTCGGTGAGCACGTCGGCTGGCACGGTCCCGGGTGCGCGCCGCCTGCGCCTCACCCTCGAGTTCGACGGCACCGACTTCCACGGCTGGCAGTGGCAGCCGACCGGCGAGCGCACCGTTCAGGGGGTACTGCACCACGCGTTCGCGAGGCTTCCCGGGGTCCACGGCTCGGTCGTCGCCGCCGGCCGTACGGACGCGGGGGTGCACGCTCTGGCGATGGTCGCGCACGCGGACACGACGACCGCCATCCCCGACGCCAAGCTGCGGCTGGCTCTGAACGCCCACCTGCCGCGCGACGTGCTCGTGCTCGACCTCGAGACCGTTCGGGGCGACTTCGAGGCGCAGTACGACTGCCGCTACCGCCGCTACCTCTACCGCCTGCGGCCCGCCCGCGACGACCCCAGGGGCCTAGCCCTGGAACGCCACCGCGTGCTCCCGGTGCTGCGCCGCGTGGACGTCGCGGCGATGCAGGCGGCGACCCCTCATCTGGTCGGTCGCCACGACTTCTCGTCGTTCGCCACCCAGGAGACGCGCACGCCGGTGCGCACCGTCCTCCTGTGCGACCTGCGCGTCGACGGGGCGGAGTTGCGCCTGCACGTCGCCGGCGACGGCTTCTTGCGCAACATGGTCCGGACGATCGTCGGCACCCTCCTGTGGGTGGGGAAGGGGAAGCTGCGCCCCGAGGACGTGGCCGACGTGCTTGCGGCGCGCGATCGCGCCCGCGCAGGTCCGAACGTGGGGCCGCAGGGCCTCTACTTCGTGGAGGCGGGTTACGAGACGTGGGACCCGGAGGTGTCCGAGCGGCGCACGGTGGCGCGCGTGCCCGGCGCCGCCGTGGCGCCGAGGTGATGCACCCCGTGATGGACCCGGTGATGGACCTCGTGACGGACCCCAGCCCCTTGGCGACGGCGCGCGCCGCGCCGCCCGCGTATCGTGGCGTCATGAACGCCGCCCTACGACCCGTCGACGTCGACGACCTCGACGCGTTCGCTCCCCTCGACGCAGCCTACGCGGCGACGCACGGCCTCGAACCCATCGTGACGCGCGCGTCGCTGGCCTTCTACGCGCGCAGCGGCCACTCGTTCGCCGCCGGTTCCTTGGCGGTTCCGCGTGGCTTCGTGCTCGCCCACGCGGTCTGGGACGGTGCCCGTCCGACCGTGACGGTCGCGCGCGTCGTCGCGGTGGACGACGACGCGCGGGTCCTGCGTGCCCTGGTCGAAGCGGTCGTCAAGAGCGCGTACGACGCCGCCGTGTACGACCTCGCGATCGACGTCCCCGCCGACGACGGAGCCGTCTGCGCGGCGCTCGAGGCCCCCTGGCGCGAGCGGCCGGTGCGGCGCTTCGAGCGCGTCCTGGGCGCCCGAGCGGCGTCCGCGGCCGCGCCCCCGGACGACGCGTGAGCAAGCTCGATCGTGCGGTCCTGAGCGTGCGCGGCCTCGACACGGACGCGGCCCGCTCCAAGGTGCTCGTCGCCTTGCGCGCGGTCCCGGGCGTCGCCAGCGCGGAAGCCCACGGACCGGAAGGGGCGCTCGTGACGTACGACGGTGGCGAGACGACCGTCATGGACCTGATCCGCTCGTTGCGCAAGCTCGGCTTCCTGGCCGGCATGGGCTGATGCCGCGCAGGTCCTCGGGGTCCGGCCCCGTCGCGCCTTGGCTGGGGGTCCTGCAGGTCGAGATCGGTACGCCGTGGGCGCGCAGCCTCAAGGAGAAACGCGCCCTGCTGCTGCCGCTGCTCACCCGATGGCGCGCCCGACCCGAGCTCTCCGTCGCGCGCATGAGCGACCAGGACGCCCACGGCGTCGAGACCTGGGCGATCGCGGCCATCGACGCCGACGACGACCGCCTGCGGGCGCTCCTCGAGCGCGCGCGTGACGAGATCGCCGCCGCCGGCCTGATCGCGCGCGCCGCGCGCCTCGACCTGGAACCGTGGGAGCCGCTCGATCCGCGCGACGCGATCGCCGGCGTCCCCGCGTCGACCGAACCCGGTTCGGCGACGCGGTAGCATGCCCAATCACCCGAGGAGGACCGTTATGCCCCGACGCACGGCCGATGCCGAAGGCGCCCCAGCCGCTGCCGCCCAGACCCCCAAGCCGCGCCGCCGCTCGACCAAACGGACGCCGGAAGGGGCCGTCGACCACGTGCACGTCGCCGATGGCGCGCTGGCGACCGTCATCGGTCTGGCCGCCCACGAGGTGCCCGGCGTCGTCGGCATGGCGCCGGCCAGCCTGAGCGAGGGGCTGCGGCGGATCCTCGGCGTGTCCCAGGTGGACGAGGGGGTCGAGATCGACCGCTCCGAGGACGCTACCCGCGCAGAAGTCGTGCTGCACGTCGTCGTTGCGTACGGTGTGAACATCCCGGCGGTGGCCGAATCGGTCGTCGAGCGCGTGCGCTACGCCGCCCACACCTACGCCGGCGTCGAGGTGGACGAGGTCAAGGTCCACGTCGCTGGGGTCAGCCGTGGGTGAGGGTCCGACCGCGCAGCGGGCGGCGGCGGTCGGGGTGGACGCGGCGACGCTGGCGCCGGTCGCTCTGGCGGACGCCTTCGTCTTCGCCACCGACTTCCTCGGCGTGCACATCGACGAGATCAACGCGCTCAACGTCTACCCGGTGCCCGATGGCGACACGGGCACCAACATGCACCTGACGCTGCAGTCGGTGCGCCGGCAACTGCTCGAAGAGTCGCCCAAGGCCATGGCCGACGTCGCGCACGCGCTCTCCTACGGATCGCTGCTCGGCGCGCGCGGCAACTCCGGCGTGATCTTGTCGCAGGTGCTCAAGGGGTTCGCCGACGTCGTCAAGCGGCACGATGAGTTGAGCGCGGCGATCCTCGCCAAGGCGCTGAACGGTGCGACCAAGACCGCGTACGCGGCGGTGATGAAGCCCGTGGAGGGAACCATCCTCACGGTCGTGCGCCTCGCGGCCGACGCGGTCTCCAAGCCCCTCGACGGAGAGAAGCCCGTCGCCCTGCTGGAGCGCGCGCTCGCGGCCGGGCACGAGGCGCTCGCGCGCACGCCCGAGCAGCTGCCGATCCTCAAGCAGGCAGGCGTGGTCGACGCCGGCGGCCTCGGCTTCCTGCGGCTCCTCGAGGGCTTGATCGCCGCGTTCGAGGGCAAGCCGCTGCCCGAACCCCCCAAGGTGACGACGCGCGCGCAGGAGCAGTTCGAAGAGGAGGTCTTCGGCTTCTGCACCGAGTTCCTGCTCGCTGAGGTGAGCGTCGAGACGCGCGAGATCCAAGAGGCGGTGGAGTCGTTCGGCGACTCGTTGCTGGTGGTGGGTGCCGAGGGCTTCGTGAAGGGCCACATCCACACCGAGGAGCCGGAGAAGCTGCTCGCGCTCGTCGCGCGCTACGGCCGGATGGTGCGCTCCAAGGTCGAGGACATGTCGGAGCAGCACTCCGAGATCCTCGCCGACGTCGACATGGAGGCTGCCGAACCGCCGAAGACCGGTCTGGTGGCGGTGTCGAGCGGATACGGGATCACCAAGGCGTTCCGCAGCCTGGGCGCCCGAGTCGTCGGCGGCGGTCAGACGAACAACCCCTCGGTGCAGGACATCGCCGATGCGGTGCGCTCGCTGGGCGCGCCCGCGGTGGTCGTGCTCCCGAACAACAAGAACATCATCCTCGCCGCGGAGCGGGTGGCCGAACTGGTCCCGGAGAAGCGCGTGGTCGTGTTGGCGACGCGCACGCTGGGCCAAGGCCTCGCGGCTTCGGTTGCCTTCGCGGAGGGCACCGAGGTCGATGCCGTGGTGCCCGCGATGGAGCGCGCTGCCAAGGACGCCCGCACCCTCGAGGTCACCGTCGCGAGCCGCGACGCTTCGATCGATGGCGTCGACGTGCACGAAGGGGCGTACATCGGCCTCCTGGACGGCACGCTGAAGGAGACGGCGGACACGGCCGAGGCGTGCGTGTTGGCGATGCTGGAGGACGTGGCGGAGGACGCCGAGCTGGGAACGCTGTTCTACGCGGTGGCCACCGGTGAGGAAGCGGCGCGCGCGTTGGTCGAGCGCATCGAGGAGGCGCACCCGGATCTGGAGCTCGAGGTCCACGGTGGCGGTCCCGATCTGTACCCGTACCTGCTGATCGTCGAGTAGGTCGGAGCGTGAACGGTCGGTGACGGTCGCGTCAGGGTAGGTATGGGTCGGAGGGCTACGATGCGGGTGAACTAGGAGGTCCACCATGACCCACCGTCGCCTCATCCCCTTCGCGGCCCTCGCCGCGCTCGCCTTGGTGCTCGCCGCTTGTCAGGTCACGGTCACTCCGGGGCCGACGCCGACGTTCCCGCCGTCGCTCTCGGGTACCTTTGACGCCCAGGTGTTCGTGCCGACGCTCGGAACTCCCCCGGAGTCGCAACTCACGGCATCGCTCGCAGCGCAGCAGACGCGCTACTACCGCGTCGACGTACCGACGGCACGCGACCTTCTGTACGCCGAGGTCGAGGGCAACGATCTGCGCGTCACGCTGTACACGAGCGGCGGTTCGGTCCGCGCGGTATCCGAGTCGAGCCGCTACTTCGGTCCGAGCGTGTCATCGCTCGCGGCGCCAGCCGAGGTCGGTACGGCGTCGCTGTCGACCACGTTCTTCTGCCTTGGCCCCTGTGCCGCGGTCGAACCGACGGCCCCGTACTACGTGATTGGCGTGCGCAACCTGACGAACTCGCCGCGCGTCTTCGATCTGTACGCCTACACGATGATCGCGACCGATGAGAACGAGGGCAACGACGCCACCGGCACAGCGACGGCGTTCAGCGCCGCGGACGCCCCGCAGGGCGCCATCGAAGCACTGGACGACGAGGATTGGTTCGTCTACACCGGTGGTTCGACCGAGACCTTGCGCTTCACCGTGTACAACCTCGACCTCGATCTCGTGCTCGAGTTCCCGAACGACGTGCCGCCGACGGTGGTCGCGGGGAGTTTGTCGGGCACGACCACGACGCTGGTAGCTGGCGATGTCTTCCGCGTCTACTCGCGGGCGGGTCTTGCCGGACCTTCTACGGAGTCCCGGTACCTGATTACGCTCGAGTGATCCATTGCGCCGTGCCGGCGGACGGTCAGGAGTGACGTGTCGGGTGGCCCGTTGGGCGGCATGGCTGGTGCTCGGACTCTCGATGTCTGCCGGTCACGCGGCGTGCACGCTGCCGATGCCCACCCACCCCCTCCCCGCCCTAGCCCACGTCGTCCGCACCTTGGAACCCGCCCTGCCACGATCCATCGTGGTGGGGCGGCTCGAGTTGCCGGACGACCACCCGCACGTCGAAGACCTGCGGTACCTGCGCGAGCGGCGCGTGATCGCCCGCGGTGCCGAGGTCGAGCCGATGGCGCCCGACGTGTGGCAGGCGGCGCTCGACGAGATCGCTGGTTGGTACGGCGTCGCCGCGCCGATCGCCGGGGACCCGGCGGACCTGGCGCGCGTCGGCGCCGATCTGGACACGTTGCTCGCCCGCATCGCGCCGGCGCTGCGCCCCGCGGCGCTCGTCGCGTGGACGACCGAGGACGTCCGCCGGATCGCCTTCTTGGGCTTGGTCTGGAACTGGTCGGCGTACCCACGCCTGATCGTCACGCGCCCGACCGACGAGGTGTGGGACGGGGCGCTCCGCTCGGCCGCCGCGCGCCTGGCGACGTGCGCGTACGACGTGACCGCCTACGTTGGTGCGGTGGCGCCGGTCGCGGTCGACCTGTTCCTCGCGGAGAATCGCGCGCGGATGTACCTGGTCGGAAGCGAGCCGGACCTCCCGGGCGCCTGGCCGCACGAGGTGCCGGTGGGCGAGGAGGTGGACGTGTTCGCCTTCGCGCACCCGCTCGTCGCGGGCCTCGATTCGTTCTCGGCGGTGTTCGTGGGCGATCCGGCGCCGGTGCTGACCTTCGTGCGCCTGTTGCCCCGGGTGCGCACCAACCTGTCGCCGGTCGGCATGGGGCGGATCCTGCAGACGCCCAGGCGCTGACCACCAGAGCGGCGACCGGGGGGGCGGCGCCCCGGGAGACGTCGCGCGCGACCGAGCTAGCGCTTGTAGAACAGGTGGTTGCTGCGCAGGCCGAGTTGGTGGGCGAGCGGCGTCTCGAGGCGCGCGCGCGAGCCGCGGGTCTCCGTGCCCAGGATGCGGCGTGCCCGCAGGAACGCGCCGCCGGTCGCCAGAGTTCGCACCGAGACGTCGACGCCGTCCGGCACCAATGGTGCGCGCGGCAGGGGAGGGGTCTCGACGCGGGCGAGCCGGGCGGCCAGGTCCTCGTCGAGCCGCGCGGGCGACCAGTAGGCGAGCGCCCATGCGTAGTCGGCGAGGCGCGCGCCGCCGGGTGCGGGGTGGCGGACGCGCTCCGGGGTGGCGCGGGCGAGGAAGTCCGAGACCGGCTGCATCCCGTCCGCGAGCGCGAAGACCGGTTCGAAGACCTCGCACGCCTCGGCCATCAGCGCGGCGAAGGCGTCCCCGATCACGGCTCGGCGTTCGGCGCGTGCATCGGGGCTGGTGCCTACGGCGCTGCTGTCTTCCAACACGGTGCGGTGCACGAGCAGCTCCAGCCCCAGCGTTTCGGGCTCGCCGCCGCGCTCGCCCGGGCCCCAGACGTCGAGCGCGAACGGGAGCGCATCGCGTGACCACATGGGCACCACCGCGTCCGCTGACTCGAGCTGCTGCAGGGCGTCGTTGTACGGACGCACGGGTGGCATCGCGCGGCCGTCCGGGAAGGTCGCGCCCGCGAGCTCGTCGCGCCAATCGTGGGCCCCGGCGGCGCGCCGTCCGAGGATGTCGAGCCAGGCGTCGATGGCATCGGGCTCCGCATCGAGCCCCGTGAGCCACGACGCGGCGCGCGCACGCCACGGGCCCTGGTTCGGTACGAACAGCACGGCGTTCACGGCGTTCACGGCCCCGAGGTCGAGTGGCATGGTCCAGCCTAAGACCTTCGGGCTTCCAGCGCCCGGTTGAGGTCGTCGCGCATCGCCGTCGCGGCCGCGCGCGCCGCCGCGGCGACGTCGGCGCCGCCGGTGGGGTAGAGCAGCGTCCGGCTGGCGTTGACGACCGCGCCGAGCCCGGCTGCGTCGAACGCGCCGGCGGCGTCGGCCCCCGTACCCCCTTGCGCTCCGTAGCCGGGTACCAACAGCAGCGAGCGCGGCATGCGCGCCCGGAGGGCGGTCAGCTCGGCCGGGTAGGTGGCGCCGGCGACCGCGCCGAGCGCGGTGTAGCCGTCGGCATCAGCCGGAAGCTGCTCCGCGCGCGCAGCGAGGGCGTCGGCCAAGCGCTCGTGGACGCGCCGGCCGTCGTCGGTGGCGACGTCCTGCAGGTCGCCACTCCCTGGGTTCGAAGTCTTCACGAGCACGAACACTCCGCGCTCGCCCGCGACCGCTGCGTCCAGGAAGGGCTCCAGCGTGTCGAGGCCGAGGTAGGCGTTGACGGTGAGCGCGTCCGCCGCGAACACGCCGTCGGCGAGGTACGCGGCCGCGTAGGCCTCGGCCGTGCTGCCGATGTCGCCGCGCTTGGCGTCGAGGATCGCCGGGATGCCGCGCTCGCGCAGGTCGGCCAGCACCTGCGCGAGCGCGATCACGCCGGGCACCCCGAGCGCCTCGAAGAAGGCGCTCTGCGGCTTGGCGCAGGCGATCCGGTCGTGGGTCGCGTCGAGCACGGTGCGGACGTAGGCGACGACGGCGAGCGCCGTCTTGGCCGGATCGCCATCGTGCGCGGCCGGGTGCGTGCTGGGGTGCCCGTGCGGGCGCGGGTCGATGCCCAGGCACACGCGCGTGTCGAGCTCGCGGACGCGCGCGTGCACGCGCGCCGCGAACGCGGTCACGCCTTGCCGTGGCAATGCTTGTATTTCTTGCCGCTGCCGCAGGGGCACGGGTCGTTGCGGCCGACCTTGTCGTCGACGGTGATCGGCGCGGTCTTGGTCGCACCGGCCGCCTGCGGCCGCCCGGCCGCGGCCGCGAGCGCGCTCACGCCGCCGCCGGCGTCGAGCGTGGTCGGGCGCGCCGGTGCGCGCCGCTCGAGGCGCTCGCCGGTCTGCACCTGGACCCGGAAGAGCAGCTTGGCGACGTTCAGGCGGATGTTGCCCTTCATCTCCGCGAACAGGTTGAACGCCTCGAGGCCGTACTCCTGCAGCGGGTTGCGCTGACCGTACCCGCGCAGGCCGATCCCCTGGCGGAGCACGTCCATCATGTGGAGTTGCTCCTTCCAGTGCTGGTCGACCACCTGGAGGACGATGAAGCGCTCGAGCTCGCGGAGCAGTTCGGCGCCGAGTTCGGCCTCGC
>JAABRX010000195.1 GCA_011390675.1 Trueperaceae bacterium | reverse complement strand
CGCCCTCCCCTCGACCGCCAAGAACGGCGAGGTGTCGCGCATCGTGACCCGCCTCTCGGCCGGCGCCGGCGTCGTGACCACGCGCGGCGACGTGCACTACGTGGTGACCGAGTACGGCGTGGCCTACCTCCACGGGAAGAGCGTGGAAGAGCGGGCCATCGCGCTCATCGCGATCGCCCACCCCGACTTCCGCGGTCGGCTGCTGAAGGAAGCGGTCGACGCGCGCTACCTCCACCCCGAGTTCGCGCGCGTGGAGGGCAAGCTGGTGGTCGGGCCCAGCGAACTGCGCACGACGCGCCTGTTGGGCGATGGCACGCAGGTCACCTTCCGGCCGATCCACCCGACCGACGAACCGCGCATCACCGACCTGTTCTACGCGCTGTCACAGGAGACGATCTACTACCGCTACATGTCGCGCTCGAAGACGGTGCCGCGCAGCGAGATCCAGGACTTCGTGTTCATCGACCACCGCAGCGAGCTCGCCATCGTCTGCACCGTGCCGGAGGCGCACGGCGAGGACATCATCGCCGTCGGCCGCTACTACCTCGACGAGAAGACCAACATGGCCGAGGTGGCGTTCGTGGTGCGCGACGACTGGCAGAACAAGGGCATCGGCACGCTGCTGCTGCGGTACTTGGCGCAGATCGCCATCCGCAGCGGGATCCGCGGCTTCACGGCCGAGGTCCTGCGCGCCAACCGCGCCATGCAGCGGGTCTTCCACAAGATCGACCACCAGGTGACCAGCCACCCGCAGGACGACGTCTACAGCTTCGTCATCGAGTTCCAGTGAGCGCTTAGGGGCCCGACCTTCGGCGGGCGCCCGAGGCTAGGTCGCCCCCTCCGGCATCGCTGACGAGTGGTGCTCCACGATCCACCAGCGTCCGTCGACCCGCCGGTAGACGAAGGTGAAGCGGGCCCGCGCCTCGCGGTCGGGCCCCGTGCCGAAGGCGAACGCGTAGATCCCGGAGAGGATCGCGAGGTCGCCGTAGACGCGCGCGTGCGCTTCCTCGAGCGACGCACGAGGGCGTCGCTCGAGGAAGTGAACGAAGTAGTCGCGGCGACCGTCGTCGGTGGTGCGGACCCGGTCGGAGAACGTCGGCAGCAGCACCGCGTCGTCCGCGTAGAGCGCGACGACCTCATCGGCGTCGCCGGTCCGCAGCGCGGCGTCCCAGGCGGCGAAGAGGTCTCGGATGTCGTCCGGCTCGGACATGGGGTCGTCGTCTCCCATCGCGGGGCGGCCGCTGGCGGCCGCCGCTCCGCCCGCCGCCTCAGGCGCCTAGGCCGTCGATCAGGGCGTTGAAGGTCGCGCTCGGCCGCATGGCGCGGCTGGCGAGCGCATCGTCGGGGCGGTAGTAGCCGCCAACGTCCACCGGCGAGCCCTGAGCGGCCAGCAGCTCGGCGGCGATCGTCGTCTCCTTCTCGGTGAGCGCCCGGGCGAGCTCGGCGAAGCGCCCGGCGAGCTCGGGGTCGTCGGCCTGGGTGGCCAGCTCCTGCGCCCAGTAGAGCGTCAGGAAGAAGTGGCTGCCGCGGTTGTCGATCTCGTTGACCTTGCGCGAGGGCGACTTGTTGCTCTCGAGGAAGCGGGCGTTGGCTCGGTCGAGCGCGTCGGCCAGGACCTGGGCGCGGGCGTTGCCGGTGCGCGTCGCCAGGTGCTCGAGCGAGGCCGCCAGCGCCAGGAACTCGCCGAGCGAGTCCCAGCGCAGGTGCCCCTCGGCGACGAACTGCTGCACGTGCTTGGGCGCGGAGCCGCCGGCGCCCGTCTCGAACAGGCCGCCGCCGTGCATCAGCGGCACGATCGACAGCATCTTGGCGCTGGTGCCGACCTCGAGGATCGGGAACAGGTCCGTGAGGTAGTCGCGCAGGACGTTGCCGGTGACGGAGATCGTGTCCTCGCCGCGGCGCAGGCGCTCGCACGAGAAGCGCGTCGCCTCGACCGGCGCCATGACGTGCAGGTGCAGCCCGGCGGTGTCGTGGTCGTTGAGGTAGCGGCGCACCTTGGCGATGAGCTGCACGTCGTGCGGGCGGTCCTCGTCGAGCCAGAAAACCGCGTGCGCGCCGCTCGCCCGCGCCCGGGTGACGGCCAGCTTGACCCAGTCGCGGACGGCGGCATCGGTGACGCGGCACATACGCCAGACGTCACCGGGCTCCACGTCGTGCTCCAGCAGCGTCACGTCCGCGGCCGAAACCACCCGCACGCGTCCGGGGGCGCCGATCTCGAAGGTCTTGTCGTGCGAGCCGTACTCCTCGGCCTTCTGGGCCATCAGCCCGACGTTGGGCACGCTCCCCATCGTGCGCGGGTCGAAGGCGCCGTGCGCCTTGCAGTCGTCGATGACCGCCTGGTAGACGCCAGCGTAGCTGCCGTCCGGGATGACGAACTTGGTGTCGTGCTCCTGGCCGTCGGGCCCCCACATGCGACCGGAGGCGCGGATGGCGGCGGGCATCGAGGCGTCGATGATGACGTCGGAGGGGACGTGCAGGTTGGTGATGCCCTTGTCGGAGTTGACCATCGCCAGCGCCGGGCGGCGCTCGTAGGTCGCCACGATGTCGGCCTCGATCGCGGCCCGCTCGCTCTCCGGCAGCGTCTGCAGCTTGGCGTGGAGGTCGGCGAGCCCGTCGTTGGGGTTGACGCCGAGGCGCGCGAAGGTCGCCGCGTGCTTCTCGAACACGTCCGCGAAGAACACCGAGACGGCGTGCCCGAAGAAGATCGGGTCGGAGACCTTCATCATGGTCGCCTTGAGATGCAGCGAGAAGAGCACGTCGCGGTCCTTCGCGTCGTCGATCTGCTCGGCGAGGAACGCGCGCAGGGCGCGGCGGCTCATGAAGCTGCCGTCGATGACGTCGCCCTCCAGTAGCGACACGCGGGCCTTCAGCACCCTCACGTGGCCCTCGCCGTCCACGTGCTCGATGCGGGCGTCACCGGCCTCGGCCTCGGTCACCGTGTGCGACATCTCGTTGCTGCGCAGGTCGCCGGCCGTCATGTGCGCCACGTGCGACTTCGAATCGGCGCTCCACGCGCCCATCGGGTGCGGGTGCTTGCGCGCGTACGCCTTGACCGAGGCGGGCGCGCGGCGGTCGGAGTTCCCCTCGCGCAACACCGGGTTGACGGCGCTGCCCTTCACCCGGTCGTAGCGCTCGCGCGCGTCGCGCTCGGCGTCGCCGGACGGCTCGTCCGAGTAGTCGGGCAGTGGGTAGCCCTTCGCCTGCAGCTCGCGGATGGCGGCCTTGAGCTGCGGCACCGACGCGCTGATGTTGGGGAGCTTGATGATGTTCGCCGCGGGCGTCTTCGCGAGATCGCCGAGGTAGGCGAGGTCGTCCTCCACGCGCCGCTCCCCGAGGAGGTCGGGGAACTGGGCGAGGATGCGGCCGGCGAGCGAGATGTCGCGCCGCTCGACGGCGACGCCGGCCACGCCGGCGAAGGCCTCGACCACGGGCAGCAGGGAGTAGGTCGCCAACGCCGGGGCCTCGTCGACCTGGGTGTAGACGATCTTGGGGCTCGTGGGTCGCTCCATGGGCAGGGCTCCTTCAGTCGAGCATGTAGGCGATGTCGTCCCATGGGTGCCGGTACAGGCCCTGCTTGAGACGCTTCTGGTCGAGGTGGTGGCCGATGAGGCCGATCGTCCGGCCGAGCACGAACAGGCCGTTGAGCGCGCCGAGGGCGACGTACTGGTCCGCCTCCTCGCGCGGCATCTCCGAGCGGAGCATGTCGGCGAAGGCGATCCCGATGGCGCCGTCGACGTTGAGGATGAGGTTGTTGCGCTTGGCCGTGGTGATCTTCTCCACCTCCAGAGCGTACGTCAGGAGCGCCGACGACCTGAAATGCTCGAGCGCGTAGGCCTTGATGATGCTGACGCGCAGGTCGGGGTTGTGCACGCTCTTCACCCGGTGACCGATGCCCTGGATGTTGACGCCCTTGCGCTTCATCTCGTCGACGAACTGCTGCGGCGTCAGGTCCCGGTCATAGGCGTCGGAGAACATCTGGGCGGCGCCGTCGACCGCGCCGCCGAAGCGCGGGCCGATGGTGAGCATGCCGCTGACGATGGAGGACACCAGGTCCTTGCCGGCGCGGGTGGCGACGATCGTGTTGTGGGCGCCGGACACGGCCGGGCCGTGGTCGGCCGTCACCATGAGCGCCATCTCGATGAACTTCGTGGCGTAGGCGGGCAGCAGCCGCTTGAACCACAGCACGCTCAGGACGCCGCCCACGCCGAGCTCGCGCTCGAAGACCTGGGTGATCGGCAGGTCGCCGTACATCAGCTCCTCGCCGCGGTCGTCGGAGATCGTGCTGATGAAGCTGGCGGGCTTGCGGATGACGCCTTCCTTGACGGCCTTGGCGTAGTCGAGCGGGATCGACGGCGCCTCCGGCTCGGGTGCGGGCGTGATGACGCCGTCGGCCACGAGCCGCTCGTAGGTCTCGCGGATCCTGTCGCCGTAGTCGTCGTAGGAGTCCGGCACGATCGCGCCGGCGGCTCGCAGGACAGCGTTCTTGGCGTCGGCGCTCTCGCGGTCGCCGCTGACCTTGGCGCCCGCGTGGCCGAACTGCACCTCCGTCTTGAAGGCCTTGGCACAGGTGCCCGTGACCCACATGACCAGGGGTTTGGTGATGCGGCCCTGCTCGAGGGCCTCGACGACGTCGTACTCGCCGGCGCCGCCGAGCTCGCCGAGGCAGACGAGCATCTTGATCTCGGGGATCTGCTCGTAGCGCAGCAGGTGGTCGAGCAGCGTCGAGCCGGCGAAGGCGTCGCCGCCGATGGCGATGCCCTCGTAGAGCCCGTCGGTGTTCATCGCGATGGTGTAGTACGCCTCGTTGCTCAGGCCGCCGGACTTGGAGACGAAGCCGACGGAGCCGGGGCGGTGCAGCTTCGACTCGACGATGTTCTCGATCGTCCCGCCGGTGTTGCCGATCTTGAAGCAGCCGGCCTTGATGCCGCCGACGGTGGCGGGGCCGATGATCGTCTTGCCGAGCGCCCTCGCCTTGGCGGCCATGAGCTTCGATCGCCGCTCCGGGATGCCCTCGGCGATGACCGCCACGGCGCGGATCTGCGGCAGGTCGAGCGCCTCCATCGTCGACGCGGCGGCCGAGCGGAACGAGGCGAAGTTGATCATGACGTCGACGCCGGGGTGCTGCTCGGCGGCGCGCTCGAGTTTGCGGTAGACGGGGATGAGCACCTCGCGGCGGCCGAAGAACACCTTGGCGAAGCCGTCGCTGCCCGTCGGGTTGACGATCGCGGCGACCGAGGGCGTGCTGCGCCCCGACACGTAGTCGAAGTCGAGCATGCGCTGCGTGGCGACGGTCTGGTTGTTGTAGATGAACGCCTGGGTGGTGGCGTCGAACAGCTCGAACGGGTTCTCCTTCACCAGCGCCATCGCTTACCCCGCCTTCAACGCGATCGAGACGATCTTGGTCATGTGGGTCTCGGGGCCGTACACCTCGATCGGCACCCCGAGCTCCTCGCCGAGTCGGCGCATCATCCGCAGACCCTCCCGGTAGTTCGGGCCGCCGCGGCGCACGTAGACGCGCACGCCGTACTCCTGCAGGCGCGACTGGTACTCGCGCAGCGCGCGGATGATGCCCTTGAAGGTCTTGGCGACGTCGGTGAAGTTGGCGATCCCGCCGCCGATCAGCAGGACCTTGCCGTCCGGGTGCTGGCTGCGGGTCATGAGGTCGAGGATCGTCCTGGCATAGAGGTAGGTGAACTCCTCGCTGGGGTCACCGGAGTACTCGCCGTAGTTGGCCATCTCGTGCATGAAGCCGAGGTCGGTGATCGTGTCGGCGAAGATCACCGAGGCGCCGCCGCCGGCGACCATCGTCCACACGCGCCCCTCGGGGTTGAGCACCGTCAGCTTGAGCGAGGCGCCGGTCTTGGCGTCGAGCTCCTCGACGTACGCCTCCTCGGGGCTGGGCTCGCGCCCGAAGGGGGTCGGGAACTCGATGTCGCCCCACTTCGCGGCGCTCTCGAAGTCCGCGGTGCTGTCGAGCTTGGCGGCGAGGTCGAGCGGGGTCACCTTGCCGCCGGCGACGACGAGC
>JAABRX010000194.1 GCA_011390675.1 Trueperaceae bacterium | reverse complement strand
CCTGATGGGCCTGATGCGGGTCCGGTCGATGCAGATGAACGACGCCCACATCTACTGCACCGAGGAGCAGTTCGAGGCCGAGTTCCTCGCGGTGGTCGACCTCTACCTGCGCTACTTCGCCCTGTTCGGCATCGAGGACTACGTCATGCGCTTCTCGAAGCACGCGCCCGACGGCCTCGGCAAGAAGTACGTCGACGAGCCCGAGCTGTGGCTGCGCACCGAGGAGATGACCCGCCGGGCGCTGCAGCACGGCGGCATCAACTTCGTCGAGGTCGACGACGAGGCCGCCTTCTACGGGCCCAAGATCGACGTGCAGATCAAGAGCGCGATCGGCCGCGAGTTCACGCTGGCGACCAACCAGGTCGACTTCGCCGTGCCCGCGCGCTTCGACCTGAACTACATCGACGAGCACAACCAGCGGCGCACCCCGCTGTGCCTCCACCGCGCGCCGCTGTCGACCCACGAGCGCCTCATCGGCTTCCTGATCGAGCACTTCGCGGGCGACTTCCCGCTGTGGCTCGCGCCCGAGCAGGTGCGGATCGTGCCCATCGCCGACCGCCACCTGGAGCCGGCGCGCCGACTCCAGGCGCGCTTCCGGGCAGCGGGCCTGCGCGTCGAGGTCGACGCCAGCAACGAACGCATGCAGGCGAAGATCCGCGACGCCGAGCTCTACAAGGTGCCCTACACGGTCATCCTGGGCGACAAGGAGATCGAGGCCGACGAGGTCGCCTTCCGCAGCCGCCAGGAGCCCGAGCGGCGCGGGGTGCCGGTGGCGGCCCTCGAGGCCCACCTGCTCGAGCACGCCCGGCTGCGAAGCCTGAAGGTGCCCCCGCTCGCGGCGTGACCGATCGTGCGCCGCGGCCGGCGGCACCCGCATCGCCGGATGCACGTGATGGGGGGCGCCGCGGTCCGCGGCGCCCCCCATCACGTCTGGCGCCGCAGGCGTCAGGCCGCGGCGCGCCGCCAGATGGTGACCTGCCGGATCGTGTCCGGTTTCGCGCCGCCGGGGCGTTGAGGGTCGACCCGAGTGAGCGCCTCGAGCACCTCGACGCCGTCGACGACCCGGCCGAACACCGCGTGCTTGCCGTCCAGCCAGGGTGTGGCCCCGAAGGTGATGAAGAACTGCGAGCCGTTGGTGCCCGGGCCGGCGTTCGCCATCGACAGCACGCCCGGCGCGTCGTGGCGCAACTCCGGGTGGAACTCGTCGGCGAAGCGGTAGCCGGGACCCCCGCGGCCGGTGCCGGTCGGGTCGCCGGTCTGCGCCATGAAGTCCTCGAGCACCCGGTGGAAGGCGACACCGTCGAAGTAGCGGTGGAGGGCGAGGAAGACGAAGTTGTTGACCGTCTTCGGGGTGCGGTCCTGCTCGAGGTCGACGACCATGTCGCCGCGGTCGGTCTCGATCAGGGCGCGGTAGTCGTGGCCGCCCTCGAGCGCCTCGCCGGCGCGCTCGAACTGCGTGACGCGCTCCGTGCCGAGGTGAGGGACCTGCTCGTAGCCGTCGAGTCGTGCGTTCATGAGGCCTCCTGGGGTGGGGGAGAGGGTGGGCGCGTCAGTCGCGCGGTCGGGTCACGATCGTCACGCGCTCCATGCGATCGGGACTGGGGAAGAAGCCCGCCGCGGCCTCGCCGTTCACGCTGCCGATGACGACGCGCGTGCCGGCGACCTCGTAACCGGGGCCGGGCACGGGGGTGACGCCGAGGGCCGCGGTCAGTGCCTCCTCGACGCTGCCGTCGCCGTCGAGCTCGAGGCCCTGGTCACGGACCGAGGACGCCGCGTCGGCGAGCAGCGCGACGACCGACGGCTGCTGCGGATCGACGCGGGTGATCGCGTCGAGCACATCGAGGCCCTCGCGCACGCGACCGAAGACCGTGTGCGCACCGTCGAGCCAGGGCGTGGCATCGAAGGTCAGGAAGAACTGCGAGCCGTTCGTGCCCGGGCCCGCGTTGGCCATCGACAGGATGCCGGGGCCGTCATGCCGCAGGTCCTCGACGATCTCATCGGGGAAGCGGTAGCCGGGGCCGCCGGTGCCGGTGCCGGTCGGGTCACCGGTCTGGGCCATGAAGCCGTCGATCACGCGGTGGAAGACGATGCCGTCGAAGTAGCGGTGGAGGGCCAGGAAGACGAAGTTGTTGACGGTGATCGGCGTCTCGTCCTCGTAGAGCTCGACGAAGACGGTGCCGCGGTTGGTCTCGAGGACGGCGGCGTAGTCGAGCTCCGGCTCGAGCACCTCGGCGGCCTCCTCGAACGCCAGGCGCCGTTCCGCGACGATCGGTGCGATGGCGGTGAAGCCCTCGGGGACGGCGACCGCCGCGTCGTCAGCGTCCGGGGCCGTCGGCTGCGCGTTCGTCGCCTCGGCGGCTTCCGTGCCGGCCTCCGTCGGCGTCGATGCGTCCCCATCGTTCGCGGTCTCCGCTTCGGCGTCGGCCGTCTCGGCGGGGGCCGTCTCGCTCGCCGCGACGTCGTCCTCGGGCGCGGCGGGCGCGTCGTCCGTCGACCCGGCGGCCTGCGTGGCGGGCGGCGCGGCGGTCGCCGGCGAGCCGCCCTGTTGCAGCCACACGACCAGCAGGACCAGCGTCACGGCGGCGACCAGCGGGATGAGGAGGCGGGTCACGACCGGCGTCCGGGGGTGGGCGGTTGGGGGAGTTCCATGGCGCGCAGTGTACGTGTTCATGTCGCCTCGGGGCGTCGGCCGTTATCGTGTGCCCGTGAACTTCCACGATCTGCTCAAGACGCTCGTCGACCGGGGCGCCTCCGACCTCCACCTCCACGTCGGGCTCCCGCCCCTGGCTCGCCTGCACGGCAAGCTCATCCCGGTGGCCGACACGCGCATCACCCCCGCCTTCACCGAGAAGCTGGTGGCCGCGATGTGCGACGAGCGCCAGAGGGGCGTGTTCGCGGACCGGCACCAGGTCGACCTGGCGTACTCCGTTTCCGGCCTGGGCCGTTTCCGGGTCAACCTCTTCCGCCAGCGCGGGAGCGTCAGCGCCGTCCTGCGCATCATCGGCTCGGACGAATCGATGCTCGCGATCGTCAACCTGCCGGAGGAGACGATCAACCACTTCCGCGACCAGGAGAAGGGGATCGTGCTGGTCACGGGGCCGACGGGCTCCGGCAAGTCGACCACCCTGGCGCGCATCATCGATGAGATCAACGCCGTCCACGGCAAGATGATCGTCACCATCGAGGACCCGATCGAGTACCTCCACCGCTCCAAGCGCTCGGCGATCGTCCAGCGCGAGATCGGCATGGACGCGACCACCTTCGCCGACGCGCTGGTCGCCGCGATGCGGCAGGATCCCGACATCATCATGATCGGCGAGATCCGCGACCACGCGACCGCGGCCGCCGCGCTGTCGGCCGCCCAGACGGGCCACCTGGTGTTCGCGACGCTGCACACGCAGGATTCGGTCCGCACGATCAACCGCGTGATGGAGCTGTTCCCGCCCCACGAGCGCGACGTCGCCAGGATCCTGTTCGCGGAGGCCCTCGTCGGCATCGTGTCGCAGCGGCTGCTGCCGCGGGTGGGCGGCAAGGGCCGGGTGGCGGCGATGGAGATCCTGCGCGGGACGCTGCGCATCCGCGACCTGATCAAGGACGAGCAGCGGACCGGCGAGATCTACGACGCCATCCGCGACTCACGCTTCGACGGCATGCAGCTCTTCGACGACCACCTCGCCGACCTGTACGGCCAGGACGTCATCAGCTACGAGACGGCGATGCATGCGGCGACGTCGGCCCAGCAGTTCAAGATGTCGGCCACGCAGGTCGACCTGGAACGGGGACGTCAGACGGCGACGCAGTGGGGATGAGGCCAGCGGCCGCCGCGGGCGGCCGTCAGAACGGGACGTCGCTCGACGGTGCGGGCGAGCGGGCGGCCGGCGGCCTGCCGCGCCCGCCGTAGCCCTGGCGTCCGCGCTCCTCGAGCCACGGGCGTGCGTCGAGGGCCACCGTGGCCGTGAGCCACGGGCAGGCCTCCACCACGGCCGGTAGGCCCTCGGGGTCGACGCGGAGCCCCTCCGCGGCGAAGTGGATCGTGCCCGTACCGGTGCGCAGGCGCAACTCGACGGGCACGCGTCCGGAGCGGTCGTCGAGGCACGAGCGCAGTTCCAGCAGCTGGTGCGACCCCAGCTCGTCGAGGTCGAACGTGAGGATCGCCAGCTCGGGCGCCTGCTCGCGCCGGTCCCAACGCACGAGCCGTTCGGCCACCAGGCGGAGCGCGTCCCCGTCTGGGCTGACCTCGCACACCACCACGGCCGGCACGTCCTCGACGAGCGCCGCCGCGATGTCGTCGTAGGTGCGGCCGAAGGCGACGACCTCGCGGGCGCCGCTCACGTCGGCGATCTCGAAGCGGGCCATCATGCCGCCCTTGCGCGTCGGTCGCTTGACGACGTTCTGCAGCAGGCCGGCCAGGGCGACGCGCGGGCGGCCGCCGTCGGTGGCCCGCTCGCGCCACCAGTCGTCGAGGTCGGCGACGCCGCAGCTGGCCGACTCGGCGAGGCCCGGGTACTGCAGCATCGGGTGGCTCGACAGGTAGAGCCCCAGCGCCTCCTTCTCCATGCGCAGCAGGTCGAGGGCGCTCAGCGGCTCGGCGGCGGCGAGCGCCGGCGGCCGCACCTCGTCGATGCCGAAGAGGCCGAGCTGTCCGAGGCTGGCCTGCTCGCGCTGGGCCGCACCCCAACGCAAGGCCGGCTCGAGGTGCTCGAGGAGCGAGGCCCGATCGCCGAGGCCGTCGAACGCGCCCGCCTTCACGAGCGATTCCAACGCGCGTTTGTTCACGAGCTGGGTGTCCACCCGGCGGCAGAAGTCGAACAGGTCGCGGAAGCGTCCGCCCTGCTGCCGCTCGCGCACCAGGTGATCGACGGCCGCGTCGCCGACGTTCTTGACGCCGTAGAGCCCGAAGCGCACGACGGCGCCGTCGGGCGTGAAGTCGCCGCCGGAGGTGTTGATGTCGGGCGGCAGGACCTCGACGCCGAGGTGGCGGGCGTCGGCGACGTACTGCGCCACCTTGTCGCTGTCGCCGCGCTCCACCGTCAGCAGGGCCGCGGCGAACGCGACGGGGAAGTGGGCCTTGAGGTAGGCCGTCTGGTACGACAGCACGCCGTAGGCGGCGCTGTGCGACTTGTTGAAGCCGTAGTTGGCGAACTTCTCCAGCAGGTCGAAGATGTGGTTCGCCTCGGTCCGTGGGATGTCGCGCTCGCGCGCGCCGCGCTCGAAGATCGCCCGCTGCTGCTCCATCTCCGCGACCTTCTTCTTGCCCATCGCGCGCCGCAGCAGGTCCGCCTCGCCGAGGGTGTAGCCCGCCACCGCCTGCGCGATCTGCATGATCTGCTCCTGGTAGACGGGGATCCCGTAGGTCTCCTCCAGGATCGGCGCCAGGATCGGCGCGGAGACCGGGAACTCCGCGTAGCTGACCTCCTCCTGACCGTGGTGCCGCCGGATGTAGGTGGGGATGTTCTCCATCGGTCCGGGCCGGTACAGCGCGGAGACGGCGATGAGGTCCTGGATGCGCCGCGGCTTGAGCTTGCGCAGCGTGTCGACCATGCCCGGCGACTCGAACTGGAACACGCCGGCGGCGTCGCCGCGCGCCAGCAGTTCATAGGTCACCGCGTCGTCGGCGGGGAAGGCGTCGGGATCGAGCTCCGCGCCGTACGTGTCGCGCACGATGCGCACCGCGGCCTCGATCAGCGACAGGGTGCGCAGACCGAGGAAATCCATCTTGATGAACCCGAGGTCCTCGACCGAGCCCATGTCGTACTGGCACACGACGGGCCCGTCGCCGCTGCGGAACAGCGGGGCGAGCTCGGTGATCGGGTCGCGGGCGATGATCACGCCGGCCGCGTGCACCGAGGCGTGGCGCGTCAGCCCTTCGAGCGACATGGCGACGTCGACGTAGGGCTGGGCGCCCGCGGCGTAGAGCTCGCGCAGCTCCGGGATCTCCTCGAGCGCCGTGCGGATGGGGACCGAGCGGCCGAACACCAGCGGGATCAGCTTCGAGACCTTGTCGGCGTCGGCGAACGGCGCCTCCATCACCCGCGCGGCGTCCTTGATCGCGGCCCGCGAGGCCATCGTTCCGAAGGTGGCGATGTGCGCGACCTTGTCGTCGCCGTAGGTGCGCCGCACGTAGTCGATGACCTCGCCGCGGCGCGCGTCCGAGAAGTCGATGTCGAAGTCGGGCAGCGACACGCGGTCGGGGTTCAGGAAGCGTTCGAAGAGGAGACCGTAGGC
>JAABRX010000193.1 GCA_011390675.1 Trueperaceae bacterium | reverse complement strand
AGCGCAACGCCGCGCGCAGCGCAACGCCGCGCGCAGCGCAACGCCGCGCGCAGCGCGGCGCGCCCTCTAGGAGGCCGCTATGTTCCGACGCATCCTCGTTCCCATCGACTTCACACCCCCGGGCGACGCCGCCCTGGCGCTCGCGCGCAGCCACTTCCCGGACGCCGAGCGCCGTCTGCTGCACGTCCTCGACCCCAAACGCATCGCCGCCGACCTCAGCTCGTCGGTCTCCGCCAAAGAGGAGCGCGACGCCATGGAAGCGCGGGAGTTGGCCCGCATGATCGACCTCGCACAAGACGGCGAGACGAGCACCGTGCGCATCGGCACCGCGGCCGAGGGCATCCTGCAGGAGGCCGAGGCGTGGGGGGCCGACCTGATCGTCATGGGCACCCATGGCCGGACTGGGCTCGCGCACTTCCTGAACGGGTCCGTCGCGGAGACGGTCGTGCGGCTCGCCAAGCGGCCGGTGCTGATCGAGCACGACCGCGGGTCCTGAGCGCGACCGTCGGTCAGCGCACGCGCCCGTCGCGGTAGGGCCGCAGGAACAGCGCCGCCACCGCGAGCGCGAACACCGGGATCGACGAGAGCACGAGCACCGGGCCATAGCTGCCGAAGACGTCCGGACCGAGCGCGAAGAGCAGGGGCCCCACCGACGACCCGATCACGAGGGCCGTGACGACCTGGCCCCGGATCGCGCCGATGTGGGCGCGCCCGAAGTAGTGCGCGAAGGCGTTCCCCTCGAGCGCGCTGGCCATGCCGCCGCGCATTCCCAACAGCCCGCCGTAGACCCACACGGACCCCGGCCCCCCGATGCGCCCGGCCAGCACCAGAGCGGAGCCGAGCAGCAGCAGGTTGACCGTGAGGAGCACGCGCGGCGGCACGCGCCCGAACAGCGCGCCGGTGCCCAGGTTGCCGACCGCCGACATGATCCCGAGCGGGACGAAGGCCGCCGCGGCCGTCGCGCGGTCGAGGCCGCCGGCCGCCAGGATCCCGTAGTGGTGGAAGGCGAGCCCCGTGCCGAGGTTCGAGCCCAACCACAGGCCCGCCAAGAACAGCCAGTACGTGCGCGTCGCGCGCGCCTCCGCAGGGCGGTACGCGGCCTCGGGCACGGTCGTTTCGTCCGTCCCGGGCACCACCCCCCCATCGACCACGATGCCGTAGCGCTCGGGGCGGTCGCGCAGCAGCAGCGCCCCGAGCGGCAGGATCGTGACCGCCACCAGTGCGCCCAGCAGCATGTAGGTCGTGCGCCAGCCGAAGGGCTCGATCAGGCGTTCGACGAGCGTCGGGAAGAACGCCATCCAGATCGCCATGCCGATCCCCATGATCCCGATCGCGATGCCGCGGCGCCGTACGAACCAGATGGCCACCGAGTGCACGCTGAGGAGCGAGAGGGACCCTTGACCCAGCGCGCGGATCAGCGTGAACCCGACGAGCAGCATCCACGCCCCCTGCACGAAGCCCATCCACACGCACGCCAACGCGAAGGCCGCCGCCACCACCGCCACCGCGACGCGCGGCCCGCGCCGGTCGACGAAGCGACCGACGAACGGGAGCGTCAGCGAACCGAGGAGCGTGCCGATCAGGTAGAGCGTCGAGACCTGCGAGCGCGACAGCCCCAGGTCGACGATGATGCCGTCGAGGAAGATCGACACCCCGACCGTCTGGCCCGGGACCGTCATCATCATCCCGAGGGTGCCGACCACGAGGACGACCCACCCGTAGTAGATGGGCGAGCGGGCGATCAGCGAGCTGCGGAGCTCGGGCGTGGGGGTGCTCACGACGCCCGCGCGCCCGCGCGCTCGGGAGCGGCGGGTGAGGGCACGACAACGTTCACGTCCTAGACGATACCGCGGCCCGACCCTGGCGCGGAGGCGCGCCGAGACCGGGCCGCAGGAGCTGGCCGAACGGCTTCGTCAGAGGGCGAGCATCGCGATCGCGCTCAGCGCTCGCGCCCCGTGACCCAGTCGTAGCGGATGTCGTCGTCGACGATCTCCTTGGGGGGCCGCGAGCCGACCGCGACGCCGCCGTCGACGTCCCACACGGACCCGGTCACGTAGCCCGCGTGCTCGGACGCCAGGAACAACACGACGTGCGCGACTTCTTCCGGCTCGCCCGGGCGCGCGAGCGGCAGGTTCGGGATCACCTGCTCGAGCTTGGCCTTCATCCGCGGCGGGAGCGGCTTCGGCTGGGTGTCGATCAGCCCGGGGCTGACGGTGTTGACCAGGATGTCGTAGGGCGCGAGCGCGATGGCGGCGACGCGGCCGAAGGCCTCGGTGGCCGCGCGGCTGCTGGCGTACGCGGCCGCGCCCGGGCCGCCCTCCTTGGCCGAGCCGGACGAGAAGTTCACGATGCGGCCGGCGCGCTTCCCGGCGACCATGGCGCGGCCGGCGGCCTGCGTCATCAGGAAGGTGCCGCGGGTGTTGACGGCGTAGACCGTGTCCCACACGTCGGGGTCGTAGTCCAGGAGCGCCATCTTGGGCGCCACCGCGGCGTTGTTCACGCACACGTCGAGGCCGCCGAAGCGCTCGACCGCCGTGTCGACGATGCGCTGCACGTCCGCCACCTGGCGGATGTCGGCGACCACGGGTACGACGTGGTCCCCGAACGGCGCGCACGTCTCGTTCAGGCCGGCATCGTCGCGGTCGACCGCGACGATGCCCGAAGCGCCCGCGTCCACGAAGGAGCGGATGAGCGCGCGACCGACGCCGCGCGCGGCGCCCGTGACGATCACGGTCTTGCCTTCGAAGGAGACCTTCACGACCGCTTCTTCCCGGTGACCCAGTCGTAGCGGATGTCGTCGTCGACGATCTCCTTGGGCGCGCGGTTGCCCACGCCGGCGGCGCCGTCGACGTCGACGACCGAACCGGTCATGTAGCCCGAGAACTCGGAGGCGAGGAACAGCACGACGTTCGCCACCTCCTCCGGCTCGCCCGCACGCGCCAGCGGCAGCGTCGGGATGCGCGCCGCGAGGCCCGCCTTCATCGCCGGGGGCAGCGGCTTCGGCTGGGTGTCGATCAGGCCCGGGCTGACGGTGTTGACGAGGATGCCGTAAGGGGCGAGCTCGATGGCGGCCACGCGCGAGAAGGACTCGGTGGCGGCGCGGCTGCTCGCGTACGCAGCGGCGCCGGCGCCCCCCTTCTTGGCCGAACCGGACGAGAAGTTGACGATGCGCCCTTTGCTGTCGCCGGCGATCATCGCCTTGGCGGCGGCTTGCGTCATCAGGAAGGTGCCGCGGGCGTTCACGGCGTAGACCGTGTCCCACACCTCGACGTCGTACTCGAGAAGCGCGGCGGTCGGCGCGACGGCGGCGTTGTTGACGCAGACGTCGAGGCCGCCGAAGCGGTCGACGGCGGCGGCGACGATCGCCTTGGCACCGTCGACGGTGCTGATGTCGGCGGCCACTTGGACGACGTGGTCGCCCTGACCTTCGCAGGTCTCGCGCAAGCCGGCCTCGTCGCGGTCGGCGGCGACGATGCCCGACGCGCCGGCGGCGACGAACGCGTGCACCAGCGCGCGTCCGACGCCGCGGGCGGCGCCGGTCACGATCACGGTCTTGCCTTCGAAGCGGATGTCCATGGGTGGTCTCCTGAGCACGCCGTGCGGCCCCCACCGGCGATCCGGGGGCCGGCGCGGCGCGCGGGCTACTTGGTCCCGGCGCGCCGGAGCTGGGGGTTGAGGGCGTCGCGGAACGCGTCGCCGAGCAGGTTGAGGGCGAAGACGAGCACCATGATCGCGGTGCCCGGATAGATCGCCATGAAGGGCGCGGACAGGAAGAAGCGCTGGCCCGAAGCGATCATCCCGCCCCAAGAGGGGTCCGGGAGCTGCACGCCCAGGCCAAGGTACGAGAGGCCGGCCTCGGCGAGGATGGCGCGCGCCAGCTGCGCCGTGGAGTACACGAGCATGGACGACGCCATCAATGGGATCAGGTGTTTGACCATCACCCGCAGGTGGTTGGCGCCGAGCGCTTTGGCCGCCGCCACGTAATCGCGCTCGAGCAGCGACAGCACCTCGCCGCGCACCAGACGGGCGTACCCGGGGATGCCGCCGATCCCGATCGCGATCATCGTGTTCGTGAGGCCGGGCCCGAGGAAGGTGATGACGGCGAGCGCCAACAAGATGCCGGGGAAGGCGAGCAGCACGTCGACCACGCGCATGAGGACGGCGTCGAGCCAGCCGCCGAAGTACCCGGCGAGCACGCCCATGACGCCGCCGACGACCAGGCCGATGGCGACCGAGACGAAGCCGACGGTCAGCGCCACGCGCGCGCTGATCAGCATCCGGCTGAAGATGTCGCGGCCGATCTCGTCGGTGCCGAACCAGTACTCGCCGGATGGGGCTTGGCGCGGCAGCGTGAGCATCTCGGTGGCGGTGTAGGGCGCGAGCGCCGGGCCGAAGAGTGCGAGGAGTACGTACAGGAGCGTGATCGCGAAGGAGACCTGGGCGATGCGGCTGCGGCGAAGCTCGCGCCACAGGGGGTTGTCGCGGAGGTTCGCCATCAGTACCGGATCCTCGGGTCGACCGCCGCGTACAGCAGGTCGACGAGCAGGTTGACGAGCACGTAGATGACGGCGATCACGAGGATGGTGCCCTGGACGGTCACGTAGTCCTTCTGGAAGATGCTGGTCACGAGGAGGCGACCGATGCCCGGGAAGGCGAACACCGACTCGGTGAGCACCGAGCCCGCGAGCAGGTTGCCGAGGTTGAGGCCGAGGATGGTGACGATCGCGATCGCCGAGTTGCGCAGCGCGTGCTTGTACACGACCACCCAACCCGACAGGCCCTTGGCCCGCGCGGTGCGGACGTAGTCCTGACCGAGCGTGTCGAGCATGCTGGCGCGCGCGAGCCGCGCGACCAGGCCGATCGAGAAGGTGCCGAGCGTGATGCCCGGGAGGATCAGGTGCTTCCACGTGCCGGTGCCGAACGAAGGCAGCCAACCGAGGGTGAGCGAGAAGAGCAAGATCGACAAGAGACCGAAGAAGAAATTGGGGATCGACACACCGATGAGCGAAACCACCCGGGCGACGCCATCGAGCAGCGTGTCGCGGCGCACCGCCGACAGGATGCCGAGCGGGATACCGAAGAGGATCGTGATGAGCAGCGCCACCCCGGCGATCTGGCCGGTGAAATACAGCGCGCGCCCGACGAGCTGGGTGACCGGGATGCTGAGGATGTAGGACGTGCCCAGGTCGCCCTGGAGCGCGTTCAGCACGTAGATGCCGAACTGGACGGGCACCGGGCGGTCGAGGCCGAGCCGCGCGCGCGTGGCCTCGACCATCGCCTGCGTCGCGTCCTCGCCAGCGAGGAGGTCGGCCGGGTCGCCGGGCGTGAGCCGCGTGACCGCGAAGGTGACGAGAAGGACGCCGAACAGCACCGGGATGAGCTGCAGGAGGCGCTTGCCGATGTAGACGAGCATGGGGCGGGTACCTCGGTCCGACGCCGCGCCACGTCGGAGTGCCGGTGGAAGGCCGGCGCGTCAGGCGGGCGCGCGTGGGGCCGGAGCCCCACGCGCGCCGTCAGAACGAATGGTGGACGATCCCTCAGTCGTTGGCGATGCTGACGCCGCGCAGGTCGAGCGTGTCCTGCGGGTCGACGACGAAGCCTTGGACGGTCTCCTTGACGCCGATGTTGCTCTGGACGTGGAAGAGGGGGTGGCGGTGCTGCCAGAGCTTGTTGTACTCGCCCATGATCCGGTAGCCCTCGAGCCGCTCGTCGAGCGGGGCGGGCGACTGCGACAGCGCGAACGCTTCGTCGTACTCCGGGGTGCAGGGGATGCCGTACCAGGCGCGGGTGGTCTGGAAGCAGAGCGGACGGTTCTGCAGGTAGCCGACCTCGCCGGTGCGGATGCCCGAGCCGGTGGTCCACATCTCGGTCTCGGCGGGGAGGCCGTCGTTCTTCCAGCGCAGGCCGCCGTTGTTCAGGGCCGACACGAAGGCCGCGGTATCGACGCGCTCGAGGGTCAGCTCGATGCCGACGGGCGCCAACTGGGCCTGCACGACCTGAAGGGCGTCGATCTCGCCGACGGTGACGCCGCGCGTGAGGACGTTGATCGACAGGCGCTCGCCGTCGCGGCTGCGGATGCCGTCGCTGCCGACCGTCCAGCCGTCTTCTTCGAGCAGGCGGCGGGCTTCTTCGGGGTCGTAGGGGAGGGTGTGGTCGTAGAAGCCGACCGTCTCCGCGGGGCCGTGGCCGTAGGCGGGCACGCCCGCTTCGCCGATGACGGCCGAGATCTGGTCGCGGTTGATCGAGTGCGCAATCGCCATGCGCACCGCGTCGGTGAGGAGCGGGTGCTGGATGTTGCTCTCGAGGAACAGCGTGCGGAAGGTGGCCGT
>JAABRX010000192.1 GCA_011390675.1 Trueperaceae bacterium | reverse complement strand
GCGCGAGGTCGGCGACGTCGCGGCGCGCGTCCTCGACGGCGCGGCGGCGGTCCTCGTGCCGGCGCATCTCGTCGTCGTAGTGCCGTTGAGCCGCCTGGAAGGCGTCGACCTCGTCCGCGACCGCGGCGAGCGCCGCGTCCGCGGCGTGCACGCGCTGCGTCAGGCGCTCGATGGCGGTGACCAGCTCCGCATGCGGCTCGGCGGTCGGCGGCGGCGCGGCGTCCGTCGCTGGGTCGGTCCGCGTTTGCGGCGGCTCGTTCGGCGCGTCGCTCGGCGCGTCGCTGCTTGGCGGCTCGTTCGCCGCGTCGCTGCCCGTGAAGGGGGTCGCATCCGACGCGAGATCGGGCCAGTGCTCGGTCTCGCCGCTCGGATCGTTCGCTTCGGGGATCGCGATGGGCTCGGGCTCGGGCTCGGGTCGTTCGGCCTCGGCTGCGCGTTCGGGTGCGGGCGCCGCGTCGCGCTCGAGCTCGGAGGCCAGGTCGCCAAGCGGCGCGTCGTCGGTCGCGGCATCGATCGAGGCCTCCGTCGTGCGCTCCGCCGTGGCCGCGTCCGGCGCGTCCGGCGCGTCCGGCACGTCCGGCACGTCCTGCGCGTCTACCGGGTCGACGTCGCGCTCGGGCGCGGCGAGCGCGCCGTTCGGTGTGCGGGGCACCGGCGTGGCCGGCGTCAGCTTCGCCTCGCGTTCGCGCTGCTCGTCCTGTCGCCGCGCGACCTCGATGAGCAGCGTCTGGGTGGGCATGTCGATGGTCCGGCGGACGCCTTCGGGCAGGCGCTCGAACTCGATCGCGGTGCGCGACCAGGTGAGGATGTCGTACGCCGCGGCCTCGCCCTCGGCGCCGAAGTCGTCCGAGAAGGCGTTGATCAAGCGGCCGGACTCGAAGTGCAAGCGGCCCCGGCGTCGGCCGGAGGTGACCCCGAGGCTGCAGGTGCGCCGCTCCGCCTCGACCAACTGGAGCACCGACGCGAGCGGGATGCCGGCGACCTGCCCCAGATCGTGGCGCTCCAGCGCTTCGAGCACGGCGCGCGCGACCTCCGGGTACCCGGCCGGTTTGCGCAAGACGGTCAAGCCGCCGTACCCGTCGAGGCCGTCGGCCACGGTCGTGGGGGCGAGCGCGGACAGGACCACGACGGGCATCGTGGTGCCGAGGTTCGTGATGTAGCCGATCAGCGCGAAGCCGTCCATCACCGGCATCGCCAGGTCGGTGACGACCACGTCGACGGGGTGCGATTCGAGCAGCTCCACCGCCTCCTGGCCGTGGTTGGCGGTGAGGACGTCGAACATGCCGAGCGACGTCGCCAACCCGCTGGCGAGCACCCGCTGGGTACCGGGATCGTCCTCGACGATCAGGACCGTCTTGCGCCCGTCGTCGGGGCGTTCGTCCGCGAAGCGGTTCATGGGACCCCACGATGGCGCATCTGGGTCACCGACGCTATGAACGATGCCATTCGCGACGCGGACCGCCGGGTCCGGGGTCAGCGCGTGTGGGCTTCGATCCCGTAGAGCGCTCGGTACACCTCGAGGTTGAGCGTCACCCGCTGCAGGTACTCGCGCGTCTCGAGCGCGTCGATATGGCGCAGCAGCTCGTCCTTGTCGCCGGCCACCACCTCGCCCTCGTAGAGCCGTCGGATGTACCCCTGCCCGCGGTTGTACGACGGGATCACGAGCTCGGCGTCGCCATCGAAGTAGTCGAGCAGCCAGCGCAGGTAGTAGGTGCCGTAGCGCACGTTGGCGTCGGGGTCGAACGGGTCGTCCGGGTCCTCGCTCTGGAGCTCGGCCAACCAGCCCCACGTCGAGGGGATCACCTGCATCAGACCCTGAGCGTTCGACGTCGAGACCGCCACCGGCGAGAACGCCGACTCCTGGCGCATGATCGCCCAGACGAGCGCCGGCTCGACCCCGAAGGCGAGCCCATGGGCGTCCACCGCGTCCGGGTAGGCACGTGGGTACGCGAGGCGCCAGACGCGTGGATCGCGGTCCCCGGCGTTCAGGAGCGCCTGTGCGGCGCGCTGGCTCTGCCGGAACTCGCCGTGCCGGTGCTGCAGCGCTTCGGCGAGCAGGAGGACTTCCTCGCGTCCGGTGGCTTCGCGCAGCGCGAACATCAGTTCGCCGCGAGCGGCCACGTCGTCGCCCACCGTGCGCAGCGCCTTCGCCAGGTCGAGGGCCGCAGCCACGGTCGGCGCGGCGTCGGCGGGGTCGTGGGTCGCGGTGCCGTCGGCTTCGCCGGACGCCTCGCCGGACGCCTCCCGCGCGACGACCGGCACGTCGAGCGTGGCGCCGAGCCGCAGCGCGAAGTACGAGCCGGCCGGGACCAGGTCGCGCGCGAGCTGGGCCCGTTCGGCGTCGGCCAGGCGCTCGGCGAGGACCAGCGCGCGGTAGGCGGCGTCGTCGGCGTAGGTGGCGTCGCCGGTGCGGGCGATCGCCAGGTAGGCATCGATCGCCTCGCTCCAGCGCTCGCGCCCCTCCAACCAGCCGGTGGCGGTCCACATGCGGCTCGCCCGGCCGGTCGCCAGCATCAGCGCGACGGCGTCGTCGACGCGGCCCTCGCGACCGGCGATCAGGCCGCGCCCGTAGGTGCCGGTCGCCCCACCGAGGGCTGCGAAGGCGGCGTCCGCCTCGGCCCAGCGTTCGAGCGCGAAGAGCGACCAAGCCTCGCCTTCGAGCGCCGCCTGCGCCCCTGGTACCTCGTCGAGCCAGCGGCCGAAGGCCTCGAGCGCCTCTTCGTGCCGGCCCGTGGCGCGGAGCGCCGGCGCCTCGATCGACGGAGCCACGCGGCCGTCCAGCGCCTCGAGCGCTCGCGTGGCTAGGCCTGCTTGCAGGAAGGCGTTGGCGCGGCGGTACGGGTCGTCGATCAGGCGCTCGAGGCCGTCGATGGCGGCTTGGTTCGGCAGCGCCTCGCGGTAGGCGGTGATCGCCCGCTCGCGGGCCGTCGCCGCTGCGGCCGGATCGGTCGCCAGCAGCGCGGACGCTTCGGCGACGGCGCCGAGCTCGGCGTGCAGCGATCGCCGCGCGGCGCGCTCCAGGGGGTCGTCGACGCGCAGCGCCAGCACCCGCTCGAAGGCGGCGAGGCGCGCATCGGGCGACAGCCGTGGGTCGCGGGCGAGCAGCTCGGCCACGCGGAACGCCAGGTAGCCGTCGGCGGTCTCGGCGAGCGCGCGCAACGCGTCGAGATCGTCGTCGCGCCGGGCGCGCTGGAGCGCGCCGTAGTCCTCGAGCGGTGGGTGCCCGTACGGATCCGCGATCGCGACGTGCACGAGCGGCATCGGGAGCGGGGAGCGATCCGGAAACCCCAGGACGACGAGCGCCGCGCCGGCCCCGAGGAGGGCGACGAGGACGGTGGCTCTGAGGGCGCGGTTCGGCATGCCGCAGGCTACCGGAGTGGCCTGAAGGGGGGCTGAGAGGTCGCCCACCTTCCGAAGGCGAGCGTGCCCGTCGGCGTCCGGGACGTACGGCTCTGGTTCGGGGCGCGAACGGGACCGAAATGGAGCCATGTTAGGGTTCGTCCAAACCGTTCCCGCCCCGGCCGCGCTGGCGCGCCGCCGGCCGTCGTGGGTCCTCATGGCGCTTCGTCGCCGTTCATCGACCGTCCCGTCCGCCCGTCGCGCCGCGATCCGTTCCGTTCCGCCCGTTCCGAGTTCGTCCGTCCCGAGTGCGTCCGTCGTCCGCAAGAAAGTCAGGTACCACCTTGATCCGAGTCGAATCGCTCAACAAAGTGTTCGGTCCGAACCCCGACCAGGCCCTCGCGCTGCTCGCTGAGGGGCGCAGCAAAGACGAGATCCTGGCCGAGACCGGCCACGTGATCGGCGTCCAAGACGTGTCGTTCACCCTCAAACCGGGAGAGTTCTTCGTCATCATGGGGCTCTCGGGCTCTGGTAAGTCGACGCTCCTGCGCGCGATCAACCGTCTGATCGAGCCGACGTCCGGCCACGTCTGGCTGACCACGGACGACGGCGAGGTCGACGTCGCGAGCGCCGACGCGCGCCAACTCCGGCACCTTCGTCAGGACCATCTGGCGATGGTGTTCCAGCGCTTCGGGCTGCTGCCGCACCGCAGCGTGCGCGACAACGTCGCGTACGGACTCGAGATCAAGGGCGTCCCGCGGGCGGAGCGCATGAAGCGCGCCGAGGAGGTCATCGAGATGGTGGGCCTGGGGGGATGGGCCGCCTCGCCGCCCAGCGCCCTCTCGGGCGGCATGCAGCAACGCGTCGGCCTGGCGCGCGCGATCGCGACCGGTGCGAAGGTGCTGCTGATGGACGAGCCGTTCAGCGCGCTCGACCCCTTGATCAAGATGCAGATGCAAGACGAGATGATCCGCTTGCAGCGTCAGCTCGGGCGCACCGTCCTGTTCATCACCCACGACCTCGACGAGGCGCTGCGGCTGGGCGACCGGATCGCCATCATGGACGACGGGCGCTTCGTCCAGGTCGGCACCCCCGAGACGATCGTCACGAACCCGAAGACCGCCTACGTCGCCGACTTCGTCGCCCACGCCGACCCCACCAACGTGATCACCGCCGCGACCGTCGCGGTCGGGCCCGACCACGACCGGATCGACGAGGTCGGGCGCGAGGACGGCGCCCGCGTGATCGTCCACCGCACCCAGGCGGACGTCGAGATCGTCGTGGGCGCCGACGGCCGCGTGCTCGAGGTGCGCGCCGACGGCGGCCGCGCCGACCTGGTGCCGATCGACGAGCTGCTCGAGGAGGAGACGCCCCGGTCGCGCCATCGCGACCGCGCGGCGATCGTCCGAGGCGACCGCACGCTGCGCACCCTGCTCGAGGCGCGCAACCGCGTGAACCTGCCGCTCTTGGTCGTCGGCGAGGACGAGAAGCTGCTCGGGCTCGTGACCGAGCGCGAACTGATCCACGGCATCACCGAGAAGCGCGGGCCGAACGGCGGCACGACCGACGGCGGTGCCAAGGCCGACGGTGGCGCCAAGGAGGTGGCCGCATGAACGCGTTCCTGACCGACCGCGTCTTCGATTCGATCCAGATCCCGCTCGACGATTGGTTCGCCGACGCCATCAACTGGCTGACGCTGAACTACCGGCCGGCGTTCCAATCGGCGAAGGCGCCGATCGAGTTCCTGCTCGACGCCGTCAACGGCGCGCTCCAATGGCTGCCGCCGATCGCGTTCATCCTGATCGTCGGGTTCCTGGCCTGGCGTTGGGCGGGTCCGCGCATCGCCGCCTTCGCGGTCGTAGCGTTCGTGCTGATCGGCATGATCGGGCTCTGGAGCCTCACCATGGTGACGTTGTCGATGGTGGCCGCCTCGGTGCTGGTGTGCTTGATCCTGGGGCTGCCGCTGGGGATCCTCGCCGCCCGCAGCGATCGCTTCCAGGCGTTCCTGAGGCCGGTGCTCGACGTGATGCAGACGACGCCAGCGTTCGTCTACCTGGTGCCCGTCGTGATGCTCTTCTCGATCGGCACGGTCGCCGGCGTCATCGCCACGATCATCTTCGCGCTCCCGCCGCTGATCCGGCTGACCGACCTGGGCATCCGTCAGGTGCCGGAGGACGTGATCGAGGCGGCCGACGCCTTCGGGTCCAGCGAGCGCGAGATCCTGTTCAAGGTGCGGCTGCCGTTGGCGCTGCCCACGATCATGGCGGGGATCAACCAGACGATCATGCTCGCGCTCTCGATGGTGGTCATCGCGGCGCTGATCGGCGCCGGCGGCCTCGGCCGCCCGGTCATCGAGGGGCTGAACGCGCTCCGCGTCGGTCAGGCCGGCATCGGCGGCCTCGCGATCGTGCTGCTCGCGATCGTGCTCGACCGCATGACGCAGGCGCTCGGCCAAGGCAGCCGCTCGAACAACGGCTGAACCGCGTTCCATCTGGTACCATGGCTACCCGCGCAGGGAATCTGCGTGCTTCGTGTCAAGATCCATCCGTCCTTCGTTCGGCCGCTCGAACCGACCCTCACGCCGACGTCCGTTCATTCGAAAGGAACCAAGATGCGCAATCCACTGAAATTCCTCGCCCTCGCAGCCACGCTGGCCATCGCCGGCACGGTCTTCGCGCAAGCCGAGACCCCCGGCGACGGCGTCACCGTCCGCCCGGCCGTCGCTGGCTGGGACGACGCCCGCCCCGTCCAAGCGATCTTCGACCACCTCCTGGAGGAGCTCGGGTACGACGTCGAAGCGCCGGTGCTGCTCGACAACCCGATCTTCTACACGTCCGTCGCCCAAGGCGACGTCGACTTCTGGACCGCGGGTTGGTTCCCGCTCCACGACTCCCAGCTCCCCGTGGGCTTCGAAGACAGCGCCAGCATCGTCGGCACGATCACCCCGGCGGGCGGCACCGAGGGCTACCTGGTGACCAAGTCGGCGGCCGAGGAGTTCGGCATCACCTCGCT
>JAABRX010000191.1 GCA_011390675.1 Trueperaceae bacterium | reverse complement strand
GCGGACGTGGTCGACACCGCGTCCTTCATGGACGACCTGGGCGCCGACTCGCTCGACGTCGTCGAACTGATCATGGGGCTCGAGGACGAGTTCGGCATCGAGATCAGCGACGAAGAGGCCGAGGGCATCCGCACCGTCGGCGACGCCGTCCGGTTCATCGCAGCGCGGAACTGACGTAGTTCGGGGGACGCCTCGCGTCCGCCCCACGAGTTCGTGCTCCTTCGGGCACCCGCGGGCGTCCGAAACGGCCGATATCTGCCGCGGACGGAGGTGAGACCCACATGCAGCGAGTCGTCGTGACTGGCATCGGTCCCGTGACCCCGATCGGGATCGGCGCCGACGCCTTCCTCGAGGGCCAGCACCAGGCGCGCAACGGCATCCGCACGATCACGCGCTTCGACACCAGCGACCTGACCGTGCACATCGCCGGCGAGGTCGACGTCGACGTCGAGGCCTACATCGAGCGCAAGGAGGCCCGCCGCCTCGACCGCTTCGTGCAGTACGCCCTCATCGGCAGCGAGCTGGCGATCCAGGACGCGGGCCTCAGCGAGGACGACGTCCGCGGCGAGCATGCCGGCACCTGCATCGGCAGCGGCGTCGGCGGCCTGTGGAGCTGGGAGCAGCAGTCGCTCATACGCGCCGAGCGCGGCGCGATGCGCATGAGCCCCTTCTTCATCCCCAGCGTCATCGCCAACATGGCCAGCGGCCACGTGGCGATGCGCTTCGGCCTGACCGGCCCCTCGAGCTCGGTCGTCACCGCCTGCGCCTCCGGTTCGGGCGCGATCATCGACGCCATGCGCGTCATCCAGCGCGGCGAGGCCGAGATCATGGTCACCGGCGGCGCCGAGGCCCCGATCACCCCGATGGGCATCGGCGGCTTCGCGATCATGAAGGCGCTGTCGACCCGCAACGACGACCCCGCGGCCGCCAGCCGCCCGTTCGCGGCCAGCCGCGACGGCTTCGTCGCCGGCGAGGGCGCCGGGATGCTGATCCTCGAGTCGTACGAGCACGCCAAGGCCCGCGGCGCGCGCATCTACGCCGAGGTGCTCGGCGGCGCCACCAGCGCCGACGCCCACCACATCACCGCCCCCGCGCCCGGCGGCGTGGGCGCGGTGCGCTGCATCCATTGGGCGCTGCGCGACGCCAAACTCGACCGCGAGCGGGTCGGCTACGTCAACGCGCACGGCACCAGCACGCCCGCCAACGACCTCAACGAGACGCTGGCCCTCAAGGCCGTGTGGGGCTCGGCGGACGCGGTGCCGCCCGTGTCGTCGACCAAATCGATGACCGGCCACATGCTCGGCGCCGCGGGCGGCGTCGAGGCCATCGCCACCGTGCAGGCGCTGCACCACGGCGTGCTGCCGCCGACGCGCAACCTCCACGACCCCGACCCCGAGCTCGACCTGGACTACATCCCGCACACCGCCCGCGAGCAGCAAGTCGACGTCGCGCTGTCGACCAACTTCGCCTTCGGCGGGCAGAACGCCACGGTGGTGTTCGGGCGGATCTGAGGCTCAGGCCGCGACGGCGTCCGCGCGCGGCAGCGTGAACACGAAGCAGGCGCCCCCGCCCCCGGCGGGGGCGTTCTCGTGGGTCTCGCCCGCAGCCGGCCCACCCGCGTCCTCGACCCAGATGTCGCCGCCCTGACGCACGACGAGCTCGCGCGCGATCGTCAGGCCGATGCCGCTCCCCTCGCCCTGCGCGGCGGCGCGCGCCGGGTCGCCGCGGTAGAGCCGGCGGAAGATCGCCTCGCGCAAGGCCTCGGGGACGCCCGGGCCGGTGTCGCGCACCTCGACGCGGGCGAACGCGCCGTCCGGCCGCGAGAGCACGGCCACCCGGCCCCCCGCCGGCGTGTGCCGCAGCGCGTTGTCGAGCAGGTTCTCGAGCACCTGCGCGGTGCGGTTCGCGTCGGCCCTCACGTCCAGCCCGACCGGCGCGTCGACCGCCAGCTCCACGCCGCGCTCCTCGAAGCGCGCCCGGAAGGCCGCGGCGCTGTCGCCCACCAGAGCGGCGAGGTCCACCGGCGCGGCCACGACCGGCACCTCCCCAGCCTCCAGGCCGGTGAGCAGGCTGAGGTCCGCGACCAACCGCTCGAGGCGTTCCACCTGGCGCCTCAGCGCCGCCGACGTCGCGGCATCGAGGGTGAACACCCCGTCCTCGAGGGCCTCGAGGTAGCCACGCAGGTTCGACAGCGGCGTGCGCAGCTCGTGCGAGAGGTCGCTGAGCAGCTGCCGGCGGATCGCCTCGCCCTGCTCCAGGGCCTCGGCCATGGTGTTGAAGCTGCCCGCGAGGTCGCCGATCTCGCCGGGCGCGTCGGCGTCGAGGCGGCGGTCGTAGTTCCCGGTGGCGATGGCCGCGCTCGCCGCGCGCAGGTCGGCGAGCGGACCGACCACCCGCCGCGTCACCGACCAGGCGACGATGGCCGCCGCCGCCGTCGCCACCACGGCCGCCCAGGCCAGCGACTGGGTGAGCGCGCTGCGGTAGGCGGCGGCCAGGTCGGCCGTCATCGCCGCCATCGGGTCCGCGCCGTGGCCCATCATCGGGCCCATCGAGCGCATGTGCCGCTCGAGCAGGAACGGCGCGAACGCCTCGCCGGCCACCAGCGCGCCGACGGTCGCCACCGCCACCACCACCAGGTAGGACGCGAACACGCGCCACAACAGGCTGCGCGACCGCCGGTGCCCGGAACGGCTCATCCGAGGGCGTACCCGACGCCGCGCACGGTGCGCAGCAGGTCCTCGGCGCCGGCCGCCGCGAGCTTCTGCCGCAGGTTGGAGACGTGCACGTCCACCACCCGGTCGACGCCGTCGAACTCGGGGCCCCACACCCGCTCGATCAGGGCTTCCCGGCCGAAGACGCGCCCGGGCGCCCGCGCGAACGCGAGCAGCAGGTCGAACTCGAGGGTGGTCAGCGCCAACTCGCGGCCGGCATAGGACGCCAGCCGGCGCGCCACGTCCAAGCGCAGGCCGCCGTGCTCGACGACCTCGTCGGCCCTCTCGGCGACCGTCCCCTCGCTGCGCCGGAGCACCGCGCGGACGCGCGCCACGAGCTCCCGCGGGCTGAAGGGCTTGGTGACGTAGTCGTCGGCTCCGACCTCGAGGCCGATGACGCGGTCGAGCTCGTCGGTGCGGGCGGTCAGCAGGATGACGGGCGTCGGCCGCTCGCGCCGCAGTTCGCGCAGCACCTCGAGGCCCGACATGCGCGGCAGCATCCAGTCGAGGACCACGAGCGCCGGCGCGTCGGCGAGCGCGCGCCGCAGGCCCGACTCGCCGTCGGACTCGACCGCCACCACGAAGCCTTCGCGCTCGAGGTAGGCGCGCGCGACACGCACGACGTCCGCGTCGTCCTCGATGATCAGCACCGTCTGGGCCACGATCCCACCCCCGTTCCGCGGGCGCCCACCGATCCGAACGGTCCGCCACGCCTCGGCTTGACGGCAGCTTGACACGCTCGGCACGCTCGCTGAACGGTCGCCGCCTACGCTCGTGGCGAGGTGATCGAGATGATGACGTACCCGTTCGGCATGGCCTGGGGCGGCGCGTGGGGAGCGCTGTGGATGCTGCTGCTCCTGGCCCTGACCGTGCTCGGGGGGGTGGCGTTGGTGCGCGCGCTGCTGCCGCGGTCACGCGGCCCCGACCACGAAGACGTCGCCCTCGACGTCCTACGAAACCGCTTCGCGAGAGGCGAGATCGACGAGGCGGAGTACCGCCACCGCCGCGCCACCCTTCGCAACGGAGATCTGGGAGAACACACATGAACCGCACCCTACGCACTACCGCGCTCGTGTCGCTGCTGGCGCTGGCCGCCATCGGCATCACGCAGGGCATGATGTACGGACAGCCCGGCACCCCCCGCGGCAACGCCCCCGGCATGATGACGGCCGCGCCGAGCGACGAGCTCGGCTTCCTCCAGCACATGATCCCCCACCACCGCGAGGCGATCGAGACCGCCGAGGTGCTGCTCGAGGCGACCGACCGCCCGGAACTCCGCGACCTCCTGGAGAACGTGATCGAGACGCAGACGGGCGAGGTCGAACGCATGGAGCGCTGGATCGCCGCCTGGTACCCCGGCGCCGACCCCGAGGCGCCCTACACCCGGATGATGCGTGACCTCGGCGACGACGCGACCGTGGCCGAGCGCGAACGCGCGTGGCTCGAGGACATGGTCATGCACCACATGATGGCCGTGCGCGACGCGCGCCTGCTGCTCGCCGGCGGCCTCGCGGAGCACCCCGAGGTCGAGGCGCTGGCGCGCGACATCGTCAGCAGCCAGACGAGCGAGATGCGGACCATGAGCGGCTGGCTGGCCGACTGGTTCGGCGTCTCCGGGATGCAAGGCATGCCCGGGATGATGGGCGGCCAGGGCATGATGGGCGGCTTCGGCGGCATGATGCACCCCGGCTTCGCCGGCATGGGCGGCTTGGCCGGTCCCGCCGCGGCGAGCGGGATGAGCCCCGCCGCGGCCGAGGCGCTGGCCCGCGCCTTCCTCGCGGGCCGGGGCGACGGCGGCTCGGTCGTCGAGGTCAGCGGACCCCGCGTGACCTATGAGGTCACCTACGAGGACGGCGACAGGACGGGCATCCTGCTGATCGACGCCCAGACGGGCGAGGTCAGCGAGGCCGCCGCCGAGTAGCGCCGGGAGCGAGCACGCAGCGAGCGCCCCGCGGGGGGGGTCGCGGTCGGATCGACGGCCGCGACCCCCTTGCCCATCTCACCCCGCCCGGTCGCGCCGCTCCCCGCGACACGGCGCGTCCCCGTCGACCCCTACGCTGGTCCTCTAGGGCGCCGGCCCCCGTCGAGGTGAGACATGACCCCACATCACCGCGAAGACCGAAGCGACCACGACGCCCACGACGACCACGACGCCCACGCCGGGCACTCGCCCGAGGGCTTCCGCTCCAAGTTCTGGCTCTCGCTGCTGCTCACGATCCCGGTCGTGATCTGGTCGGACCACATCCAGGCGTTGCTGGGTTACCAGGCCCCGGCGTTCCCGGGCTCGGCCTGGATCGCGCCGGTCCTCGGCACGGTCGTCTTCGTCTACGGCGGCCTCGTCTTCCTCCAGGGCGCGTGGCGCGAGCTCGCCGACCGGCGCCCCGGCATGATGACCCTGATCTCGCTGGCGATCCTGGTGGCGTTCATCTTCTCCTGGGTCGTCGAGCTCGGCCTGCTCGAGGCCAGCCCGCTCTGGTGGGAGCTCGCGACCCTGGTGACGATCATGCTCCTCGGCCACTGGATCGAGATGCGCTCGATCACCCAGGCGCAGGGCGCCCTGCAGGAGCTCGCCAAGCTACTCCCCGACACGGCCACCCGCCTGACCGACGGCGGCGAGGAGGAGGTGCCGGTCACCGAGCTGGAGGCCGGCGACATGGTGCTGGTCCGCCCGGGCGCGAGCGTGCCTGCCGACGGCATCATTCGCCACGGCGCCTCGGACCTGAACGAGGCGCTCGTCACCGGCGAGTCGCGGCCGGCGACGAAGGGCGAGGGCGACGAGGTCATCGCCGGCACGATCAACGGCGACGGCGCGCTGCGCGTCGAGGTCACCGGCACCGGCGACGAGACCAAGCTCGCGGGCATCATGCGGTTGGTCGCGGACGCCCAGTCCTCCAAGTCGCGGGCGCAGCACCTGGCCGACCGCGCGGCCCAGCTCCTCACCTTCGTCGCCCTCGGCGCCGGCGCGCTGACGCTCGTCGCGTGGCTGTGGCTGGGCGCCACGATCGACTTCACGATGATCCGCGTGGTGACGGTGCTCGTCATCGCCTGCCCCCACGCACTGGGCCTCGCCGTCCCCCTGGTCGTGGCCATCTCCACGACCCTCGGCGCGCGGAACGGTCTGCTCGTGCGCGACCGCCGCGGCCTCGAGGAGGCGCGCCGCATCGACGTGGTGGTGTTCGACAAGACCGGCACGCTGACGCTCGGCGAGCACCGGGTGGTCGCCACCACGGTCGCGGACGACGTGTCGGAGGAGGAGGCGCTGCGCGTCGCGGCCGCGGTCGAGACCGGCAGCGAGCACCCGATCGCGCGGGCGATCGTGCGCACGGCCCAGGAGAGGGAGATCGAGGTCCCCGACGCCGACGGGTTCCGGGCGCTGGCCGGCCGCGGCGTCGAGGCGACGGTCGACGGGACCGACTACCGGGTCGGCGGCCCCGCCCTGCTGCGCGAGGCCGACGCGGCGGCATCGGACCGGCTCGAGGCGGCGGTGGCCGAGGCGACGGAGCGCGGGCAGGCCGCCATCTACCTGCTCCGAGGGGACCGAGCCCTCGCCGTCTTCGCCGTGGCCGACGCCGTCCGGCCGGAGAGCCGCGAGGCGATCGACGCGCTGCACGCGCGCGGCATCGAGGCCGCGATGCTGACCGGCGACGCGCGCGCCGTGGCGGACG
>JAABRX010000190.1 GCA_011390675.1 Trueperaceae bacterium | reverse complement strand
TCGACGCCGCGTACCCGCTCTCGGGCAAGGACGGCCCGTACCTGGGCCTCCCCTTTGTACTCAAGTCGATCCCCTGGGCGAAGCTGGCCGGCAGCCCCTGCATCGCGACCACCGACGGGCTCACGCAACCCGAGGGGCTCACCGATCGCGAGGCCATGGAGGCGATGCGGCGCAGCTACGGCACCATCGTCGAGACCGCCGAGGCGTACGAGATCACCGTCACCATCGAGATCCACGGGTACTTCACCACCCAGCCCGACCGGCTCGAGGAGATGCTGGGGTTCTGCGACAGCCCCTACTTCGGCCTCAACTTCGACACCGGCAACACCTTCATCGCCGGCCACGATCCGGTCGAGCTGTTGAAGCGCTTCCTGCCGCGCGTCAAGCACGTGCACCTCAAGGACGTGGCGGCCGAGCTGGCCGAGGCGTCGCGCGGCCAGGAGACCGGCATCGGCATCAGCCACGCCGCCATCGGCGACGGCGTGAACGCCGAGAACATCGTGCAGGTGCTGGGCATCCTGCGCGACGCCGGCTACGACGGCGCGCTCAGCCTGGAGTGCGAGGGCCAGGGGGGACCGCTGATCGAGAAGTCGCTCGCCTGGGTGCGCGCCACCCTGGAAGACCTCGGGATCGAGGCGACCTAGGGCGACGCGGCGGCGGTCCGGCGCGCGTCACCCGTCGACCGCCACCGCCCGCCCCTCCAGGTACGAGCGGTTCGCCGCCACCACGGCGGCGACCGCCGCGCGGCCGTCGCGGCCGCCGACGCTCGGAGCGGCGCCGCTCCGCACGCTCTCGATGAAGTGCGCCTCCTCGGCGCGGTACGCCTCGGCGAAGCGGTCGCGCCACGAGGTGAAGTGCGGGCCGACGGCGCCGCCCTCGCGGGTGACGCGCTGCGCGCCCGGACGCTCGATGTCGCCCGCGAACAGCAGGCCGGCGCTGCCGACGATCTCGGCGCGCGCGTCGTACCCGTAGTCCGCCGGGCAGACGCCGTCGATGATGCCGAAGGCGCCGTTGCTCATGACCGCGCTCACGATGGCGACGTCGTAGAAGTCGGGCAAGGTCGCGCGCAGATCGGGGCGCTTGCGCGCGGCCGCGCGGACGTGCACTTCTTCGTACTCGGCGCCGGTCAGCCAGCGCACGGCGTCGAAATCGTGGCTGTTGACCTCCGCGAGCATGCCGTTCGAGGTCTTCAGATCGTTGGCCCACGCCGGCGGCAGACCGGGGCCACGCGTCAGCGAGCGCACCATCAGCACGTCGCCGATGTCCCCCGCGTCGAGCTGCGCCTTGGCCTGGACGAACGGCGGGTCGAAGCGCCGCATGAAGGCGAGTTGCAGGGTGACGTTCGCGCGCTCGCAGTCCGCGATCATCTGGTCGCACTCGGCGACCGAGAGCGCCATCGGCTTCTCGCACAGCACGTGCAGGCCGTGCGCCGCCGCCTCGCGCACCAGCGCGGCGTGGGTGAAGGTCGGCGTGGTGATCACGACCGCGTCGATCTCGGTCGCCGCCAGCGCGGCGCTCAGGTCCTTGAATCCGCGGCCCTCGAGGCCCAACTCCACCTCGGCGGCGGCCACGCCCTCGGCGTTCACGTCGACGAGCGCCACCAGCTCCGCGTGCGGCACATGCCAGCGGAAGTTCCGCGCGTGGACCATGCCCGCCCGTCCAGTCCCGATCGCGCACACCTTCACGTTCGCCATGGCAAACCTCCCGTGGGTCGCAGCCCCGACGGTGCACGACACCCTGTTGACACCCTTCGGCACGGCGCGCTAACTTGTCATGACAAGATTACATGAATCGATCGAGCGGTGCGCGGCGAGCGTGCGCCGCCGGACCGAACGACCGCGCGCACGAGATCGGAGCCGCATGTGACCGCTGGCGATCCCGCGACCCATCCACCCAGCCCGATCGTCACGTCCGGCGGGACCACCGGCGCGGCGGCGACCGACGTGGCGCTCGAGATGCGCGGCATCGTCAAGCGCTTCGGCCCCGTCGTCGCGCTCGACGGCGTCGACTTCACCTGCCACGTCGGCGAGGTCCACGCGCTCGTCGGCGAGAACGGCGCCGGCAAATCGACGCTCATGAAGATCCTCGGCGGCGCCTATCAGCCGGACGAGGGCGAGGTGGCGCTCTTCGGAAGCCGCGTGCGCTTCGCGCACCCGCTCGACGCGCAGCACGCCGGCATCAGCGTCATCCACCAGGAGTTCAACCTGCTGCCGCACCGCAGCGTGGCCCAGAACATCTACCTGGGGCGCGAACCGCATCGCTTCGGCCTGCTCGACGACCGCGCGCTCAAGCGCCAGGTGGACGCCCTGCTCCGCGACCTGGGCATCGAGCATCTGGTCGACCCGAACGCGCCGGTCGGCGAGCTCTCGGTGGCCGAGCAGCAGATGGTCGAGATCGCCAAGGCGATGTCGTTCGACGCCCGCGTCATGGTGATGGACGAACCGACCGCGGCGCTCTCGAGCCGCGAGGTGGACGTGCTGTTCGGCCTCATCCGGCAGCTCAAGGCGCGCGGCGTCACCGTGGTCTACATCTCGCACCGGTTCCGCGAGATCTTCGAGATCGCCGATCGCGTGACCGTCCTCAAGGACGGCGCGTGGGTCGCGACCCGAGCGCGCGACGGGCTCGAGAGCAGCGAACTGGTCCGCCTGATGGTCGGCCGTGACCTCGCCGACTACTACCCCGAGCGCGCCCAGCCCGACCAACTCGGCGACGTCGTCCTCCAGGTGCGGGGTGGCGGGAACGCCGCTCTGCACGACATCGACTTGGAGGTGCGCGCCGGCGAGGTGCTGGGCATCGCGGGCCTGCAGGGCGCCGGCCGCACCGAGCTCGCACGCGCGTTGTTCGGTGCCGACCCCTTCACCGCGGGCGAGGTCCGGCTGCGCGGCGAGCCGATCGTCAACCGGCGGCCGCGCGACGCCGTGCGCCGTTCGTTCGGCTTCATCACCGAGGACCGCAAGAGCGAGGGCCTCTCGCTGCGCCAGCCGATCGCCGACAACGTCGTGCTGGCCCACCGCGCGCTGCGCCCGCTGCTGGCGCGGCTCGGTCGCTCCGGCCGCAAGGGCCACCCCTCGGTCCAAGAGCTCACGACGTCGGTCGACCTCCGCGCCGCGGGGTTGCACCAGGAGGCGCAGTTCCTCTCGGGCGGCAACCAACAGAAGGTCGTCCTGGCCAAGTGGCTCGCCACGGCCAAGGACCTGCTGATCTTCGACGAACCCACCCGGGGGATCGACGTCAACGGCAAGGCGGCGATCCACCACCTGATCCGTGAGGCCGCCCGCGACGGGATGGCCGTGATCATGATCTCGTCGGAACTGCTGGAGGTCGTCGGCATGAGCGACCGCATCCTGGTCATGCGCGAGGGGCGCATCGCCGGCGTCCTCCCGGGCGGATCGACCGAGGCCGAGATCATGGCGCTGGCGACGCACGGCGAGGCGCCGACCGATGCCGAGCACGCACGCGCCGCCGCCGCACCGGCCACCGTGCACGGGGGCGCCACGTGAGCGCCGCCCCGGTCGCGCAGAGCCGGCCCGCGCGTCGCTGGCGCGTCCCCATCATCTGGTGGCTGCTGCTCGCCACCTTCGGGATCGCGTGGCTGCTGGTGTCGCAGTTCGGCCGCGGCAACTTCGTCGCCACCAGCACCCTGCTCAACATCATCGAGCGGGCCACCGCCCTCGGCATCGTCGCCGTGGGCCAGACCTTCGCCATCCTGGTCGGGTCGCTCGACCTGTCGGTCGCGTACCTGATCTCGGTCACCGCCGTGATGGCGTCGTACATCATGCAGGGCGACCCAAGCCGGGTGCCGCTCGCGCTGCTGGTGGTGACCGCGATCGGCTTGACGGTTGGCCTGATCAACGGCCTGCTGGTCACCAAGGCGCGCATCAACCCGCTCATCGCCACCCTCGGCATGGGGCTGATCCTGCGCGGGCTGCTCAACGCGAGCTTCCAGAACTTCGCGGGCTCGGTACCGGCGTCGTTCCAGGTGGTGGCCTACGGCATGGTCGGTCCGATCCCGGTGCCGCTGCTGCTGTTCCTCGGCGTCGTGGCCGCGGGCGCGCTCACGCTCTCCCGCACCCGCTTCGGGGCGCATATCTACGCGGTCGGAGGCGACCGCGCCACCGCGCGCCTCTCCGGCATCCGCAGCGACCGCATCGTGATCGGCGCCCACATGGTCGCCAGCTTCACGGCCGTGCTCACGGGCCTCTACCTCGCGAGCCGGTTGCGCTCGGGCGCCCCCTGGATCGGCGCCGACGGCGTCTACGACCTCGAGTCGATCGCCGCCGTCGTGGTCGGCGGCACCGTGCTGGCCGGCGGCCGCGGCGGCGTGCTCGGAACGATCGCCGGGGTGCTGATCTTCGCCATCCTCGACGTGATGTTCAACCAGCTCGGCATCGGCTCGTACACCAAGCAGGTACTGCGCGGCTTCATCATCATCGCCGCCGTCGCCGTCTACGCGTACCGCTCGCGCGAGGTGGTGGGATGACCGACGCCACCACCACCCCCCGGGTGCCGGCCTGGCGCGTCGTGCTCGCGGTCGTCGGCAAGTCGGCGCCCGTGTTCCTGGTCCTGGTGATCCTCATCGCCTGGATCACCTACCTCAACCCGCGCTTCATCGAGCCGACCTTCTTCCTGAACTTCCTGCGCCGCAGCGCACCGCTGATGATCCTGGCGGCGGGGCAACTCTTCGTCGTGGTGTCCGGTGGCTTCGACCTGTCGCAAGGGTCGCTCGTCACCCTGACGGTCCTGGCCGGCGCGCTGCTCGCCTTCGGCGACCCATCGAACACCTGGTGGGTCATCCTCGTCCTCTACGGCATCGGCCTGTTGGTCGGCGTGTTCAACGGCGCGGTGACGAGCTTCCTGCGGGTGCCGTCGTTCATCACCACCCTCGGCATGCTGCTGACGCTCAAGGGGTTCGCGCTGCTGATCACCGGCGGCGCCCCGCGCGGCGCGCTGCCGCCCAACTTCCGCGCCTTCGGCCGCGCCTTCATCGAGGACGTGCCGCTGCTCGGGCGCCTGCCATGGGCCGTGATCGTCCTCTTCGTCCTCTCCGTGGTCTTCATCTACCTCTTCCACTACACGGTGCTCGGGCGGCAGACCCTGGCGGTCGGCGACAACCCCCGGGCGGCCGCGCTGTCGGGGATCGACGTGCCGCGCGTGCGCATCTTCGCGTTCGTCCTGTCGTCGCTGTCGGCGGTCACCGCCGGCATCATGCTCGGCGGCTTCTCCGGCGTGTCGATCAACGTCGGCGACGGCCTCGAGCTCGAGGCGATCTCCGCCGTGGTGCTCGGGGGCGCCGCCCTGCTGGGCGGCCGCGGCAACATGCCCGCGGCGCTCGCCGGGGCGCTGACGCTGCAGGCGCTGTTCACGCTGCTCAACTTCCTCGGCCTCCCGTCACCCATCCGCGTGACGGTTCAGGGCGCCATCATCATCGGCGCGGTCGGCTACGCCGCTTGGCGGGCCGTGCGCGCCGGGCAGGAAAGGGGGGCTTGACGAGGACGACAGCCCGCATCCGGAACCACCTCGACGACCTCACCTTCACAGGAGGCACCACGTGCATTCGATCTTCCGCACCCTGCTCGCAGTTCTCACGGCGACCGTCCTGACGACGGCCTTCGCCCAGACGTCCGACTTCTTCAACGAGGCCGACCTCCAGCGCGACCTCGGCTACATGCAGATGACGCCCGAAGGCCCGGCCGACCAGCCGTGGATCCAGGCCATCGACCCGACCTACGTCGACACCGGCGACTTCGCCAAGGACGGCCCGTGGACGGTCTGCTTCTCGAACGCCGGCGTGAACAACCCGTGGCGCGTCGTCGGCTTCACGACCATGGAGGCCGAGGTCGACCTCCACCCGATGATCGAGGAGTTCATCCACATCGACGCCGAAGGCTCCGACAACAAGCAGATCAGCGACATCAACGGCCTGCTGGCCAGCGGCGACTGCGACATCCTCATCGTCTCGCCCAACACCACCGCCGCGCTGACGCCGGTCGTCGAGACCGCCTGCGAGCAGCTGCCGGTCATCGTCTTCGACCGCGGCGTCAACACCGACTGCCCGGTCACGTTCATCACCCCCATCGGCGGCTACGCCTTCGGCGTCACCGCGGCCGAGTTCATCGTCGACAACCTGCCCGAGGGCGGCAACGTCCTGGCCCTGCGCATCCTGCCCGGCGTCGACGTGCTCGAGTTCCGTTGGTCCGGCGCCGAGCGCATCTTCGCCGAAGCCGGCGTCAACGTCGTGGGCGCCGAGTTCACCGAGGGCTCGACCGCCAACACCAAGTCGATCGTCGAGGACTACCTGCAGCGCTTCGGCACCATCGACGCCATCTGGATGGACGCCGGCGCGACCGCCGTCTCCGCCATCGAAGCCTTCGAGGACTTCGGCGCGCCGTACCCGATCATCACCGGCGAAGACCAGCAGGACTTCCTGGTCAAGTGGCGCGACGAAGGCCTCACCGCCATCGCCCCCACCTTCCCCACCTACCAGTGGCGCACCCCGATCATCGCCGCCGAGATGATCCTCTCCGGCGAGCA
>JAABRX010000189.1 GCA_011390675.1 Trueperaceae bacterium | reverse complement strand
CTCAGGTCCGTGTGCACCACGCGGGCGGCGCCCCCCGCGCGCGCGGCGACCCCGAGGCTGCCGGTGTAGGCGAAGGTGTTGAGCACCGTGCGCCCCTCGCCGTGGTCGAGCAGCCAGCGACGCAGCTCGCGGGTGTCGAGGTAGAAGCCGGCGTCCTGGTTCAGCAGCAGGTCGACCGCGTAGCGCACGCCATGCTCCAGGACCTCGGTATCGGGCGCCGCGCCCGGAGCCGCCCAGGCCAACCGCCCGCGGCGTGCGGCCTCGGTCGCACCGTCGCGCTCCTTGACGACCACCGCGCGCAGCCACGGCAGCGCCGCGCGGACGCGCGCGACCAGCGCCTCGAGCGCGGGGTCGGGGGCAGGTTCGTGCGGTGCTGCCGGGCGACCGTGCCGGTAGACCACCGCCGTGGCGCCGTACACGTCGATCACGAAGCGCGGGTCGCCCTCGAGGTGGCCATGGAAGGCCCGGAAGGCGCCGCGATGCTCGGCGTCGACGAACGGCGCTCGGGCCGCGAGGGCGGCCTCGAGCCGGGGGGTGGGGTCACCGATCATCCGTCGATGGTCGCACGGCGGAGCGCGGTAGCCTCGTCCGAGGAGGTCCGACCATGAGCGACCGCGTCCGTTGGGGGGTACTCGGTGCCGCCCGCATCGCCCGCGAGAAGGTGGTGCCGGCCATGTTCAAGGCCGCGCACGTCGAGGTGCTCGCGATCGCCTCGCGCGATCGGGCTACCGCGGAGGCCGCCGCCGGCGCGCTCCGCATCCCGCGCGCCTACGGCGGGTACGACGAACTGCTCGCCGACCCCGACGTGGACGCCGTGTACGTGCCGCTCCCGAACCACCTCCACGTGGACTGGTCGATCCGCGCCCTCGAGGCGGGCAAGCACGTCCTGTGCGAGAAGCCGCTCGGGATCGACGCCGCCGACGCGCAGCGGCTGCTCGACGCGGCCGCCGCGCACCCGCACCTCAAGGTGATGGAGGCCTTCATGTACCGCCTGCATCCGCAGTGGCTCCATGCCAAGCGGTTGGTCGAGGACGGCGCCATCGGGCGGTTGCAGACGGTGCACAGCCACTTCTCGTACTTCAAGCTCGACCCCGGCAACATCCGCAACCAACCCGAGGCGGGCGGCGGCGGGATGCTCGACATCGGCACCTACGACGTGTCGCTCTCGCGCTTCCTGTTCGATGCCGAGCCGGTGCGCGTGGTGTCGGTCGTCGACGTCGACCCCGACCTGGGCATCGACCGGCTGGCGAGCGCGATCCTCGATTTCGGCGCCGGGCGCACCGCCACCTTCACGTGCGGCACGCAGATGCTCGGGCATCAGACGGCGCAGGCGTTCGGCAGCGAAGGGCGCGTGGAACTCGAGATCCCCTTCAACGCGCCCCAGGACGGACCGAGCCGCGTGTGGCACCAGACCGCGGCCGGCACCCTCGAGACCGTCTTCGACCGCGTCGACCAGTACGCCCTGCAGGCCGAGGCCTTCTCGAAGGCCGTGCTCGACGACGCGCCCGTCCCGATCCCCCTGAGCGACGCGCTCGCGAACGCCCGCGCGATCGATGCGGTCTTCGAGAGCGCGCGGCGGGGCGGATGGGTGGACCTCTGAGCGACCGACGCGCGCGCTACCGCGCTGCGGCGGCGCGACCCACGAAGGCGAACGCCAGCAGCGCGGCCGCGGTCACCCACGCGCCGATCGCGAACACCGGCGGGCCGTAGAGCGCGAGCCCCAGCCCGGCGAGCACGAGGAACGCCGCGAGGACCGCGAAGTGCGGCATGCCGTACAGGAAGACGAACGGCAGGTAGTGGGCGCCGAGCGCGATCATGAAGGCCGGGTAGAACCACTCGAGCCGGTAGAGCGCGGCGGCCCCGACCAGCGGAAGGTGGAGCGGCAGCACGAAGGCCGCCTGCATCGCCAAGCCGTTCATCGGGTGCCCGGACGGCAGACCGGCGCGGCGCCCCATGAGCCGCAGCGTCCCCTGGGTGAGCGGGAAGATGAGCACCCCGCCCAGCACCAGCACGGCGATCGCCGCGGTCGGCGTGCTCCACGTGGCGAGGATCGCCGAGGCGAGCCAGAGCACCCCCGAGACCAACTGGCCTGCGAAGCCGCCCAAGAAGGTCGTGCGCACGTCGCGTTGCGCGGTGCGGATGTCCACGCGAACCCCCTCCAGGACCGCCGCGCGGTCCACCCCACAGCATCGCGCGCCCCCGGGGTGCCCGCCGAGGGGCGGATGCCTCCGGGGTTCAGCGCCCGGTCACCACGTTCACGGCGCCGTCGCCGGGCACGCGCGCCTCGAGCAGCTCGGTGCCCACCCGCACCCGGTAGCTGCCCGCCGGTAGCTCCACCGGATCGCCATCGACCAGCCCGGTCGCGACGACCGTGCCGTCGAGCGCCAGCACCTGGTAGGGCACGGCCAGGGCGGCGAGGACCGCCTCGCGCAGGCCTGCGACGTCGTCCGTCCCCACGTAGCTCGCGCCCACGGCCTCGGCGAGCGCTTCGAAGGCGGCGACGTCCTCGGGGTCGTCGAGCCCCAACGAGACGATCGAGAGCTGCACGTCCATCCCGGCCGCGCGCAGGCCCTCGACCGCTGCTTGCGGGTCGCCGTCGCACGACTCCACCCCGTCGGTGATCAGCAGGATCGACTTCGGTCCCGCCGAGCCCGCCAGGTCCTCGGCGACCGCCTCGATCGAGGCGGCGATCGGGGTCTGCGAGAACAGCTTGGGCTCGATCGCCCGCACCGCCGAGAGCGCGGCGTTGCGGTCGAGCGGGGCGAGCGGCAGGTCGAGGCGCGTCTCGCAGGAGTTGGGGGTGATGTGGCCGAAGGCGCGCAGGGCGAACGGGACGTCGTCGGGGAGGCCGGTGCGCACGAACTCCTCGAGCACCCCCTTGGCGACCTCGATGCGCGAGGCGCCCGAGGGCAGGCGCTGGCCCATCGAGCCGGAGGCGTCGAAGATGACCTCGACCGCCGGCTGCGCCGCGTTCTCGCCGCGCACCACGCGCAGCGTGCCGGGGCCGGGCGGCGCCTCGTACGCCGTGGTCACCTCGACGCGGTACGCCTTGGGCCGGCGCAGCAGGCAGGAAGTGCGGGCGAAGCCGGCGTCGAGGTCGCCGACGCTGGTCGCGAGCCGGTAGTCGCCACCGGCGGCGTAGGCCCATTCCTGCATCAGGTCCTGGGCGGCGTCGGAGCCGGCGCTCGAGACCTCGAAGGTGAACACGCGCGGACGCACCGCGTCGAACGAGCGCCACATCTCCGCTTCGCGGTTCTGACCGCCGGTCTCGGCGTCGGTGATCAGCAGGATCGCGCGGACGCCGTCCCGATCGCCCAGCGCCTCGCTCGCGGGCAGCAGGGCGGGGAAGGCGCTGCTCGAGCTGGCGGAGCGGTCGTACTCCGTGAGCGCGCGCTGCGCGCGCACGGGGTCGGCGGTCCAGTACGGGAGCAGCCAGGTGATGGGGTCGTCGAAGACCCCGAGCTGCACGAACTCGCGCTCCGGGTCGAGGTCGCGGGTGAAGCGGGCGAGCGCGTTGTAGGTGATGTCGATGTACGGACCCATGCTGCCGGAGTTGTCCCAGACGAAGGCGACCGATCGGCGGGGTTCCGAGAGCTTCAGGAGGTAGTCGCCGGGTTCGACGAAGGCGCGCAACACGCGCGCGTCGCCGTCGGTCGCGACGTCGTGCACCTGCGCGGTGCCGTCGGCGCGCACCAGCTCGTACTCGATCGCCGCGTCGCCGCTGAGGCGCACCTCGAGCAGGTTCTCGCCCGCCGGTACGGTCACCCGCAGCCAGTCGACGTCCTCGGCGACCGCGACGGTGCCGGAGGCGACCTCGCCCGACGCGACCGGATGGGCCAGCTCCGGCTCGCCGTCGTCGCGGGCTTCGTCGACGGCGCCGACCTCGGTGCGGCCGACGTGGAACTCGTAGCTCGCCTCGCGCGCGTCGTACCCCCACGAGCCGAGCGCGGAGCGGTACGAGGCGTCGGGCGTGCGCTCGAGCACGCGGACCTGCGCCGGCATGGTGAAGGTCGAGTCGGTGGTGTCGTGGCCGTGCGCGTCGAAGCGCACGTAGCGCATCCAGGTGGGGCCGTCGAGGTCCAGGTTCGTGGTGCCGGTCGCCGCGACCGGCCAGGTCCCGAGCTCGGTCCACGGACCGAGCGGGCTCTCGAGGCTCGTCGAGACGGTCACCGCCGCCGCTCGGGTGTTGCGCTCCTCGTCGGCCGCCGTCCACTCGATGCGGGTGGCTTGGGCCGCGCGGCCGTGGTGGAACCCGACCACGAAGGTGACCTCCTCGCGGCGTCCATCGACCGTGAGGTTGGAGGAGGTGCCGTCCAGGAGGTCGTCGTGGCGTCCGATGTACGGCTCCGACCAGACGACGTTGCCGCCGACCGCCGGATCGGCCAGGTTCCGCACGCCCAGGTCGGTCGCCTCGTCGGCGATCACCTGCCAGGAGCCGATGCTGGCCGAGTTCCACTCCCGCTGGGCGTCGACGAACACCAGGCGGGCGTAGCGCGCCAGGACGGGCGTCTCGAAGGTGAACGGCTGCCCGACGCGCGCGGCCTCGAGCTCGCCGGCGAAGGCGCGCTCGAAGGTGGTGCCGTCGAGCGAGGTCCACACCTCGAAGCGGCGCAGCTGCTGGGCCACGGGTGCGTTCGAGAGCGGGTGGAGGACGGTGCCGACCACGCGCACGGGCGCGTCGCCCGCCAGGCGGACGTCGAGCGGCGTCTCCGGATCGCGCAGGACGCGCGTCGACGGCGCCGCGCGACCGTCGAAGGCGGTCGTGCCGGCATCCGACTCGGCGACGGGCTCCGCGCCGAGGCCGCGCCACGCGACGTCGTAGCGACCGAGCAACGCGTCGGGGAGCGGCCAGACCGGACGCGCGCCGATCGGTGGCGCCTCGCACACCGGCGCGAACGCCTGCTGCGCCGTGGTGATGCCGGCGCCGTCGCGCAGACCGATGGTGAGCGTCAACGGCAGGTCGTCGCGCAGGTCGGGGGGGAGGGTCGTGGCGATGGGCACGTCGACCCGGCCGCCGGCCGGCACCTCGACGAACGCCGGGGCCGCGACCGACCCGGTCGGGTGGTCGAGCGCGACCTCGACGGCGAAGCGCCGCGCTCGGTCGGACTCGTTGTGCACGGCCAGGGTGGCCTCGACCTGCTGGCCCTGCGGGCCGTACGCCTGCAGCGCGACGACGTCGGCGTCGAACGCGACGGTGGCCTGCGCGTCGCCGGCCGGTGCGGCGAGCTGGTCGGGGTCGGGGGCGGGATCGAAGGCGAGCGCGAGTTCGTACGCGCCGCGCCCGCGCAGGCGCAGGTACTGCGGGCCGCCGGGCGCGAGCTCCAGCACGGCCGCGCCGCCTTCGAGGGCGACGTTCGTGGAGCGCTCGGCGTCGTGGAACAGCGCGACCCCGTCGTCGAGGTCTGCGGTCAGCGTCAGCGTCGCCGGGACGTCGAACGTCGGGAGCACGTACACGTCGGAGTCGTTGGTCTCGCCCACGGTGCCGGTCCACGCGAGCTCCGCAGGCACGGGCGCCGCCGTGGCGGGGTCGTCGTTCGGTTCGAGGTCGGCCGGCCGGTCGAGCGGGTCCGGGAGGCTGAACCGCAGCTGGTACCAACCGCCGCCGCCTTCGCGGTCTCGGAGCGTGACCGTGTGGTCGCCCGCCAGCAGCTCGCGCTCCAGGATGGCGACGCCTTCGGGACCCACGGGCGTCGCGCTCACGCCGTCGGGCTGCAGCGCGAGCTCGACGGCGCCACCTTCCGGCGAGACCGCCTCGAGGCGGACGACGCGGTCCGCGGGGAGGAAGAAGCGGTAGACGTCGCGGTCGGCGCTGCCGGAGAGGGTGCCGACGCGCACGACGCCGGCGAGCAGCAGCTCGGCTCGGGAGCTGTCGTCGTTCGGCTCGGACTCCAGCACGCCGGGGGGCGGTGGCGGGCCCGCGGCGACCGGGTCGTCGATGGGCGGCGGCGTCGGTGCGTTCGTCAGGGGTGTCGCTTCCGTCGGCGCGCTCGCCTCGGCCGGCTCGGGCACCGGTGCCGGCCCCTGCGCGAGCAAGCGCAGCGCGTACGCGCCGGAGTCGCCGCGCACCTCGACGAAGTGGTCGCCGGGGCGCAGGACGAGCTGGTCGATGCGGGGCCGCCCCGCTTCGCGGACGCTCGTGAGCTCGGCGCCGCCGACCGTGTACACCGTCAGCTCCGATACGCCTTCGCCGATCGCCTGGACGCGCCATGCCTGGGGGGGCCCCTCGACGGAGAAGCGGAAGACGTCGCGGTCCTGGGCCGTGAAGGTGCCGCGCACGGTGAGGTCGTCGGAGAGGCGGTCGAGCGTCGCGAGCGTGTCGTTGGGCTCGCGCTCGTAGCCGTCCTGCAGTGCCTCGCCCTCCGCGAACCGGAGCGTGTAGGGGTCGGTCGTTCCGTGCGACACGTACAGGTAGTAGCTGCCTTCGGGGAGCGTCAGCCCGCGCAGTACACCGCCGTTCCCGCTCCGCCGTTGGAGCTCGTTCCGATCGCCGTCGTGGAGCCGCACGTCGACGCGCTCGGAGGTCTCGACGTGCAGGTCCCACGGCCGGCC
>JAABRX010000188.1 GCA_011390675.1 Trueperaceae bacterium | reverse complement strand
CACGGCGCTGAATCGCCGCTGGTGCACGGTGGCCACCGGCTTCTGGTACCAGGCGTCTCCGCGGCGCGGGCTCGTCGGGCGCCGGAGCACGTGCCAGTGCCCGTCCGAGGCGAGCTCCTGGGCGTGGACGCCGGTCGCGACGACCAGGCGCAGGCGGTGGTCGGCGACCGTGTGGTCGAAGGCCACCGCGAGCTCGACGTGTTCGGCGTCGGCATCGAGCGCGAGCGTGAGGCGCGCGGTGAGCGTCGTGCGGCCCTCGCGGGTGCGGCGGTCGTCGGCGAGCCGCTCGGGGAGCTCGAGCGCGACGTCGAAGGCGACGGCCGCGCGCAGCGGACCCGGCGCCACCAGCGTGGGGGGCGCCGCGGCGCGTTCGGCGACCCGTGGCCGGTCGTCGGGCACGGGCGAGAAGTCGTACTCGTCGCCGGCGTCGCCCTCCGAGACGAGCCGCAACCGCAGCGCGCGTCCCGCGCTCGCGTCCGCCGCGAGCCGGTCGAACAGCGTCACCGCGCCGTCGTCGGCCACGCGTACGCGCAACGCCCGGTTCGCGAGCCACCAGCCGTCGTCGGCACGACGGGCTTCGACCGCGTCGATGGCCTCGGTGCCGTGCGCGTGCGTGGCAGCCATGTCGACGTTGGGCGCAGCGGCCGGTGCATCCGGCGTCCGCCACGTCACCCGCGCCAAGCCGAGCGGCCGCGTGCGCAGCCCGAAGGTGAGCGCGACGCGGTCGACCAGGGCGTCGCTGCGCCCGGCCGCGAAGCCGCGCACGACCTCGCGCTGGACCGGCAGCGAGCGACCGTCCTCGTCGCGGAGCTCGACGCGGTCGCCGGCGCCGGCGGGCAGTTCGAGGTCCGCGCGCACGACCCGCCAGGCGGCTTCGGGTACGGGGTCGAACACGGCGAGCTGCGGATCGTGCGCGTCGGCGGTGAGCGCCGCGACCGCGCGCTGCGCCAGCTCCTCGCCGACGTGGCCGACGGCCTCGAAGCGCGCGTGCATGGCGCGGTGGACCGCGTCGATCGAGCAGCCGCAGATCGAATCGTGCGGGTGGTTCAGGAGCAGGCTGCGCCAGGCGTGGTCGAGCAGGGACCGGTCGTCGTGGCCGGTGGCCGCACGAGCGGCGGCGAGCAGCGGTTCGGCGTACCGCTCGAGCAGGGTCTCGGCCGCGTGGTTCGCCTGCTTGAGCGGCATCCGCGTCGACCAGACGCCGCTGAGCACGTGGTGGTAGCGGCTGCCGCGGAACTCGCCGCGATAGCGCTCGAGCTCGCCACCGCCCGCGCGCTCCGCGTCGATGAACTCCTCGACGTCGGCGTGCAGGAAGCGGACGTTCGGGATCTCGGCCTCGAGCGTCTCGAGCACCTCGGGGAGGTTGGTCTGCGGGAACAGGTGGTCGGAGCCGTTGAGCAGCAGTGCGTGGCCCGATCGCGTGTAGCCGGCCACGCCCTCGGGCAGGCGCTCGAGCGCCTCGCGCAGCCAGGTGGGGAAGTCGGCGGCGCCCGCCTCGGGGCCGAACAGCGCGGCGCGCATCTGACCGACCGCTCGGTCGGGGTCGTAGGCGTCGCGGTACTCCCAGTCCCGGTGGCCGAGCGCGGTCGCGGTCGAGTAGGTACCGATCAGGTGGACCGCGAACACGTCGGTCGTGCCGTCCGCGGCCTCCCAGCGGAACTCGGTGCCGAGGCGTTCGCCCTCGTCGCCCACGCCCCGCTCGAACACGACGGCCTTGAGGCCGAAGCCCTCGACGAGCAGCGGCAGCTGCGCCACGTGGCCGAACGAGTCCGGCGTGTACGCGACCGGCATCGCGCCACCGAACGGGGCGCAGGTGCGAAGGCCGAGGCGCAGGTTGCGCACGAGCGACTCGGGGCTCACGAGGTACTCGTCGGCGAGCACGTACCACGGGCCGATCCGCAGCCGGCCGGCGCGCACCTGCGCTTCGATCGCCCCACGGCGCTCGGGGCGGACGGCCAGGTAGTCGTCGAGCACGACGGCCTGGCCGTCGAGCGTGAAGCGGCGGTAGTCGCGCTCCGGGTCCTCGAGCAGCGCGAGCGCCGCGTCGACGACGTCGACGAGGCGGGCGCGGAAGGCCTCGAGCGGCCGATACCACTCGCGGTCCCAGTGGGTGTGCGGGACCACGTACGCGACCAGGTCGCGGCCGGCGCTCATGGCGCGCTCCGAACCGGTTCGATGGCGGGGATGGCGGACGCGTGCATCGCTGCGTAGCTTCGCGCGCCGATGTCAGAGGCGTGCAACGTGCATCCCCGCCCAACGTCCGAGCGATCGGGGATGCGGTTCACGCGCTCGTCTCCCGCTCGATGAGCGCATGACCGACGATCCGGCGGTTCGGCGTCAGCGGTCGACCCTCGACCTGGTCGAGCAGCAGCCCGGCCGCCACGACGCCCAGCTCGGACGCGTTCAGCTCGACCGTGCTGAGGCTGGGCGTGACGTAGCGGCCGAGGTCGTCGTCGTTCATCCCGAACACGCGCACCCGACCGGGCACGTCCACGCCGCGGCGGCGCAGCACCTGCAGGGCGGCGACGGCGAGCGGGTCGCTCACCGCGACCACGCCGTCGAACGGTGCGCCGGCGTCGAGCCGAGCCGCGACCGCCTCTTGGGCCGCCTCGAGCCGCCCTTCCGTGTAGACGATCGCGTCGTCGGCCACCGGCACCTCGGCCGCGGCGTGGGCCGCGACGAAGCCCTCCGCGCGCTCGCGCGTGAACGCCTGGGCCGCGGGGCCGTTGAGGAGCATCAGGTGGCGTGCGCCGCGTTGGAGCAGGGCGCGCGTGACGTCGGCGGCGACGGCGTAGTTGTCGTTGTCGACGGTGGGCACCTCGGGTCGCGAGGCGCGGCCGACGAACACGTGCGGGAAGGCGTGTTCGGACGCGAGGTCGAGCAGGGGGTCGTCGGGGCCGAGGTTGATGAACACGACGCCGTCGGCCCAACGCTCGCGGATCATCCGCATCAGCGTCGCCTGAGCCTCTTCGGCGTCGGTCGGTACCGACAGGGCGACGTTCGTCCCGCGCTCGCGCGCGCCATCGTGCAGACCGCGGACGAAGCGCGAGAAGAAGCCGCTCGACATGCCCCCCTCGCCCGGGAACAGCAGGTGGAGCGACCACGTGCGCCCGCGCGAGAGGCTTCGGGCAGCGAGGCTCGGATGGTAGTCGAGCTCGCTGGCGACCTGAAGGACCCGTTCGCGGGTGGGCGCCCGCACCCGGGCATCGCCGTTCAGCGCCAGGGAGGCCGTCGAGACCGAGACGCCGGCGCCGCGCGCGATGTCGCGGATCGTCGTCACGCGGACCACCGGTACCGGTCGAACCGGTTCGATGGCGCGAACCATGGCTGCATGTGCGGCATGCGACCTCGCTCTCCTCGATTCGTTGCCGGCAAGGTAGCGCCCGAAGGCCCTCGCCGTCAACCACCGTCGTCCGCGGTACGCTCCGCGGCACGTGCGTCGCGCGCAGGACGCGCGCGCCACGCCGAGGAGGGACCGCATGACCTCGACGCTTCGACCCCGCATCGCGAACGCCCCCTGCTCGTGGGGCGTGATCGGGGGCGCCGGCCCGACGGCCTCCGGCACCCAGATGCTCGACGAGCTCGTGGCCGCCGGTTACCGCGGAACCGAACTCGGCGACTACGGCTTCTTGCCCACCACCCCCGAGCGCTTGCGGGCCGAGTTGGACGCGCGCGACCTGCACCTGCTCGGTGGGTTCACCGCCGTCGACCTGCGGCGCCCCGGCGTGGTCGAAGAGGCCCGAGAGGGCGTGCTGAAGGTGGCGCGGCTGATGGCGGAGGCGAACCGGTCGGTGCGGACGCCGCTGCTGATCCTCGCGGACGACAGCGGCCGCGACCCGATGCGCGTGGCGCACGCCGGTCGGATCCGACCCGACCAGGCGCTGCCCGCCGACGACCTCCACCGCTTCGCGCGCCACGTCGAGGAGCTCGCCCGGATCGTGCGCGACGAGACCGGACTCGCCACCGCCTTCCACCCCCACGCGGCCGGCTGGATCGAGACGCCCGACGAGGTCGAGGCCCTGCTCGAGCGCACCGATCCCGACCTGGTCGGACTGGTGTTCGACACGGCCCACCACGTGCACGGCTGCGGCGTCGACGACGACGGCAGCCTCGCCGCGGCCGGAATCGAGCGCTTCTGGGGGCGGATCCGCACGGTGCACGTCAAGGACGTATCGAAGGAGCTCGCCGCGCGCGCCCGCGCCGAGGGGTGGCCGTACCCCACCGCGGTGGCTCGGGGGCTGTACTGCGAACTGGGGCAGGGGAGCGTCGACTTCCGTGCCGTGCTCGCCGCGCTCGCCGACCGGGGGTACGACGATTGGCTCACCGTCGAACAGGACGTGTTCCCCGGCATGGGGACGCCCCTGGAGAGCGCGACGCGCAACCGCGCCTACCTGCGCTCGATCGGGGCGGGCTGAGCGGATCCCGTACGGCCGGTAGGCTGGGCGCCACCCCCGGAGGTCCGCATGGCCCACGTCCACCGCAGCAAACCCCACGCGCTCGAGGCGCTCTTCGGCCGCCGCCGCGCGGTGATCGGCGTCGTCCACCTGCCGGCGCTGCCCGGCTCGCCCGCCTACCGCGGCGCGCCGCTCGAGGAGCTCGCCGAAGCCGCTCTCGAGGACGCCCGGCGCTACGCGCGCGGCGGCGTCCACGCGCTGATCGTCGAGAACCACGGCGACCTTCCGTTCGCCAAGCCCGACGACCTGGGCCCCGAGACGGCGGCGGTGATGGCGGTGCTCACCGATCGCATCCGGCGCGAGGTAGGGCTGCCGCTGGGCATCAACGTGCTCGCGAACGGGGCGCGCCATGCGCTCGCGGTGGCGCAGGCGGGCGGGGCGGGCTTCGTGCGCGTCAACCAGTGGGCCAACGCCTACGTCGCCAACGAGGGCATCCTCGAAGGCCCCGCGGCGGCGGCCACCCGCTACCGCGCCTGGCTGCGCGCCGACGCGGTGCGGGTGTTCGCCGACGTGCACGTCAAGCACGGATCGCACGCGATCGTCGCGGACCGCACGCTGGAGGAGCTGACCCGCGATCTGGAGTTCTTCGATGCGGACGCGGTCATCGTCACCGGTCAGCGCACCGGCGACGCCGCCGACCTGGGTGAGCTGCGCACCGTCCGCGCCGCGACGCAGTTGCCGCTGCTCGTCGGCAGCGGCGTCACGCCGGCGAACGTGGGCGCCATCCTGAGCGTCGCCGACGGCGTGATCGTCGCCAGCGCGCTCAAGGAGGAGGGCGTCTGGTGGACGCCGGTCTCCGAGGCCAAGGTGCGCGCCTTCATGGACGTCGTGGACGCGTTGCCGGAGGGGGTCGCGTGAAGCGCGGCGAACGCACGGTGCTGTGCTTCGGCGACTCGAACACGTGGGGGTTCGAACCCGGCACCCACGCGCGCTACCCGCGCGGCGTGCGCTGGCCGGGGGTGCTCGCGGCGGCGTTGGGTGCCGGTTGGTGCGTCGTCGAGGCGGGCCTCAACGGCCGCACCACGGTCTTCGACGACCCGTTGGGCGACAAGAACGGTCTGCGCCACTTGGGGCCGGTGCTCGAGAGCGCCGCGCCGGTCGACGTGGTGGTGGTGATGCTCGGCACGAACGACCTCAAGACCCGCTTCCGCGCCAGCGCGTACGAGATCGCCGAGGGGGCCGGGCGGCTCGTGGACGCCGTGCGGGCCAGCGCCGCCGGGCCGGGTGGGGATGCGCCGGCGGTGCTGCTCGTGGCGCCGCCGCCGCTCGCGACCCTGGAGGGTTGGGCGGCGCGCGACCCCGACGCGTTCGAGGGCTTCGAGGACGGATGGCGCGACGGGCCGGAGACCTCGCTCGGCTTCGCGCGCCAGTACGCGCGGGTGGCGCGCATGCGCGGCGTCGCGTTCCTGGACGCGGCCGTGCACGTCGCGACGAGCGAGGTCGACGGCGTGCACTGGACGGCCGAGGGGCACGCGGCGTTCGGGCGGGCGGTCGCTACGGCGCTGCGGTCGCTCGAACGCGCCGACGCGTAGCGACCCCGACGGCGGCGAGCGCCACGGCGAGGACCATGGCCGTGGCGGCGACGGCCGCCCACGCGGTGCCCGTGCCCCACGCCGTGGCCGCGGCGCCGAGCGCCAGCGACGCGGCGACGCCGCCGGCGAACGCTGCCAGCGATTGCACGGAGAGCAGGACGGCCCGGCGGTCGGAGGGCGCGCGGTCGTGGAAGGCCTTGGCCAGCGCCGGGCCGGCGAAGCCGAGCGCGCCGTACGCGACCCAGAAGGCCGCGATCGCCGCCGCGACGCCCCACGGACCGGGCACCACCGGCACCAGGCCGGCGGTGGCGAGCGCGACGGCGCCGTACCCGAGCGCGGCCGTGCCCGCCGTGCCGCCGCGGGCGCGCCCACCGAGCGTCTGGCCGACGGCGCTCGCCGCGAACGCACCGGCGAAGGCGAGGCCGAGCACGGGCGTCGCGGCGGCGCCCCACCGCGCCGCGAGCTCGGTCGGGAACAGCATCTCGTAGCTGAGCACGAGGCCGCCCGTGAGGCCGGCCACGACCGACAGGGCCGCGCGCACCGGGGCGCCGCGCAGGGCGGACCACGCCCCCCGGAACACGCGATCG
>JAABRX010000187.1 GCA_011390675.1 Trueperaceae bacterium | reverse complement strand
TCTCGTCATCCTCCTCGCTCACGATGTCCTGACCTGAGGCGATCGTGGGCAGGAACTGGAATCGTTCCTCGTCGAGGAACAACACCGCCCCGTCGGCACCCAGGTACTCCGCGACATCGATCAGGCCCGCGTCGGCGCTTAGCGCTGTCAGTAGATCGACGGCCTGCGCCTCGCTGAGGGCACCTGCCGTCACGCGGTACGTGGGTACTTCACGCTCCGTCGTCGGCGTCTCGGTGAGATCGCACGACGCCAGGGCGCCTACGATCACGAGCAGCAACAGACGTGCACTCCAGCTCACCATGCTGTACCTCCTGAACCCCTGATCGTCACCATCGGTGACGACCAGGTAGGTGCGGCACGTCGATCCCACGACGTGCTCGCGTGATCGACATCCGCTGCGGCACCGCAAGGATACACACCTGAGCGCAAGAGCATGCTAGGCGCTCGAGATCGGTTCGCCGCCGATCGTCGACGCGTGGGTCATGAGCATCGCGGGGCGGCCGCTACCCCGCCGTGGCTGGCGAGGTGACGGCCGCACCGGTCGTGCTCGGCTCGACGGCTCGATCGGTCGGAGTCAATCGTCCGCGTGGGACCCGTCGATCAGGTGAGCGATGAGCTGAGCCCGGTTCTCCGCGCCGGTCTTGCAGAGCACGTTGCTGATATGCGCGTTGACGGTCTTGGTGGCGATGGACAGGGTGCTGGCGAGTTCTTTCGTGTCGAGGCCGCGCAGGAGCAAGCGCGTCACGCGCAGCTCCATGTAGGTCAGGCCCGAACGCCACTGGTACGTGCGCTGCGCGGTCGCAGCGGCGTACACGCCGGACAGCAGCGCCGGCTCGTCGGTGGAGGTCACGACGCCGGACACGTGGTACGACGCGAGGCAATCCAAGTAGACCGGATGCGAAGCTTGCGTCGCGACGAGCGTCCGGGCGCGCAAGACGCTGTCGAGACCCTCGAGCCGCTTGAGCGCCCAGGTCAGCGGAAAGTCGAGGAGTACGTGCGCCAGGTACGGCGTCGGCCCGTCGTCGCCGATGAGCTTCGCCTTGCGGAGTGCTTCATCGACCAGGCGTTCGTACGCTGGATGGCTCGCGTCGATTCGGGAGCCGATCTTCGAGGTGCCCATGGGGACGACCTCCTACGGGGATTCCGGCCGACCGTGCTCGGCTCGTGCCGGTGCGCGATCATGCACGGATCGCCGTTGCGGCCGGGTTGCCGCGAGGGTGTCCGTCATCGACCCGAAGGTTGCGTCGATCGCGCGTGGGTTGCAGTGCCGTCTGGGACGTGAACGGCGCGGAGGGCGAAGCGAAGGCCAAGAAAACATGAACGTGTCGCAGGTTGACGATGTGCTCCTCATGTCAATAATCTTGCAGGCGAGTCGTTCACCAAGGTGGTGTCGCTGCCAGCATCGTCGTTGGTAGGCGCTGCCCTAAGAGACTCCCCGTTCATGGAGGTACGAATGCTTCGAAGCTCGTTCGGCAAGCTCGTGGTCGCGCTCGCCATCGTCGGATCGGTCGCTTGGTCGGCCGCCCAGGGGACGTTGATCATCGCCCAAGGCACCGACGCGGTGACCCTCGACCCCCACAACTCCACCGACTCGCCCACCGCGACCGTTCTGAGCCACATCTACGAGACGCTCTACGATCTGACGCCCGACGGTGAGATCGTGCCGCTCCTGGCGACGGGCGCCGAGATGTCGGCGGACGGCCTGACCTGGACCGTCACGCTCCGCGAAGACGTCGTCTTCCACAACGGCGCTCCGTTGACGGCCGAAGTCGTCAAGGGGAGCATGGAGCGGTTCATCGATCCGGACCTCGCGCACACGTTCGCGTTCCTCCTGAACCGCGTCGAAGAGATCGTCGTGGTCGACGATTACACCGTCGAGTTCCAGCTCTCCTCGACCTTCGCGCCGTTCCTGGCCCACCTCACCCACAACTCGACGGCTATCGTCCACCCGGACGTGGTGGCGGAGTTCGGCGAGGACTTCTCCGAGAACCCGGTCGGCACCGGCCCGTTCAGCCTCGGCGAGTGGATGCGCGGCGAGCGGCTCGACCTCGTGCGCTTCGAGGACTACTGGGGCGACAAGCCCGGCATCGAGGGCGTGCGCTTCCTGACCGTGCCCGAGGACACGACCCGCATGGCCCTCGTCGAGACCGGTGAGGCCCACGTCGCGGTCCGCGTGCCGCCGCAAGACGTCGCCCGCATCGATGCGAACCCGGACGTGACGGTGCAGAACGTCTCGGGCCTCCGCACGATCTACATCTACTTCAACCATCAGATGGAACCCTTCGACGACGTCCGCGTCCGGCAAGCCCTGAACTACGCGGTCGACAAGGAAGAGATCGCGGAGTTCGTCTTCGGCGGCGCCGTCCGTCCGAGCGACGCGCCGATCGCCCCGGCGATCTTCGGCTACGCCCCCGTGGGCCCGTACGCGTTCGATCCGGAACGCGCCCGCGAACTGCTGGCCGAGGCGGGCTACGCCGACGGCCTCACCATCGAGCTCTGGAGCCCCACGGGTCGCTACCCGCAGGACATCCAGGTCGCCCAAGCCATCCAGGGCCAGCTCGCTGCGGTCGGCGTGACCGCCGAGATCACCAGCATCGACTGGGCGGCGTACCTCGTGGCGACGGCGCAGCCGGCCGAGGAAACGTACGTCCCCATGGCGCTGCTCGGCTGGGGCACCGTGACCGGCGACGCCGATTACGGCCTCTACGCGCTCTTCCACAGCAGCCAGGCGCCGAACCCCAACCGCGCGTTCTACAGCAACGCGACCGTCGACGCGCTGCTCGATCAGGCGCGCACCTCGCCCGACGTCGCGCTCCGCCAGCAGCTCTACGCCGATGCGCAGCAGCTGATCTGGGACGACGCGCCGTGGCTCTTCCTCTACAGCGAAAGCCAGGTCGTCGCGGTCCGCGACAACGTCGACGGGTTCATCATTCACCCGACCGAGCGGTTCCTGGCCACCGACACCTCGATTCGCTGAACGCATGGTTCGACCTGCCCGACGCGCCCTGGCGGCGCGTCGGGCAGGCCCCTATCTGACGTGAACCTGGACCGGCGCGCGGCGATCGACGGGCGCGCGCCGCTCCCGAGGGCGATCGACCCGACCGCATCGGTCGCGCCCGGCGAGGGGCTCTCTTGCTGCAGTACACGTTCCGGCGCATCCTGATCGCGATCCCGACCATCATCGGAGTCCTGATCATCGTCTTCTCGATGGTTCGCTTGGCGCCCGGCGATCCCGCCGTCCTATTGGCCGGCGAGTTCGCGAGCCCCGAGGTGATCGAACGGGCCCGCGAGCGCTTCGGCCTCGACCGCTCGCTCCCGGAACAGTTCGCGCGCTTCGTGGGCGGGCTGGTTCAGGGGGATCTCGGACGCTCGACGCGCACCAACCGGCTCGTGACGGCCGACCTCGCGAACTACTTCCCGAACACGTTGGAGATGGCGTTCGCGGCGATCGTGGTCGCCCTGATCGTCGGCGTGCCGAGCGGCGTGGTGTCGGCGCTGCGCCCGAACGGTCCGCTCGACTTCGTGGTCACCTTCGTCGCGCTCTTGGGCGTATCGATGCCCGTGTTCTGGTTCGGGCTGCTCGCCATCCTCATTTTCTCGGTCCAACTCGGCTGGTTCCCGGTGGCGGGCCGGGGAACCCTCTCGCATCTCGTCCTCCCCGCGATCACCTTGGGGCTGTCGAGCACCGCCATCATCGCGCGCATGACGCGGGCGTCGATGCTCGAGGTCCTCAATCAGGACTTCGTCCGCACGGCGCGCGCCAAGGGGCTGCGCGAGGGGCAGGTGGTGATCAAGCACGCCTTGCGCAACGCGCTGGTGCCGGTGGTGACGGTCATCGGGCTTCAGTTCGGTTCGCTCCTCGCGGGCGCCGTGATCACCGAAACGGTGTTCACCTGGCCGGGCATCGGCCGGCTGCTCGTGGATTCGATCCGCGCGCGCGACTATCCGGTCGTGCAGGGCGCGGTGCTGCTCATCGCCGTGTCCTTCGTGCTGGTGAACCTCATCGTCGACCTCATCTACGGGTTCGTCGATCCACGGATCCGCTATGACTGACGCTCCGCAGGCATCGGTCGCGGTCGACGCCCAGGAGCGCGGGTCCAGCTCCCGTTGGCGGCGGCGGCTGTTCGCCAGCAACCTGGCCAAGGTCGGCTTCGCCATCATCGGGTTCTTCCTCCTCGTGGTGGTGTTCGCGCCGTTCATCGCCCCGTACTCGCCGGTCGAGCAGAACCTGCGCGCGAGCTACATCCCACCCGGGACCGGCGTCGCCCTGCGCGGCCCGGACGGGGAGCTCGGACTCTGGGTCCGGCCGGTGCAGCGATCGCCCGCGACCGGCGTGCGGGTGAGCGAGGACGAGGCGTACCGCGTGACCCTGTTCGTGCGCGGCTCCTCCTGGACGTGGTTCGGAGGGCTCCTGCAGAGCGACCGCCACCTGTTCGGCGTCGACGGGCCGACGCGCTTCTACCTGTTGGGGAGCGACGAGCAGGGGCGCGACATCTTCTCGCGGCTCGTCCACGGTGCGTGGATCTCGCTGTTCATCGGGTTGATCTCGGTGGGGATCGGCGTCGGCTTCGGCGTGCCGATCGGCGCGATCAGCGGCTTCTTCGGGGGCGCGACCGACATGATCGTGCAGCGCCTGATCGACACGATGCTCGCCTTCCCTGGCATCCTGCTCGCGATCGTCCTGGTGGCGACCTTCGGGCCAGGGCTCGAGAACCTGATGATCGCCGTCGGGATCGCCTCGATCCCGATCTACGCACGGATCGTGCGCGGGTCGGTGCTCTCGGTGAAGAACCGCGAGTTCGTCGAGGCCGCGGGCGCCCTCGGGCGACGGCGCTTGTCGACCCTCTTTCGCCACGTCGTCCCGAACACGCTCGCGCCGATCATCGTGCAATCGAGCCTGCAGATGGCGGTCGCCATCCTGTTCGCCGCGGGGCTCGGCTTCCTGGGCCTTGGGGCGCAGCCGCCGCAGCCGGAGTGGGGCCTGATGCTCTCGCGCGGTCGGGAGTACCTGGCGGTCGCTCCCCACGTCGCGACGTTCCCCGGGCTCGCGATCATGCTGGTCGTCTTCGGCTTCAACCTGGTCGGCGACGCGTTGCGCGACGCGCTCGATCCGCGCGGCTGACCGTCGCCGCTCAGCCGCGGCCGCCTCTCGGCCCCGCGTCCGGCGCGGGCGCCGCCAGGTACCGCACGGTGGCGGCCGCGTACAACCGCGCCGCCGCCACCAGCGACTCGACGTCCACGAACTCGTCGACCTGGTGGGGGATGGTGCGGTCGCCCGGCCCGACGGTCACGATCGGCACGCCGGCCGCATGCAGGAAGGTTCCGTCGGTGGCGCCGGGAACGCCGCCGTACGGGGCCGAACGCCCCAGCACCGCTTCGTAGGCGGACTCGAGCGCCCGCACGAGCGGATCGTCCGGCGCCGTCTCGGTCCACGGGCGGCTCTCGAACCAGTCGAGCTCGATGCGCGAGCGCGGGAGGTCGGCCGCCACGCGGTCGGCCTCGTGCACCAGCCGGGCATGGATCGCCTCGTGGTCCTGACCCGGCACCGTGCGCACGTCGAGCGCCGCGTACGCGCCGTCGGGCATCACGTTGACCTGCGCCTCGCCGCGCACCGGGGCGCGGACGATGGTGGGCGTCAGCCAGGGGAGGCCCAGGTAGGGGTGGACGCCGAGGCGCTCCTGCTCCTCGGTCTGGAAGGCGTCCACGGCCGCCAGGAAGCGGGTCAAGGCGACGATCGGGTTCACGCCCGCATAGGGCATCGCGCCGTGCGCCATCACGCCGTGCACGTGGACGTGCACGCGCATCGCCCCCTTCTGATGGAGGCACAGCTCCAGCTCCTCCGGCTCGCAGACGATCGCGCCGTCCACGTCGTCGGCCCACCCTTGGGCGATGAAGTGCTTGATGCCCGCCATCATCCCCTCCTCGTCGACGACGACGCCCACGCGGACGCGTCCGGTGAGGTCGGGCGCCGCGCGCTGCACGGCGGCCAGCGCGGCGATCGCCGCCGCGACGCCACCCTTCATGTCCGCGCTGCCGCGGCCGTAGAGGCGGGTGCCCCCGTCCGGGTCGGCCACGAGTTCCGCACCGTACGGGTCGCGCGTCCAGTTCGCCGGGTCGCCCTCCGTGACCACGTCGGTGTGGCCCTCGAGCATCAGCGTCCGGTCGCGGCCGGCGACGAAGCCGCGCCCATGCCAGTCGGCGATCACGTTCGGGCGGCCGGGGGCCACCTCCTCGACGTGCACGGGGAGGCCCAGGTCGCGCAGGGTGCGCGCCACGAAGCCGGCCGCGTCCGCCTCGTCGGCGCCGGTCGCCTCGTCCCAGACGCTGCGGATCCGCACCAACTCGCGGGCGAGCCGCACCACCTGGTCCGGGTCGACCGCGTCGGCGGCGGCGCGCGCCAACGCGTCGGCGTCGGTCTCGTTCGGTCGTTCGGGCGGCGGGTCTTCGTGCCCGGAGCCCGGGCGTCGGAACGGGTTCACAGCGGCGGGGTGAAGCGTCCGTCGATGGCCGTCCAGCCACCGTCGACGACGGTGAGCGTGCCGGTCACGAACGACGACGCGTCGGAGCAGAGGTAGATCGCGGGGCCCACGAGCTCACTGGGCTGGGCCCAGCGCCCCAGGGCGGACTTCTC
>JAABRX010000186.1 GCA_011390675.1 Trueperaceae bacterium | reverse complement strand
CACCCCGACCGCGTTGGGGTTGGCGAACCCGAGGGGCACCCGGGTCCGCGCACCCACGCGGTACCCGAGGACCACGTCCGACAAGAAGCGATCGAGCACCTGCAACCCCGGCAGCACCAAGCCGCCGCCGTTGCCCCGCAGATCGAGGACCAGCGCGCGTGCGCCGCGCACGAGCAGGCCGTCGAGTTCGGTCGCCAAGCGCTCGCCCGCGCGCTCGCTGTCGAACGACGTCACCCCCAGGTAGCCGAGGTCGCCCACGATGCCGGTCACGACGACGTCCGGGTCGCGGCGCGCGAGCGCGTCCTCGACCACCTCTTCCGGGGTCAGGTAGCGGACGTAGGGGTCGCCGAGCGCGGCCACCAGGCCACGGAGCGCCCCCTCGAGGAGTTCCTCGGCATCGACGTCGCCACGGTAGTCGCGGAGGATCGCCCGGTACGCCTCGAGGAAGGCCTGGCCGGCAGGCTCCTCGAGCAGCTCCCCCACCGCCAGCTCGAGCCGCGGCGAGAGGGACTCCTGCGCTGCGCCCACCGCCCCGGCCGCGAGCACCGTGCCGATGGCGAAGAGGCGCACGAGGGTGGCGAGGGATGCCTTCACACCTCCACCATGCCGCACCGCGGCCGGTGCATCGAGCGCGCGGGACACACATGGCGCCCCGACCTCCGTCCGGACGGGTAGCCTGCGCCATGACCCTCGACGAGTACCAACAGGGCGCGCTGCGCACCGCGCGCTATCCGGACGCCGCGCGCGTGCTCTACCCCACCCTCAAGCTCGCCGGTGAGGCCGGCGAGGTGTCCGAGAAGCTCGGCAAGCTCATGCGCGACGCCGGCTGGACGCCCGGCGCCCCGCTCGACCCCGCCCAACGCGACGCGTTGGTGAAGGAGCTCGGCGACGTGCTCTGGTACGTCGCGGTGCTGGCCCGCGACCTGGACGTGCCGCTCGAGGAGGTCGCGCGGGCGAACCTGGAGAAGCTGGCCGACCGCGCCGCGCGCGGCGTGATCAGCGGATCTGGAGACGAGCGCTGACCGAACCGACGAGGATCGGCCGCGGCGTCCCGCCGCGGCCGATCCCGGTCGATCGAACCTGCATCCCCCGATCAGTCGGTGGAGCGCATCACCCGCACTTGCTGTACCCGCAGGAGGCGCACTTCATGCAGCCCTCCTCGAACCGCAGGGGAGCACCGCAATCCGGGCAGCCCTTGCCGCGCTGCAGCAGGTTCTCGACGCCGGCGGTCTCGAGCGCGACGGCGATCAGGTCGGCGCGGCTGGCGACCAGGCGCCCCTCGTACGAGCCGTACATGCCGCCGTTGATGCCGCGCAGGGTCTTGACCAGCGCCTCGGCGGGGACGCCGTACTGCAGCGCGATCGACACCACCCGACCGAGCGCTTCGGAGTCGGCGTTGGCCTCGTCGCCGGCCTTGCCGCTGGTGATGAAGACCTCGACGGGCAGGCCGTCCTGCTTGTTCACGGTGACGTAGAAGCCGCGCTTCTCGCCGCTCGGGAGGGTGAGCTTGACCGCGTCGGTGAACCCGGTCAGGCGGGTGGGGCGATCGAACAGCGGCTCGCTCGGCAGGCGCTCGAACCCGCTCGGCGCAGCCACCCGCACCTCGGTGGTCTTGGGGGCCGCGCTGGCCTGGATGCCGGCCTTCGCGTCGCTCGCACCTTCCTTGGCGTCTTCCTTCTTCTGCGACGACGTCGAGAGCACCTGGAACTGGCGCGATCCGTCGCGGTAGACGGTGATGCCCTTGCACCCGGTGTCGAACGCCAGGCTGTACGCCTCGTGCACGTCGTGCACGGTCGCCTCGTTGGGCAGGTTGATCGTCTTGCTGATCGAGTTCGCCACCATCTCACCGCCGGCGTCGAAGGCGCTCTGCACCGTGCCCTGCATCCGGACGTGATCGTCCGGCGCGATGTCGTGGGCGCACACCAGGACCGCCTTCACGTCGTCCGGGATGAAGTCGAGCCCCTGGACGCTGCCGTGCCGATCCTGCACCGCCTGCACGACCTTCTCCCAGTCCCAGCCGCCGTCCTTGGCGTAGTCGGGGTGGGGCGCGTGGCGATCGAGCAGCTCCTGGAAGAGCGGGGCGATGAGGGCGGCGTAGCTCGTGCCGATCTTGCGGTACGTGAACGGCGCGAAGATCGGCTCGACGCCCGAGGACACGCCCATGAGCATGCTCGTGGTGCCCGTGGGGGCCACGGTCAGCAGCGCGACGTTGCGCCGCGGCGCGCCGAGCGAGGACTGGTGGAACCCGGGGAACGCGCCGCGCTCCTCGGCCAGCGCGCGGCTCGCCTCGGTGGCGGCCTCACGCAGGTGGGTGATCATCTCGTGGACCGCGCTGCGACCCTCGTCGCTGTCGTAGCGGAAGCCCATGCGGATGAGCGCGTCCGCGAGGCCCATGATCCCCAACCCCAGCCGGCGCAGGTAGTGGCTCATCTCGCGGTTGTCCTCGAGCGCGAACTTGTTGACCTCGAGGACGTCGTCGAGGAAGCGCACCGTGGTGCCGACGTCCGCGCGGAACGCTTCGACGTCGAACCCGTCGAGGCCGACGCGCTCCTCGCGCACGTACGCCGCGAGGTTGATCGCGCCCAGGTCACAAGGTTCACCGGGAAACAATGGGATCTCGCCGCAGTTGTGGGCGAGGATCCCGTTCGCGTCGAACGCGTGCGCTTCGGACACCGTGACGTCGAAGACCTCTTCGGTCCCATCGTCGTCGATCGACCCGACCGTGGCGACGAAGCGCTCGCGGTTCGCTCGACGGACGTAGCTGCCGAGCGCCTCCTGGAGTCGATCCCGCTTGGCGGCCAGCCCGAACCCGATGACGTCCGCGAACCGCAGCAAGTTCTCGTTGGCGATGACGAGCTCGTGTTGGGCCGCGACGCCGTAGGCCTTCGCTCCGCCCCTGCCGTCCGGGAGCTCGCGGGTGCCCGCGGGCCGGCGCTCGCGGTACAGCGTCGAGATGATCCCGAGGCGCGCCAGCATCCGCTGGACCCGCAGGAGCATAGCGTCGTTGGATTGCGCGAGCCGCACCGAAACGCCCTGGGCCTGGCTCCCCTGCACCGAACCATCGGCGTCGAACAGCCCTTGGAGGAACCCGCCGTAGAAGGCGGAGGACGCCTGCTCGATCTCGTCCCCTACGGTCTTCACACCACGGGCGATCCCGAAGTCGGTCGCCAGGCGCGTCAGGGCGTCCGAAGCGATGCGGATCTTCTGCTCCGCCTCCGTCCGCCACAGGCGCCCGATCCCCATGCCGGGCGCGCGCAGAGCCGCCGTCGCACGCTCCGCCATCGCCTCGCGCTCGTCCCCCCACAGATCGAGGCACGCCAGGTCGCCCTTGTCGGCCTGGAAGGTGCCGTCACCGACCAACATGCCCAGCAACCACCCCTGCTCGACGTTGCCGCGTCCGGACCACGCGCTCGCGCCACGCTGGTCGGTCAGCACGACCTCGTCCCCTGGGCGCAGCTCGCCCGCCTCGCACCACTCGCTGTCGACGCGGTACCGAGTGCGCGAGTCGACGCGCTTCACGCGATGGTCGCGCGTGAGGCGCAGCTCGAAGCCCTCGACGGTGCGCAGCTTGACCACCGGCTTGGTTCCGGTGGAGAAGAAGCCGTGGCTCTCGATCGGGAAGGCGACACCGTCGACGACGGCGCAGAAGTCCCGATCGACGAGGTCGGCCACCTGACGGGCGCCCGCGTGCGTCATGACCCAGGTGTCGGCCGTCACGCAGGGGTTGGTCGACCTGATCTCACCCAGGCTCGCGCGCATCGGATTGAACTCGTTGATGCGGTCGACGTAGATCAAGCCGGGCTCGCCGGTCTGCCAGGCGTGCTGGGCGATCTCCCAGAGGGTGCCCTGCGGGCCCTCGCGGCGGGCGCTGCGCATGAAGTCGTCGGTGACGAGCACCGAGATGTTGAAGGTGCTGATGTCGCCCTCGGCCTGCTCGCGCTCCAGGTCCTTCGAGGTGATGAAGTCGTGCACGTCGGGGTGGGTGATCGAGAGGGTCGCCATCCCAGCGCCACGCCTCGTCCCCCCCTGCCGGATCGCACGAAGCGTGGGCGCGAAGACGTACCGCAACGTCGCCACCGGCCCCGCGTACTCGGCGCCGCCGAGCGCGGCCCAGCGCGCGAAGTTCTCGAAGACCTCGACGGCGAACGACGAGGGGCCGCTCGACGTGCCGCCCGAGCCGTTGACCGGCGTCCCCTCGGCGCGCAGCGAGCTCAGGTCGAGCAGCAGGTCCTCGCCGGCGAGCAGCGTGGTGACCAGCTGGGCGGCCGAAGCCCAGATGCTCTCCACGGAGTCGCCCACCTGCACGACGGGCACGCCCGTCGGGGCCTCGTGGTACTCGACGAAGCGCGCCGCCCGGTAGCCGCGGGTCGTGTAGGAGCCGTGCACGAGGTCGAGGAAGGTGCCGTCGCGGACCTTCTCGTAGTCGGGGTGGCTGGGCGCGATGGTCAGGTAGAGCCGGCCCACCGCCGCCGTGTACGCGCGCTTGGGCGGGATCGGGTCGAGGTTCAGCCCGTTGCCGCCCCCCACCTTGGTCACCACCGCGAGCTTGCTCGCGAGCCGCAGCACCCACGCGTTGCCCCCCTCGATCTCGGGGCGGCCATCCTGGACGAAGCAGTTCAGGACGTTCCCGTGCGTCGTCGCCGCACCCGCCAACACCCGACCCCCAGGACAGAAGCGCTTGCCGACCATCAACTCGAAGAAGCGGTCGGCCTGCGCGGCGCGGAGTTCCGCCGGTTCGGGCTGCGCCACCCAATCGGCGACGCGGCGGAACATCGCCAGGAGGTCGGTGTCCGTCTCCTGGAAGTACTGCCGCTTCGCGATCGCGACCGCATGCGCGTCGAACGCGGCGAGGGCTTGGAGGTTGGGAACGGGTACGACGTCGGCCACGCTGGGACCCCTCTCGTGCACCGAAGCCCAGGCGTCGAAGGGGACCTGGGCCTCGGATCGGTACGCGTTGGTACCAGATCTTGTATGCCTCGTCCCCTTGGATACTAGAACTGGGGGACGGATCGTGCGGGTTCCGCCACATCTTCGACGTCCTCACGGTGCGTCGAAGCGGGGGTCTCCGCGATCGCGGCGTAGGAGCAAGCCTAGCATGGGGCCGCGCGGGCGTTGCGTGGTCGGGTACCAGATGTAGTGTCTGAAGACCCAGACGTCGCCACCGCTGGTACTACCGGAGCAGAGCACCACCGTCAGGGACGCAGTACCGGCGTCGCGCCACACCCCTCAGTGGCGGAAGTGGCGCCGCCCGGTGAACACCATCGCGAGCCCGTGCTCGTCCGCGGCGGCGACGACCTCGGGATCGCGCACCGAACCGCCCGGTTGGATCACCGCCGTCGCCCCGGCGGCCGCGGCGGCGTCGAGCCCGTCGCGGAACGGGTAGAAGGCGTCGGAAGCGCAGGCACCCCCGACGGCGCGACCCGCCGCCTTGCGCGCGGCGATCTCGGCGGCATCCACGCGGCTCTGCTGGCCGGCGCCGATGCCCACCGCACGACCGTCCTTGACCAACACGATGGCGTTCGAGGCGACGGCGGCGCACACCACCCAGGCCATCGTCAAGTCGGCCCACTCGGCGTCGGTCGGGGCGCGCTCGGTGGCGACCGACCAGGCGCTCCGGTCGACGGCGACCTCCTCGGGCGTCTGCACGAGGAACCCGCCGTCGATGCGCCGCAACCCGAACCGCTCCGGGCCGGGGGCGGACGCTTCGAGCACCCGCATCGCCTTGCGCTTGCGCGTGAGCAGTTCGCGGGCGTCGTCGTCGAAGCTCGAGGCGATCAGCACGTCCGCTTTGGGGTTGGCGACCAACGCCTCGGCGAGCGCCCGGTCCACGCGCCCGCGGAGCGCGACCACGCCGCCGAAGGCCGACTTCGGGTCCGCCTCGAACGCGCGCTCGTAGGCGGTCGCGAGGTCCCCGGCGACCGCGACGCCGCACGGGTTGGCGTGCTTGACGACCACGGCCGCCGGACCATCGGGGAAGGCGTGGACGAGCCGCCACGCAGCGTCGGCGTCGAACAGGTTGAGGTACGACAGCGCCACCCCACCGTGCTGGACGACCCCGTCCCACCACCCCCGCCGACCCGCCTCGCGGTACCGGGCCCCCTGCTGGTGCGGGTTCTCGCCGTACCGCAGCACCTCGGCCCGCGCGAGCGTGACGTGCTTGGTCGGCGGCAGCGGGTCGTCGCCGTCGAGGTAGCCGACGATCGCCGCATCGTACGCGGCCGTGTGCGCGAACGCGGCGCGCGCCAACGCTCGGCGCCGGGCTAGCGGCACCGGACCCGCCGCGAGCTCGGCCGCGAGCGCCGCGTACTCGGCCGGGTCGACCACGACCAGGACCGCAGCGAAGTTCTTCGCCGCGGCCCGCACCATCGTGGGGCCGCCGATGTCGAGCTGCTCCATCGCCTCGGCGTCGGTCACCCCGGGCTTGGCGGCCGTGGCCTCGAACGGATAGAGGTTCACGGCCACCAGGTCGATGCGCGACACGCCGTGGGCGCGCAGCTCGGCGTCGTGTTCGGGGGTGGGCGTCGCGAGGAGTGCCCCGTGGATCGCGGGGTGCAGCGTCTTGACGCGGCCGTCCAGGATCTCGGGGGCCCCGGTGACGTCGGACACCGCGCGGGCGGAGAGGCCGGCGTCGACCAGCGCACGGTGGGTGCCGCCGGTCGCGACGAGCTCGAATCCGAGGTCGACGAGCGCGCGTGCGA
>JAABRX010000025.1 GCA_011390675.1 Trueperaceae bacterium | reverse complement strand
GCCATGAAGCTGATGAACGAGATCGAGTCCGAGGTCGCCGGCACCGTCGTCGAGGTCGCCGTCCGCAACGAGGACCCGGTCGAGTACGGGCAGGTCCTTTTCCGCATCGATCCGGCCTGAGGGCGGGTCGGCCGTGTTCAAGAAGATCCTGATCGCCAACCGCGGAGAGATCGCCCTGAGGATCCTCCGGGCGGCGCGCGAACTCGGCGTCACGTCGGTCGTCGCGTACTCGCAGGCCGACGAGACCTCGCTGCCCGTGCTGCTCGCGGACGAGGCGATCTGCATCGGTCCGGCGTCCGCGCGCGGGTCGTACCTGAACGTTCGCAACCTGCTGTCGGCGGCGCTCGTGACGGGCGCCGAAGCGATCCACCCCGGGTACGGCTTCCTGAGCGAGAACGCGGAGTTCGCCGAGATGTGCGAGGAGCACGGGCTCGTGTTCATCGGGCCGCGTCCGCAGAACATCGCGCGCATCGGCGACAAGGCGAGCGCGCGCGCGGTGGCGTTCGAGGCCGGCGTTCCGGTCACGCCCGGGTCCGAGCCGCTGCCCGACGTCGCCGCGGCCACCGCGTTCGCCAGTACCATCGGCTACCCGGTGATCCTCAAGGCCTCCGCAGGTGGTGGGGGACGCGGCATGCGCGTCGTGCAGAGCCCGAACGACCTCGAACGCCACTTCGTGCAAGCGCAGGAGGAGGCGCGCGCCGCGTTCGGCGACCCGAGCATGTACATGGAGAAGTACCTCGAAGAGCCGCGCCACGTCGAGATCCAGGTGTTCGGCGACGGCAACGGGGAGGTCGTCCACTTCTTCGACCGCGATTGCTCCATCCAGCGGCGGTACCAGAAGATGCTCGAAGAGGCCCCGTCGATCCTGGAACCCGACCTGCGCGAGCGCATCGCGGAGGCCGCCGTCCGGCTGGCAAAGCACATCCAGTACCGCGGCGCCGGCACGTGCGAGTTCTTGGTCGACCGCGAGGGGAACTTCTTCTTCTCGGAGATGAACACGCGGATCCAGGTCGAGCACCCGGTCACCGAGATGGTCACCCGCTTCGACCTGGTGCAGGAGCAGTTCCGGGTGGCGGCGGGCGAGGGGCTGTCGATCCGGCAGGAGGACGTCCGCGTCGAGGGGCACGCGATCGAGGTGCGCGTCAACGCCGAGGACCCCGACCACGACTTCCGGCCCTCGGCGGGTGTCGTCACGGACGTGCACTGGCCCGGGGGACCCGGCATCCGCGTCGATTCGCACGTGTACGCCGGATACCGCATCCCGCCCCACTACGACTCGCTGATCGCCAAGATCATCGCTTGGGGACCGACGCGCGAGGCCGCGATCGCGCGGATGGAGCGGGCCCTGCGCGAGACCGTCGTGGAGGGCGTCAAGACGACGATCCCGTTCCACCTGCGGGTGCTCGACAACGCGTTCTACCGCCGTGGTGCGGTCTTCACCAACTTCATCGCCAGGAGGATGTCGACGTGACTCAGCCAGTGACCCATCCCGAACTCGAGCTTTCGCCCGACGCCCTCTACGGCATCGCCCAGCTCGCCCTCGATCAGGTCGAGGGGGTGCGCACCATCACGCCGCCCACGCGCGTGGGGGAGTTCCTCACCGGGCGGCGCGCCAAGGGCATCGTCATCGACCGCGAGGAAGAGATCGTCTCCATCGCCCTCAACGTGTCGGTCACGTACGGCGTGCGCGTACCCGAGGTCGCCCGGGCCGCCCAGCGGGCGGTGCGTGAAGCGGTCGCGTCGATGACCGGCCTCACCGTGCGCACGGTCGACGTCCACGTCGAAGGGATCGACCTGCCGGAAGAGCCGGTGCAGCGTGGCTAGGCGGAGGGCGCGCGAGGTCGCGTTCCAGGCCCTGTTCCAAGCGGATCGGGGCGCGACGCCCGTGCTCGACGCGTGGCTCGAGCTGCGCGCGGAGCTCGCCGACGAGCCCGAGGACGAACCCTACGCCGACGCTCTGGGGCGCGAGGACGTCGAGTTCGCGGAGCGGCTGGTGCGGGCGTTCGACGCGCGCAAGGCGGCGATCGATCTCGACCTCACCGAGCTGATCCAAGGCTGGTCGTTCGGTCAGATGGCGCAGACGGACCTCAACGTGTTGCGGCTCGCGCTCGCCGAGATGGCGCTCGCCGAGACGCCGGCGGTCGTCGCCGTCGAGATGGCGGTGCGGCTCGCGAAGCGGTTCGGTGGCGAGGACTCGGGACGGTTCGTGAACGGGGTGCTCGCCAAGGCGCTGCGGCGCGCCGCCCCCGTCGCCGAGGACGTCGCGTGAGCGGCACGCACCGCGCCCTCCCGCTCGACGGTCGGGTGGTGTCCGACGCGGTCGCGGAGCGCTTGAAGGCGCGCATCGCCGAGCTGCCGTTCGTGCCGCGGCTCGTGTTCGTGCGCGTCGGCGAGGACCCGGCGAGCGTCTTCTACGTCCGATCCAAGCAGCGCTACGCGAAGCGCGTCGGAGTGGACGCCGAGACGCTCGTCCTGCCCGAGACCGTCGAGCAAGCCGAGTTGATGGCCACGATCGCGCGCCTGAACGCGGACCCGGAGACCGACGGGATCCTGGTGCAGCTTCCGCTGCCGGCGCATCTCGACGCCGCGCCGGTCCTCGAGGCGATCGACCCGGGCAAGGACGTCGACGGGTTCCATCCGGTCAACGTCGGGCGCCTGTGGTCGGGCGCACCGGCGCTCGTACCGTGCACGCCGCTCGGGCTGCTCGCGATCCTCGACCACTACGAGCTGGACGTGTTCGGCAAGCACGTGGTCGTGATCGGGCGCAGCCACATGGTGGGCAAACCGGCCGCGGCTCTGTTCCTGGGGCGCCACGCGACCGTGACGGTGGCCCATTCGCGCACCCGCGACCTCGGCGCGGTGGTTCGAACGGGCGACGTGGTCGTGGCGGCGGTCGGACGGGCCGGTCTCGTGACCGCCGACATGGTGCGCCCCGGCGCCGTGGTGCTCGATGTGGGCATGACGCGGGTCGACGACCGCATCGTCGGCGACGTCGCCGACGACGTCTGGGGCGTGGCCGGGCACATGACGCCCATGCCCGGGGGCACGGGGCTGATGACGGTGGCCATGGTGCTTCAGAACACGCTGACGGCTGCGGAACGGCGGCGGGCATGATGACGGCGGGCATGATGACGGCGGGGCGACGCCGGGCATGACGCTGTTCGACAACGTGCCGCTGATCGCGGCCATCGCCGCGAGCCTGGGAGCGCAGATGGTCAAGGTGCTGCTGGTGCTGGCGACCGAGCGCCGCTGGGCGCCCGAGCGCCTCCTCGAGACCGGCGGGATGCCGTCATCGCACTCGGCATCGGTCGCCGCGCTGGCGACGTCGGTCGGCATCCTGTACGGCTGGGCGCACCCCTACTTCGCGATCGCCGCCGTCTTCGCATCGATCGTCATGTACGACGCCACCGGCATCCGCCGGGCGGCCGGCATGCAGGCCGAACTCATCAACGACCTCGTGGAGGAGCTCGGCCACCTGTTCGACGAGGGCTTCCAGCCGCAGGCGCTCAAGACCCTGCTCGGGCACACGTACCCGCAGGTGGTCGTCGGCGCCCTCGTCGGGATCGTCACCGGCATCGTCGTCGCCACCTAGGTCCGTTGCGGTTCGCTCAGCGCGCCTGCGCCGCCACCGCGACGACCACCCGGCCCGCGCCGGCCGCGGTGAGCGCCGCGCGGCACGCCCGCGCGGTCGCGCCGGTCGTGAGCACGTCGTCCACCAGCAGCACCGTGGTTCCGTTCAGCGCGCCGCTGCGCCACGCGATGGCGCCGTGAAGGTTCGCGCGCCGTTCGGCGTCGCTCAGCCGTGCCTGAGGGCGCGTGCGGCGCACGCGGCGGAGGCCGGGGCGTAGCACGGCGCGCGGACCGAGCGCGGTGGCGACCGCTGCCGCGACGATGAGCGCATGGTCGACGCCGCGGCGTCGCAGCCGGCTCCGATCGCCTGGGACGGGCACCACCGAGCATGCGGGCGCAGGGTCGGCGAAGGCCGCCCGAGCGCGGTAGCCGAGGGCGGTCCCGATGAGCGTGAGCAGGCGCCGGTCGGGCCGGTATTTGGCGGCGCGCACCAGCCGGCCGAGGTCACCGCGGTATGCCCCGAGCGCGATCAGGTCTTCCGGTGCGGGTCCCGTGGAGCGGGCGACCGCTAGGCAGGCGTTCGCATCGAGCCAGCGCTCGCGGCAGCGGCCGCACACGCCGTCGCGCGTGGTTGCGCGCACCCGGCAGGCGGGGCAGGGGCGCAGGGCGAACCAGAGCGCGTGCATGTCCGAGAATGGGCGATGCGGTCGCCCGTGGCGTCGCCGAGCGGGGCCGCAGCCGCGGTCCTCTCGGCGAGCGCCCCGGCGGGGTCCACGCTGGGTTCGGCGACGCGCTAGACGGTGCGGTGGGCGAGGGTGGCGAGTTGGGCCAGCAAGCCGTCGGCGGCGGCGCGCCGCGGCAGCCCGGCGAAGGCGTCGCGCAGTCCGGCGAGGGCGGCGTCGGCTTCGCGTTCGGCGACGCTCTGGGCGTGGCGCAGCGACCCATGCCGTTCGATGAGCGCCAGGATCCGGGCGACGTCCGCGGGGCGCTTGTCCGAACGGGGGCGGCGGAGCAGCGACTCCGTTTCGGCCGCCTCGTCGGGCGTGGCGTGCGCGAACAGATGCGCGAGCACGAGCGTGCGTTTCCCCTCGTACAGGTCGCCCGCGTACTCCTTGCCGGTCGCCACGTCCGGGGTCAGGTTCAGCACGTCGTCGCGGATCTGGAAGGCCGCGCCCAAGCGGGCGCCGTGGTCCTCGAACGCGGGATCGGGCGCGCGCCCCGAGGCGAACGCCCCGAGGTTGAGCGGACCGATGACCGTGTACCACGAGGTCTTGAGCGTCACCATGCGCAGGTAATCGGCTTCGCCGACCTGGAAACGTCCCTCGTGGACCCAGGCGAGGTCGAGGTGTTGTCCCTCCGCGGTGCGGTGGATCAGGCGTACGAACTCGTTGCGGATCGCGTCGGCGTCGAACTCGGCGTCGCCGCGCAGCCCGAGGAGGAGCGCCCACATGTACACGTGCATCGCGTCGCCGACGTTGATCGCCACGGGCGCGCCCACCTGCCGGTGCAGCGCCGGTGCGCCGCGGCGTTCGTCGCTGTCGTCCTCGACGTCGTCGTGCACCAGCACCCAGTTCTGGAACAGCTCGAGCGCCGCCGCCGGGGCCAGCGCACGGGTGGGGTCGCCGCCATGAGCCTCGGTCGCCGCCAACACGAAGCGGCCGCGAAGGCGCTTGCCGCCGCGGATCGGGTACTCGCGCAGGAGCGCGTAGAAGCGATCGAGGTCGGCGTCGTCGTGATGCGCGGGGAGCGCGGCGAGGACCGCCGCCTGCACCGCGTCCGCGGCGTCGGCGATCCCAGTTGCATCATCGGAGCGCGTCCCGCCCGCGCCCCGCTCGCTCATCGGAAGAGCACCTCGGTCACGAACCAGACGGCGAGGGAGAAGAGCAGGAGGAAGATGAGGAGGTACGGAGCCGAGGTCTTGTACGTGGCCCAGATGAGCGCCCAGACGTCGCGTGCGGTCAGTTTGGGGCGCTCATCGGCCATCGTCGTCGATCCTCAGCGGTGGATGCAGGCCTTGAAGTGCCCTGGGGCCACCTCTTCGAGCGGCGGCACCACGTGCTTGCACTCCTCGGTCGCGATCGGGCAGCGGGTGCGGAAGACGCACCCCGACGGGGGGTTGATCGGCGACGGGATGTCGCCCTGCAGGATGACGCGGTCGCGCTTGACGGTCGGATCGGGGATCGGCACCGCGGAGAGCAGCGCCTCGGTGTACGGGTGCACCGGGTTGCGGTAGAGCTCCTTCGCCGGCGCGATCTCCATGATCCGCCCCAGGTACATCACCACGACCTTGTCCGAGATGTACTCGACGACCCCGAGGTCGTGGGCGATGAAGAGCATCGTCAGACCGAGCTCGTCCTTGAGGTCCTGCAGCAGGTTGACGACCTGCGCTTGGATCGACACGTCGAGCGCCGACACGGGCTCGTCGGCGACGATGAACTTGGGGTCCACCGCGAGCGCGCGCGCGATGCCGATGCGCTGGCGCTGGCCGCCCGAGAACTCGTGCGGGTAGCGGCGCATGTGGCCGGCGTTCATCCCGACGCGCTCGAGCAGGTCGGCGACGCGGTCTTCCTTCGCCTTGCCCCGCGCCAGGTTGTGGATGGTGAGCGCCTCGCCGATGATGTCGCCCACCGACATGCGCGGGTTGAGGCTGGCGAAGGGGTCCTGGAAGATGATCTGCATCTCTTTGCGGTAGTCGCGCATCTTCGCCTTGGGCAGCTTCGCGATGTCGACGCCCTCGAAGATGATCTCGCCGTCGGTCGGCTCGATGAGCCGAAGGATGGCGCGCCCCGCGGTGGTCTTGCCCGAACCGGACTCGCCCACCAAGCCGACGACCTCGCCGCGGTTGATCGTCAGCGAGACCTCTTCGACCGCCTTGACGTTCGCCACGACCCTCGAGAACACCCCGCCGCGGATCGGGAAGTACTTCTTGAGGTTGCGTACCTGCAACAGGGCACCGGTGTCGGTCCCGGTCGCCGTGCTGGCCTCGGTCGCCGCGGCCTCGGTCGAGTCCGACGCGGACTGGGCCGCCTCGTTGGCGGCCGCGGCGGCCGCTTCGTTGCGCTCCGCGTCGCTCACATCGCCACCTCGTTCTTGAGATCGAGCTCGTCGTGCCGGATGCAGCGCACCATGTGCCCGCCGCCGGCGTCTTCGAGCTCGGGGATCGCGGCCTTGCAGGCGTCCTGCACGAAGCGGCAGCGCGGGTGGAAGGCGCACCCCTCGGGGAGCCGCAGCGGGTTCGGCACGTTGCCCGGGATCGCCTGCAGGCGCTCCTGGTGGTCCGCGGCCTTGTCGACGCGCGGGATCGAGTTCATCAGGCCGAGCGTGTACGGCATCTGCGGATCCTTGAAGATGTCGACCACGCCGGCCTCTTCGACCGCGCGGCCCGCGTACATGACCACGACGCGGTCGGCCATCTCGGCGACCACGCCCAGGTCGTGCGTGATGAACAGGATCGACATGCCGATCTCGCGCTGCAGCGTGCGCATCAGGTCGAGGATCTGCGCCTGGATGGTCACGTCGAGCGCCGTGGTCGGCTCGTCGGCGATCAACAGCTTCGGGTTGCACGAGAGCGCCATGGCGATCATCACGCGCTGGCGCATACCGCCCGACATCTGGTGCGGGTAGTTCTTGACGCGCTTGGCCGGCTCGGGGATGCCCACGAGCTCGAGCATGTCGGTCGCCTTCTTCAGGGCCGCCCGCGGCGTCTCCTTCTGGTGCAGCACGATCGCTTCGGCGATCTGGTCCCCGACGGTGTAGACGGGGTTGAGCGAGGTCATGGGCTCCTGGAAGATCATCGAGATGTCGTTCCCGCGGATCTTCCGCATGTCGCGTTCGCTCTTCTTGACCAGGTCCTGGCCTTCGAAGAGGATCTGCCCGCCGGCGATGCGGCCGGGCGGCGTTGCGATCAGCCGCATGACGCTCAGGCTGGTGACCGACTTGCCGGAGCCGGACTCGCCGACGACCGCGAGGGTCTCGCCTTTGTCGAGGTGGAAGCTGACGCCGTCGACCGCCTTGACCGTACCTTCGTCGGTGTCGAAGTAGGTCTTGAGACCGGTGACGTCGAGCAGTCGCTTGTCGCTAGCCATGCGCTTGGGTGCTCCTCATGGCTTTGGAGCATACCGTACGCTTCGCTTGTGTCCTGCGCGTGTCGGAACCCGCTTGACAGCGTCGGACGCGGCACGCAGAAGCGTGTACCCAGCGCGATGCCGCGACGGAACCGGGCCGCGCCCGAACTCGGGCGAGGCCCGGGGGGCCGAGCGGTGGCGCTGCGGCGCGTCAGCGGCGCTTCTTGGGGTCGAACGCGTCGCGCAGGCCGTCGCCCAGGAGGTTCCAACAGAGCACGGCCAGGAAGATCGGGATGCCGGGGATGAGGAGCCAGGGAACGAACTGGATGCTGATGCCGCGGGCCGTCGCGTCGCGCAACAGGATCCCCCAACTCGCGGTATCGACCTCGGACGGCCCCAGACCGATGAACGACAAACCCGTCTCCGCCAGGATGAAGCCAGGGATCGAGAGCGTCAGGCTGACGATCACGTACGAGGCCGTGGCGGGTAGCAGATGTCGGAACATGATCCGCGACTCGCTCGCGCCGAGCGCTTTGGCGGCTTGGGCGTAATCCATCTCTCGGATGCTCAGGATGAGGCCGCGGATGACGCGCGCCAGACCGCCCCAACCCACGAAGCCGAGCACGATCACCACCATCAGGAACGTCTGTGCGGAGTCCATGCGCAGGCCGAACGCCTGCGCCAGGGGATTCCTGGGGTCCTTGAGCAGCGTCGCGAGCACGATCAGCAGGAACAGGTCCGGGATGGCGGCGAACACCTCCACCAGGCGCATGATCAGGTCGTCGACCAAACCGCCGTAGAAGCCGGCCAGCGAGCCGAGCACGAGCCCCAGGGTCAGCGACACCCAGACGGCCAAGATGCCGATGGTGAGCGAGACCTGTCCGCCGTAGAGCACCCGCGAGAACACGTCCTTGCCCAGGTTGTTCGTGCCCCACAGGAAGAGCCGCGCCGGTTCCTCGACGCCGAACAGCCGCAGGTCGCTCTCGAAGAGGCCGAACAGCTTGTACGGCTGCTCGGGCCGCCGGACGAAGAACTGGATGGGGAACTTCTGGCTGGTGTCCGCGACGTAGACGCGTTGGCGGGTGAGCGCATCGCGCTCGGCGGTCACGTCGTAGATGAACGGGCGGGTGATGCGGCCCGTCTCGGGATCGATCCAGTGCACCTGCGTCGGCGGCACGAACGCGCCGACCGGGCTGCGGCGGTACTCGTTGATGCCGTACGGCGCGATGAATCCGGCGAACCCCGCCATGAGGTACATGATGATGAGGATGGTGCCGCCGACGAGGGCGACGCGGTGCTTGATGAACTGCTCCCAGACGATGCGCCCCTGCGACTTCGAGTGCTCGCTCTGGGGGACCTGGACGTCGAGCGCGGTGGCGGCGGTGCGGCGCTTCACGAGTACCGGATCCGAGGGTCGACGACCGCCAGCAGCAGGTCGGAGATGAGGTTGCCGATCATCAGCAGCAGCGTCGAGATCACGAGGAAGCCGAGGACCACGTAGATGTCCTGACGCGTGATCGCGTCCAGGAGGCGCGGCGTGATGCCGGGCCAACTGACGACGATCTCGACCAGACCGGCGCCGCCGATGAGGCTCGGAAGGAGCCCGCCGATGCCGGCGACGAACGGGATGATGGCGGGGCGCAGCGCGTGCTTGTAGGTCACCGTGCGCTGCCCGAGCCCCTTGGAGCGCGCCGTGCGGATGAAGTCGCTGCCCAGGTACTCGATCATCTGACCGCGCAGCACCCGGGTGAACCCCGCGATGCCGGCGGTGGCGACCACGAAGGCGGGCATGATCGTGTGCCAGGCGATGTCCTTGAACTGCTCCCAGGTCGAGAAGTTCTCGAATCCGTTCGAGGTCATGCCGGCGACCGGGAGCAGCACCTGGTTGTAGTCGAAGACCTCACGGGTGAAGCCTCGGACCAGGAAGATCCCGAGGATGAACACCTGAGCGAAGAAGAAGTTCGGGATCGCCAGACCGAAGTACGCGAACACGGACACGAGCTGGTCGCCCATCGAGTACTGGCGCACGGCCGAGTACACCCCGAGCGGGATCGCCATCGCCCACAGCATCACGATCGACACCAGCACGAGGATCATCGAGTTCTGGATGGGGCGCACGATCAGGTTGGTGACGGGCTGGTTCGACGAGAACGACAGCCCCAGGTCGCCCTGCACGATGTTGGCCATCCACCGCACGTACTGCACGTACATCGGCTGGTCGAGGCCGTACTGGGCGCGCAAGCGCTCGATGGTCTCGGGGCGCACGTTGGGCTCGAGCGCCTTCGCGGCGAAGAAGTCGCCGGGCACGAGCTGGCTGATGAGGAACGCCAGCATCGTCGCCCCGATGAACGTGGGGATCAGGTGGAACAGGCGTCGGATGATGAATGGAAGCAAACGTCCGTCTCCTGAGGTAAGCGGGGGTCGTTGGAGCGTCCGATAGGGCGGACGCGCGCACCCCCGCAGGGAAGATAGGGGTGGGGCCCGCCCTGCGTGCAGGCGGGCCCCGACGTTGCCTTACTGGGTCTTGAAGGTCAGCGGGAGCTGACGCGAGCCCAGGAGCGGGTTGAGGTACTCGATCGGGTGCTCGCCCTGGATGCCGGTCAGCCAGCTGTAGTGCGCCTTGGGGCTGACGGTGTAGAGGATGGCGGACTGCTCGGCTTCGGTCTGCTGGATCTGGAAGCCGATGTCGCGCGCGGCCTCGGTGTCGAGCGTCTGGCGACCGGTCTTGGTCAGCTGGTCGACCAACGTCTCGAGGGCGCCGATGCAGGCACCGGAGGTGTTGAACATGTGGAGGCCGCCGGTGCACAGGTTGACGTTGTCGCCGAAGGGCCAGTCGCGGCTACCGCCACGAAGACCGATCAGGATCGAGTCGAACGGCCGGTCGTCGCCGGTCGAGAACAGCTGGTCGACGAGCAGGTTGAAGTCGATCGGGGTGGTGGCGACTTCGACGCCCGCTTCGCGCGCGCTGTCGGCGAAGATCTGGATGATCTGCTCGCGCTGGTTGTTGCCGGCGTTGGTCGCGAGCGAGAAGCTCGCCCGAACACCGTCGGCGTTCGTCAGGAAGCCCTGAGCGTCGCGGTTGCTGTAGCCGGCGAGCGCCATGAGCTCGACGGCGCGCTCGACGTCGTACTCGTACTTGGGCACGTCGTCGTTGATCCAGTAGCCGTTGACCAGGTAGACGCCGGTGTACATCGGGTCGGCGCTGCCGCCGTAGACGAGCTCGATGATCGCTTCGCGGTCGATCAGGTGGGCCATGGCGCGGCGGAAGTTCGGGTTGCGGAACATCGCCTCCTTGACCGGGTCGCTCGACAGGTTCCAGTTGAAGACGATGAACTGGCTGCTCGCGACCGGCGCGACGTCCTCGAGCATGATCGCGTCGATGTCGCCGTTGTTGACCGCGACGTTGATCACGCCGATGTCGTCGAGGTTGCGCGGCGCGAAGAAGTCGAGCTCGCCGGCCAGGTACAGGTTGAGCTCCGCGTCCTGATCGCCGACGAGGGTGATGTTGTAGCCCTCGAGGTAGGGGAGCGCGTTGCCTTGCTCGTCCACGTTCCACTCGCCGAAGTACGGGTTGGCGACGAAGTTGAGCCGCTCACCGGGGGCGTACTGGGTGGGCATGAAGGGCCCAGTGGTCAGAACCTCTTCGGCCGGGGACTCGGTGCCCCACAGCGCGCGGACGGCTTCGGCGCCGCCGCTGCGGTACGCCTCGCCGAAGACGGCGTCCGGGAGCGGGAGCAGCGCCGCGTTCGCGAACGCCAGGCGATCGGGGCCCGGGAACGTGAAGCGGAGGCTGTTCTCGCCGGTGATCTCGACCGTGATCAGCTGGTCGTTGAGGAACCAGCCGTCGTAGGCGTTCGACTGCGCGTCGACGTCGGTCTCGATCAGCCAGCGGATGTAGTAGTCCTGCACCGTGACGTCGGAGCCGTCGGACCACTTCATGCCGTCCCGGATGGTGATGTCGACGACGGTGCCGTCGTCCGAGACGACGAAGTCGCTCGCGCCGTAGGCGAGCCACTCGTCCGAGTCGGGACCACGGAGCAGGAGCGAGGCACCGAGCAGGTCGGTGGTGTCGATCATCGAGTTCTGTTCCGCCGAGACGATCGGGTTGAACGTGCGCGGGTCGGAGATGGCACCGACGCGGTACGTGCCGCCCATGACGGCTTCACCCGGCTGCGCGGTCGTCCAGGCGTTCGGCCAGACGAAGGGCTGGGCAAAGGCCATCGAAGCGACGGCGATCGCGACCAGACTCAGGAAGATTCGTTGCATGCTACCTCCAAGGGTATTGCCGACGAGGTCGGCGAATGTCGCCGATTCCGGCGGGCGGGAGCTCGCTCGGGCTCGGTTCGTGCGACTCCTCACGGTACCGCGCGTGGGCGGGCGACGCAACGTGGGCATCCGAACGAACCGGTAGCGGCACCGGACCGACGCGCGGCGGTGCGTCGGTCACCACAGGATGGCGCTCCGGTATGAAGCGTCCGGCGTCGGACCCGCTGGGGGGGACGACGCCGGACGTACGTGCAGGACGTGTGTTGGGCGTTCCTGGCGCTCTTGGCGGCGCTTCACCGAGGCTTCACCGAACTCGGTGGTCGTCGACCCCGGCGGTCGTCGCTCAGCGCGGGACGAGCTGCAGCAGCAGGGCGAAGGAAGCCCAAGCGATGCCCAGGTAGATCGTGACGCGTTGCAGCCCGCCGGCGGTGCCGCCGCGGGTGCCGAAGTCGACCCCGCCGCCACCCCCACCGGAGAGTCCGTCGCCGAGGCCCGACTGCTTGGGTTCCTGAAGGAGGACGACCGTGGTCAAGAGGGCCGACATGAGCAGGAAGGGGATGAGGACGAGCCAGAACATGAGGTCTCCTTGGGGTGCGCACGTGGTGCGCACGAGTGCCACGGCCGGCGGTCGCGACCGGCCGCGCCGCGTGGCGAGCGAACGAAGTGGTGCCGAGAGCGGGATTCGAACCCGCACGGGTCGCCCCGGTCGATTTTGAGTCGACTGCGTCTACCGTTCCGCCATCCCGGCCGGTCGGGCGGGGCCATGCGGCCGCCCGGTCGCGCAGTATAGCAGGACCGTCCGCCCATGGACGAACGCGCCTGGCACGGGTGCTAGGCTATCCCGGTTCGGGCCCCGAGGGGCCCCCGATCTCGCGCGCGTCCCGGGGGCATCCCCGGGGGAGAGGCACGACCCCGATCCCATGATCATGGCCCTCACGACCAAGGCGAGCGCGTGAACGACCTCGCGGTGCTCCGCTTCCCTGGATCGAACTGCGACGACGACGCCCGCTTCGCCCTGGAGGCAGCCACCGGTGCGCCGGTGCGCTTCGTCTGGCACACCGAGACCGACCTCGATGGCGTCGGCGGCGTGCTCGTGCCGGGCGGCTTCAGCTACGGCGACTACCTGCGCTCCGGCGCGCTGGCCGCGCAGAGCCCCGTGATGGCGGCCGTGCGCGGCTTCGCCGCCCGCGGTGGGCCGGTGCTCGGCGTCTGCAACGGCTTCCAGGTGCTCACGGAGGCGGGCCTGTTGCCCGGTGCGCTGGCGCGCAACGCCGGCCTCACCTTCGTGTGCACCACCGTCGGCGTGCGCGTCGAACGCGACGACCTGCCGTTGCTGCGCGGGCTGCGCCGCGGCGACGTGCTGCAGCTGCCGGTCGCCCACCACGACGGACGGTACGTGGCGGACGAAGCCACGCTGGACGCTTTGGAGCGCGATCGGCGGGTGGCGTTCCGGTACCTGCCCGGCGACAACCCTAACGGCGCCGATCGCGACGTCGCGGGGGTGCTGAGCGAGGCCGGCAACGTGCTCGGCATGATGCCGCACCCGGAGCGCGCGACCGACGACCTGCTCGGTGGGCTCGACGGCGTGCCGCTGCTGCGTGCGTTCGCCCGGGCCTCCGGAGCCGCGGCGTGACCCCGCGCATCGGCCACGTGTGGACCGAGGCGCCGCTCGGCGCCCTCCCGGTCGGCGCGCCGGTCGCCGGCGACCGCGCCGCCACCTTCGGCCTCGACGCGGCGGAGTTCGCGCAGGTGGTGGGCCACTTGGGCCGCGCCCCCAACGCCCTCGAGGCGGCGATGTTCGGCGCCCTGTGGAGCGAGCACTGCGGGTACAAGAACTCGCGCCCGCTGCTGCGGCGCCTCCCCACCGAGGGGCCCCAGGTCCTGCAAGGGCCCGGCGAGAACGCCGGCGTCGTCGACGTCGGTGAGGGGTGGGGGCTCGCCTTCAAGATGGAGTCGCACAACCACCCGAGCGCGGTCGAGCCGGTCCAGGGGGCGGCGACCGGCGTCGGCGGCATCCTGCGCGACATCTTCGCGATGGGCGCGCGCCCGATCGCGATCCTCGACGCGCTGCGCTTCGGTGATCTGACCGACGAGCGCACGCGCTACCTGCTGCACGGCGTGGTCGAGGGCATCGCGGCGTACGGCAACGCCATCGGCGTGCCGACCGTCGGCGGCGAGATCGCGTTCCACCCGAGCTACCAGGAGAACCCGCTCGTGAACGTGATGGCGCTCGGGCTCCTGCGGCACGAGGACCTGCAGTCCGGCACCGTCGGCGCGGTCGGCCGGGTGTTGCTGTACGTCGGCTCCAAGACGGGGCGCGACGGGTTGGGCGGCGCGGTCTTCGCCTCCGCCGACCTGAGCGCCGACTCCGACGCCGACCGCCCCGCCGTGCAGGTCGGTGACCCGTTCCTCGAGAAGCTGCTGCTCGAGGCCTGCCTCGAGGCGATCGCCGCCGGGCTCGTCGATGGCGTCCAAGACATGGGGGCCGCCGGCATCACCTCGTCGGTCGGCGAGATGGCGCACCGCGCCGGGCTCGGGGTCGACTTCGACGTCGGCCGGGTGCCGCGCCGCGAGACCGGCATGACGCCGCTCGAGGTCATGCTCTCGGAGTCGCAGGAGCGCATGGTGCTGACCGCCGCCCCCGGCCGCGAGCGCGAGCTGATCGCGCTGCTCGAGAAGTGGGAGCTCGACGCGGTGCCGGTCGGCATCGTCCGCGACCACGGGCGCTTCCGCATCTTCGATGGCGACGACCTGGTCGGCGACATGCCCGTCGCCCCGCTCAACGAGGCGCCGACGTACGTGCGCGAGGGGCGCGAGGACCCCGCCGTGGCCGCCGCGCGCGAGCGTTCGCTCGACGACGTCCTCGTACCGACGGACCTGGACTCGGTGCTCACCGACCTGCTCGCGCACCCGGACATCGCCTCGAAGCGCGCCGTCTACCGTCGGTACGACCACCAGGTGATGACGAACACGGTCGTCGTGCCCGGCGCGGGCGACGCGGCCGTGCTGCGCATCAAGGGGAGCAGTCGGGGGGTGGCGGCGACGGTGGACTGCAACGCGCGCTACGTCTACCTGGCTCCGCGCCGCGGCGCGGCCCTGGCGGTCGTCGAAGCCGCCCGCAACCTGGCCGCGGTCGGCGCGACCCCGCTCGGCGTGACCGACAACCTCAACTTCGGCAACCCAACGGTCCCGGAGGTCTACTTCCAGATGAGCGAGGCGGTCGAAGGGCTGCGCGAGGCGTGCCTGGCGCTGCGCACCCCGGTCACCGGCGGCAACGTCAGCCTCTACAACCAGTACCGCGCGCCCGACGGTCGGGTACGGGCGGTGCTCCCGACGCCGACCGTCGGCATGGTGGGGGTGCTCCCGGACGTGCGCCGGCGCGCGCTCATGGCCTTCGAGCGCGATGGTGACGAGGTGTGGCTGCTCGGCGCCGGCCGACCGACGCTCGGCGCGACCACCTACCTGGCTGCCGTGCACGGGCTCGAGGCCGGCGCCCCGCCGGAGCTCGACCTCGCGGCCGTCGACCGCCTGGTCACCACGCTGGCCAGCCTGGTCCAGGACGGCGTGGTCGCCACCGCGCACGACGTCGGCGACGGCGGCGTCGCGGTGGCGCTGGCCGAGATGGCGATCCTCGGGAACCGCGGCGTCGACGCCGCGCTGCCGAAGGACCTGGCCGAGCGCCCCGACGCCGCGCTGTTCGGGGAGGCGGCCGACCTCGCGCTGGTGGCGCTGCCGGCCGACCGCACCGACGCGCTGCGGCGCGCCTGCGCTGCCGCCGGTCTGCCCGCGCGCCGCCTCGGCGCGGTCGGCGGCGACGCGATCCGCGTCGGCGCCGACGGTGGTGCGGTTGCCGTGCCGGTCGCCGTCGCGCGGGCCGCCTTCGAGGGCACCATCGAACGGGCGTTGGCGTGAGCGCCGCCGCGCTGCGCGTCGCACCCCTCGGTCGCTTCGACCACGACGACGACCACCCGCACGAGGAGTGCGGCGTCGTCGGTGCCCACGTGCGCAGCGACGCGCTGGACTACGATCTCGCTGGGATCCTGCAGGTCGGCCTGTTCGCGCTGCAGCACCGCGGCCAGGAGTCGTGCGGCATCTGCGTGGCCAGCCCGGACCAGATCCGCATCGAGAAGGACATGGGGCTGGTCGCCGAGGTGTTCACGGAAGCGCGGCTCGACCTGTTGCGCTTCGAGGACGCGCGCACCGGCATCGGGCACACCCGCTACTCGACGACCGGCGCTTCGCTGCGCTTCAACGCCCAACCCCTGACGGTGCGCTCGAACAAGGGCCTGCTGGCGCTCGCCCACAACGGCAACTTCACGAACGCGCGCGCGATCCGCGATGCGATGCTCGAGGACGGCGCGGTCTTCCAGACCACGAACGACTCCGAGGTGATGATCAACCTGGTCGCGCGCTACGCCCACCTGTCGCTCGAGGACGCCACGGCGCGCGTCATGAGCGAGCTCGAGGGCGGCTTCGCGGTGGTCTTGATGGACCGTCGCAAGGTGATCGGCCTGCGGGACCGCCACGGCGTGCGTCCGCTCGTGATCGGCGAGCTGCCGGATGGCGCCGGCCACGTGTTCGCGAGCGAGCCGTCCGCGTTGATCCTCATGGGCGCGCGCTTCGTGCGCGACGTGCGGCCCGGCGAGCTCGTCGTCGCCGACGACGACGGTCTGCACGCCCGGCAGGTGCTGGAGGGCGTGCCGACGCCGTGCGCCTTCGAATGGATCTACTTCGCGCGGGGCGATGGCGCGCTCGACGGCGCCGACGTGCACGCGGCGCGCCTGCGGATGGGGGAGGTGCTCGCCGCCGAGGCGCCGGTCGACGCCGACGTCGTGGTGGGCGTTCCCGAGTCGGGGCTCGCGGCCGCGCTCGGCTTCGCGCGCGCGTCGGGCATCCCGTTCGACCTGGGCCTCCAGAAGTCGCCGTACGCTGGCCGCACCTTCATCGCCCCCAACCCGCGCCTGCGCGACCAGAAGGTGCGGCTCAAGCTCGCGCCCACCGGCGCGGTGCGCGGCAAGCGGGTGGTGCTGGTGGACGATTCGATCGTGCGCGGGACGACGTCCGGGCGCATCGTCGCGCTGTTGCGCGAAGCAGGGGCGCGCGAGGTGCACTTCCGGGTGTCGAGCCCGCCGATCGCCTACCCGTGCTACTACGGCATCGACACGGCCGCGCGCCAAGAGCTCGCCGCCGCGACGATGACGGTCGCCGAGATCGGTCGCCGCATCGGCGCCGATTCGCTCGCGTTCATCTCCGAGGAGGGGTTGGCGCGCGCGATCGGCATCGGGCGCACGTGCCTGGCGTGCTTCAACGGACGCTATCCGGCCGGCCACCCGGGCGACGACGCCGAGAAGGAAGGGCTCGAAGAGACCGGTGAAGCGCGCGCCGCGCTCGTCCGCGCGGCCACGGCGCGCTGAGCCCAGGCGCCCCGCCCTTCAGCCGCGCGCTCGCAGCACCATCCACGCGAAGCGCGCGAGCCGCGGCGCCCGGCGCCACCGCTTCGGATCGAGACCGACCCGCCACGCCCACTCGACGCCCCACCGGTGCGTCCACGCCGGCGTCCGGCGGGCGACGCCCGCGAGGACGTCCAGCGTGCCGCCCACGCCGATGAGGCAGCCGGCGCCGAAGGCATCGCGGTGTTGGTCCAGGAAGCGCTCCTGCCCTTCGCCGAGGCCGGCGAGCAACAGGCCGGCCCCACTCGAGCGAACCTCGGCGGCCACGGCCGCGCCCTCGCGCGCGCGGTCGAAGTACCCGTGCCGGTGGCCGACGACCACCGTGCCCCAGCGCTCGATCGCTGCGGCCGCCGCCGCTTCCGCGACGCCCGGGCGACCGCCCAGGAAGAACACCGGTAGGTCGGGGCCACCGGCGGCGAGGACCGCGAACGCGAGGTCGACGCCCGGGACCCGGCCTGGCAGCGCCACGCCGGCGCGCCGCGCCGCCCAGGCGACGCCGACGCCGTCGGCGACCGTGAGGTCGGCGTGCGCGAGCGCGGTCGCCAGCGCGGGGTCGCCGGCTGCCTGCACCACGATCTCCGGGTTGAGGGTGACGATCATGCGTGCGGGCGCCCCCGGGGCGGCCGCGGCGAGCGCCCATGTACGGGCTCCCTCGAGGTCCACCGGGTGCACGGCGTACCCGAGGACCGGCCGAGGCTGCGGCAGCGGCGGGAGGACGGCGTCCGGATGCATGCGGGCGCCGACGCTACCACGCTCGGGTCGGCGCCGCGCCCGAGCCGTTCCCGGTGCAGCGGACGACGGCTCGGGCGCTGCACGCGACGTACATTGTCCCGTGACCCCGACCTCCGCCCCCGCGCCGCACTCGTTCCTCGACGCCTACCGTGCCGGCGCCCTCGGCGACGCGTTCGAGCTCAAAGCGGGCGACCTCGAGGCGGCGCGGTCGACGACACGGTCCGTCGACCGCACGCGCTTGGCCGACGTCCTGCGCTCCGGCCACGCCAAATGGGGCTTGAGGCCTGCCCAGGACCGTGCCCTGCGGCGGCTCGCCCACCCCGAGTCGCGCGTCGTGGTGACGGGCCAGCAGGTGGGGTGGCTGCTCGGACCCACGTACACGCTCTCCAAGGCGGCCACGGCGGTGCGCCTGGCCGCGGAGCTCGACGAGCCGGACCGGCCGGTGGTGCCCGTCTTCTGGATGGCGACCCAGGACCACGACGTCGCCGAGATGGACCACGCGTGGGTGCTCGGCCGCGACGAACGCCTGCATCAGCTGCGCGTCTCGATGCCCGACGGGCCTGCCGTGGGTCGGGCGCAGCTCTCCGCCGGGGTCCTGGCGGTCGTCGCCGACCAGTTGCGCGCCATCGACGCGTGCGGGGGCCACGGCGGGCCGCATGCCGCCGACGTGGCGGCCTGGTTGGAGGAGGCGGCTGCCGTCCCCGGCGCGGTGCGGCCGCGCTGGAGCGACGTCTTCGCGCGCCTGATGACCTCACTGCTCGGCGATCAGGGCCTGCTCGTGCTCGATCCGCTCGACCCCGAGGTCGCGGCGCTCACGCGCGACCGGATCGAGCACGAGCTCCAGGCCCCCGAGGCGTCGGCCGACCGGATCCGCGCGGCCGGGCATCGGCTCGAGGCGCTCGGGTGGGCACCGCAGCTCGGCCGCGCCGAAGGCGCGACGAACCTGTTCGCCGAGGCACCGGGCGGCGGCCCGCGCGAGCTCCTCCGCGTCGATGGCGACGGGTTTCGGAAGGGCGAGCAGCGCATGACCATGGGCGATCTGCGCGCCTGGCTCGACGCCGACCCCACGGCGCTCACGCCGGCGGCCGGCCTGCGCCCGATCGTGCAGGACGCGCTGCTGCCCACGGTCGCCTTCGTGGTCGGTCCGGGCGAGCTGCGCTACCTGGCGCAACTCCGAGGGGTGTACGACCTGCACCAGGTCCCGATGCCGCTCGCCTGGCCGCGAGCCTCGGCCACGGTGCTCCAGCCGCCGGTGCGGCGCATCCTCGAGCGCTTCGACCTCGACTGGCGGACCGTGCAGCTCGACCCGCAGCGCGTCCGCTACGAGCTCGCGCTCGGTCGGCACGGGCACGCCGACGCCTTCGCCGCCGCGCTCGCGACCGTGGAGCGGGAGGCGACGACGCTGCTCGAGCGGGTGGACGGCATCGACCCGACGCTGCAGCGCACGGTGCGCAAGGGGCGCATGCACCTCGAGCAGACCGTGCTCAACCTGCGCGACAAGGCGGCGCACGCCCTCGCGCGGCAGGACGACGAGCTGCAGGCGCAGTTCCGACGGCTCGAAGCGCATCTGCGCCCCAACGGTGGCCTTCAGGAGCGGGTGCTGAGCCCGTTCACGTTCTTCCTGACCCTCGGCGTCGCGCCCGTGCGCGATGCCTTCCTGGCGCTACCGCCCACCGGCGACCACGCGATCGTGTTCTGAGCCGTGCGGGGCCGAAGGCTCCGCACGCGCTACCGCCGGGCGTAGTTCGGCGCGTCCTGCGTGATCGTCACGTCGTGCGGGTGCCCCTCGACCAAACTGGCCTGGGTGATCGTCACGAAGCGCGCGTCGCGCTGCAGCTCCGCGATCGTCGCGGTGCCGCAGTACCCCATGGCGCTGCGCAGGCCGCCGATCACCTGGTACACGACGTCCTCGACCGGTCCCTTGTAGGCCACCATGCCCTCGATGCCCTCCGGAACGAGCTTCGTGGCGTTCTCCTGGAAGTACCGGTCGGCCGAGCCGCCCGCCATCGCGCCCATGCTCCCCATACCGCGGTACGCCTTGTACCGGCGCCCGTCGCGCAGCAGGTCCTCACCTGGCGCCTCGCTGGTGCCCGCGAGCATCGAGCCCACCATCACCGAGTCGGCACCCGCGGCGATCGCCTTGGGGACGTCGCCGGAGAACTTGATCCCTCCGTCGGCGATGAGCGGGATGCCCGCCACCTGCGCGACGTCGGCGACCTCGAGGATGGCGCTCAGCTGCGGCATCCCGACGCCGGTCACCACCCGGGTGGTGCAGATCGAACCGGGCCCGATGCCGACCTTGACCGCGTCCGCGCCGAGCTCGATGAGGTCGCGCGCGGCGTCGGCGGTGCCGACGTTGCCGGCGACGACGTCGACCGAGAAGTGCCCCTTGAGGAACGCGAGCGCGTCCAGGATCCCCTGGCTGTGCCCGTGGGCGCTGTCGAGCACCAGCGCGTCGACGCCGGCCTCGACGAGGGCGGTCGCGCGCGCTTCGAGATCGCGGCTCACGCCGACGGCGGCGGCGACCCGCAGCCGGCCGAGCGCGTCCTTGGCCGCGTTCGGGTACGCGAGCTTCTTGGTGATGTCCTTGATCGTGATCAGGCCCGAGAGCCGGAACGCCTCGTCGACGACGAGCAGCTTCTCGACCTTGGTGCCGCGCAGGATCTCGCGCGCCTGCTCGAGCGTGGTCCCGGTGGGCACCGTGATCAGCCCCTCGCGGGTCATGAGCTCGGCGACGCCGCGCGTCATGTCGTCCTCGAAGCGCAGGTCGCGGTTCGTGAGGATCCCGAGCAGCGTGCCGTCCGGCCCGACGATCGGCACCCCCGAGATGCGGTACTCGGCCATCAGGCGATCGGCGTCGCCGATCGTCGCGGTGGGCGGAAGCGTGATCGGATCGACGATCATGCCCGACTCCGAGCGCTTCACCTTGCGCACCATCTCGGCCTGCGCATCGACCGCCATCTTCTTGTGGATCACCCCGATGCCGCCCTGGCGGGCCATGGCGATCGCCATGTGGGTCTCGGTGACCGTATCCATCGCCGCGGAGACGATCGGGACGTTCAGCGGGACGGTGCGCGAGAAGCGGCCGCCGAGTAGGGCGTCCGCGGGCAGGACCGCCGAGCGGCGCGGCACCAGGAGGACGTCGTCGAAGGTGAGCGCTTCGCGCAGGATCTTGGGGTGGGCGGTCGTTCGCGGTTCGCGGGCAATCGTGGTCATCGCGGGCCTTTCGGGGGTCGACCGGGGCGCTCGTCGCCGGCCTTGGGCGGTGGCGGCGGGGGCGCTCAGCCAGCGCCGTCGTTGCGGACGAGCCTAGCACGGCCCGAGCGCGCGTCCCGGCCGCGCTTCGTGGGGTTCGGCGCGCGCTCAGGCGGGCGGCGCCCGGCGCTTTTCGGCGGGCGCGGCGAGGCCCGCGATCGCGTCGAGCCATGCGGAAGGAAGGCGCATCGCGGCGCCTGAGCGGGCGGTCGGTACGTGCACGGTGGTCGCCTCGGCGGCCAACGCCCCGTCCTCGCTCCGGACGATCCGGTAGCCGATGCGCAACCGCCGCGAGCGCGCCTCTTCCAGCACGACCTCGATCCGCAGCAGATCGTCGAAGCGCACCGCCTGCCGGTAGCGCACCTCGAGGCCGGTCACGGCGAGCGAGACACCCTGCGCGTCCAGCTCGCGGTAGCTGAGGCCGAGGTCGCGCATCCACTCGACGCGGGCGGCTTCGAGCCACACCACGTACGCGGCGTGATGGGCCACGCCCATCTGGTCGGTCTCGGCGAAGCGGACGCGCAGTTCCATGCGCTCGAGTCTAGCCGCGCGATGGCGGCTGCGGCTCGCCTGCTGGGACGTCGGCGTCGATGCCGTCGCCGTCGACCCAGGCGAGGGCACGGCGATCGACCTCCGCCATGCCGAGGCCGCTTCGCTCCCGAGCGCTCGCCCAGCGGACGTCCGCGTCCAGCGGCGGTGCCGGAGCGGCCCATACGGTGGCCTCCACGAGCCGGTGGCTGAGGCGGTGGACGAAGCGCCCGAGCTCGCGCCCCCCGTCGGGCGCGTGGTCGCGCCACGGGGGGCCGTGCATGCCGGCCCAGGGGCCGGTGTCGGCCCTCCGTTCGACGGCGAGGAGCACCCCGCTCGGCCCGGTGCGCGTCGTCAGCCAGGCGTGGAGCGGCCAGCGCCGCGCGGTGGCGCGCGGGCGCGGGCTCGGGTAGCGCTCCGGGTCGCCCTCGGCAGCGGCTCGGCAGGCCGGTCGGAGCGGGCAGGAGCCGCAGGCGGGTCGCCGTGGGGTGCACACGGTCGCGCCCAGCTCGACGAGCGCCTCGGCCACGAAGGCGTCGTCCGGATGGGTCGTCCCATCGAGCAGCAGGTCCTCGAGGGCACCCGCGACGCGGGCGTCGGTCGGGGTGGGCTCGGCGAGGAGGCGGGCGCCGACGCGGCGCACGTTGCCGTCGACGGCGACGCCGGGCACGCCGAAGGCCTGGGCGGCGATCGCGGCGGCCGTGTACGGGCCGATGCCCGGCAGCCGTCGCAGCGCCCCCGGATCGGACGGGAGGCGTCCGCCGTGCTCGGCCACGACGACGCGCGCCAGCGCGTGGAGCGCCCGCGCGCGGCGGTAGTAGCCGAGCCCCGACCATGCGTGCAGGACGTCGTCGAGCTCCGCCGCCGCCAGCGACGCCAGGTCCGGGAAGCGGGCGCGGAAGGCGCTCTCGCGCGCGACGACGGTCTCGATGCGGGTCTGCTGCGCCATCGTCTCGACGATCAGCGTGCGGTACGGGTCGCGGGGCGCCGACCCCGCCCCGGAACGCCAAGGCAACGGTCGCGCCGCAGCGTCGAACCAGGTTCGCAAGGCATCGCGCACGGCGGGAAGCCTACCTGGACAGAGCCTACCTAGACCCGGTGCCGGCGCCGGTCGCGCCGCGCGCCGGCGACGTCCGATCCGGCGCGGTGGGACGGTCCGCGATTACGAAACGAAAGTGCGCTGCCGGGATCGCCGTCCGCCGCGCCGTCGCATCGCGGTTCGGACGACGAGTCGTAAGCCGTTGGGCCGACCACCAAGAAGAACGTGCAGAGCGATGATATGGCCTGTTCGTGCAAGCCTTGACGGCGCCCGTACCCAGCGACTAGCATGCTCGGGTTGCGCCGAACGACGGACTGCGACTCGGCGCCGGACTTACGAAGCGAAACCCAAGGAGGCCCCCATGCCCGCTACCCTGATCGCCACCCCGTACGGAGCCCTCGACGTCGATCCCGCCGTCCTCGCGCTCGGAGAGCTCGTCGTCACGGACGACGGCGTCGAGCTCGAAGTCACCGGCCTCGCGCCGCTGCGCTTCGAACCCGCACCCGAAGAGGCCGAGGACTGGGGCGAGTGAGCGACGTCCTCGGCGCGCCGGCGGTGAGCGCGCGCATCGCCGTCGTCTACGACCGCCTGCGCCCCGAGGAGCGGCTCCTGTTCGAAGCCTTCGAACGACGCGGCGTCGCGTTCGAGTCGGTCTACGCCCCGCACGTCGCGTTCGACCTCAGTGCGCCGAGCGAGCGGCGCTACGCCGCGGTCCTCGAGCGCTGCGTGTCGCAGACGCGGGGACTCGCGCTCGCGCGGCTCTTCGCTGCGACGGGAGCCGCGGTCGTCAACGCGCCGGGCGTGATCGAGGCGTGCGGCGACAAGCTCGCCACGAGCGCGCTCCTCGCGGCCGCCGGGGTCCCGGTGCCGCGCACCGTGGTCGCGTTCGACGCCGAGCACGCGCTCGCCGCCTGCGAGGACCTCGGGTACCCGGTCGTGCTCAAGCCGGTCGTCGGTTCCTGGGGGCGCATGGTCAGCCGGCTCAACGACGCCGACGCGGTGGCCGCGGTGCTCGAGCACAAGGAAGTACTCGGGGGACCGAGCCACCAGGTCGTCTACCTTCAGCAGTACCTGGAGAAGCCAGGGCGCGACCTGCGCGCGTTCGTGATCGGCGACCGGGTGGTCGCGGCCATCTACCGGACCAGCGAGCACTGGATCACGAACACCGCGCGCGGCGCGCAAGCGTCGAACTGCCCGGTGACCGCCGAGCTCGAAGCCATCGCCGTGCGCGCGGCGCGCGCGGTCGGCGGCGGGGTCCTGGCGGTCGACCTGGCCGAGACCGACGACGGGCTGGTCGTCATCGAGGTCAACCACACCATGGAGTTCCGGAACTCGGTCGCCACCACGGGGGTCGACCTTCCCGGGCTGGTGGTCGACCACGTGGCGGCCGTCGCCGCCGCGACCGCAGCCGCCGCCACGCCCGCGGCCGCGACCCCCGCGGTAGCCTCGCCCGCATGAGCGAACGACGCACCGTCGCGATCGTCGGCGCCAGCGGCTACGCCGGCGGCGAGTTCCTGCGCCTGGCGCTCGGGCACCCCCACCTCGAGGTCACCCAGGTGACCAGCGAGCGCCACGCGGGGCTCCCGGTCGGCCTCGTCCACCCGAACCTGCGCGGCTCCACCCGCCTCCGCTTCCGGCCCCTCGCCGAGCTCGAGGACGCCGACGTCGTCGTCGCGGCCTTGCCGCACGGCCTGCTGGCCGGCCAGGTCGACGCGCTCCTCGCGCGCGCGACGGTGCTGATCGACCTCTCCGCCGACTTCCGGTTGCGCGATCCGGCGGCGTTCGAGCGCACCTACGGCGGGCCGCACCCGAACCCCGACCGCCTCCGCGAGTTCGTCTACGCCAACCCCGAGCTCGACCGCACCCGCACCCACCCCGAGCTCCCGGGTGCCACTCGGCTGGCGGGGTGCGGGTGCGTCGCCACCGCGACCATCCTCGCCCTGTTGCCGCTCGTGCGCGGCGGGCTGATGGCGCGCCAGGACGTGATCGTCGAGGCGAAGGTCGGTTCGTCCGCGGCCGGCCACGAACCGGGGCCGGCGAGCCACCACCCCGAGCGCGCGGGCGTGGTGCGCACCTACGCTCCGGTCGGCCACCGGCACGAGGCCGAGGTGCGCCAAGCGTTCCCGGGGGTCGCTCCGCACCTCACCGCCACGGCGGTGGAGCGCATCCGCGGGATCCAGGTGACCGCGCACACATGGCTCCACGACGGCAGCAGCGAGCGCGACGTGCAGGCCGCGTTGGCCGACGCGTACGCCGACGAGCCGTTCGTGCGGATCGTCTCGGCCCGCAAGGGGATCCACCGGGTGCCCGACCCCAAGGGGCTCGACGGGACCAACTGGTGCGACGTGGGCTTCGCGCTCGACCGCGACAGCGGGCGTTTGGTGATGATGGCGGCGATCGACAACCTGGTCAAAGGGACCGCCGGGCACGCCCTCCAAGGGCTCAACGTGGCGATGGGCTGGGACGAGCGGGCGGGCCTCGGGTTCCCCGGTCTGCACCCGTGACGAGGGCGGTCGCCGCGCCGCGGGTCGTCGCGCGCGCGGACGCGGCACGAGCGATCTTGGGCCACCACCTGCAGCGCGCGCCGCTCGCTGAGGTCGTCGAGCGCCTCGGGACCGTTCAGGTCGACCCGCTCGCGCCGATGGGTCGGAGCCACGACCTGGTCCTGCAAGCGCGCGTCGACGGGTACCGCGTCGACGGTTGGCACGTCCCGGCCTACGTCGACCGACGCTGGCTCGACGGGTGGGACAAGCAGGCGTGCCTGACGCTCGCCGAGGACTGGCCGGCGCGGCGCCTGTTCTTCGAGCGCTTCGAGGAGCGCTGGCGAGCGTTCCTCGACGAGCACGCCGACGCCGTGCGCGCCACGCTCGAGCGCCTCGAACGGGCCGGTCCGAGCACGACGCTCGGGTTCGACGACGCGGCGCGCGACGACCTGCGCGGCAGCTGGTACGGGCCGAAGCTGGTCAAGCACGTGCTGCGCGCCCTGTGGGACACGGGGCGGGTGGTGACCGTCGGCCGCGAGGGGGGCCGGCACGTCTACGACCTCGCGGAGCGCGGCCTGCCCGAGCGGGCGCTCCGCGCGCCGGCGCTATCCGACGTCGATGCGTTCGATCGGCTCGTGCGCCGGCGGGTGCAGGCGGCGGGCGCGCTGCGCGTGGCGGCCGACGCGAGCACGTGGACGCTGCCCGGCGGTGCGGCCGGGCGCCGCGCGGCGTTGGCGCGAGCGACCGACGCCGGCGAGCTCGAGGCGTGGGACGTGGACGGCGAGCCGTACGCCGCGCTGCCGGGCCTCCTCGAGGGGGCGCCCGCGGTGGACCACGACGTCGCTCGCGTGCTCGCGCCGCTCGATGCGCTGCTCTGGGATCGCCGGGGCGTGGCCAAGCTCTTCGGCTTCGAGTACGTCTGGGAGGTCTACAAGCCCGCATCCGAGCGGCGGTGGGGGTACTACGTGGTCCCGGTCGTGGTGGGCGATCGCTTCGTGGCGCGCTTCGACGCGCGGCTCGTGGGGGAGCGCCTGAACGTGCACGGCTGGTGGTGGGAAGCGGGCGTCGATGGCCGCAGCCCCGCCGTCGCGGCCGCCCTGGAGGCAGGGTTCGCGCGCTTCCTCGCGTACCTTGGCGCGACGTCGGTGGCGCTCCCGACCGGGCTCGACCGGCCGATCCGGTCCATCTGGTCGGCGGCGGTCCGCGGCGCGTCGGTGTGGACCGGCGCACCCGAGGGAGCGCGCGCGTGATCGTCGTCAAGGTCGGCGGGGCGGAGGGCGTCGACCTCGACGCCGTCGCGACCGACGTCGCGGCGCTCTGGGCCGAGGGGGTGCCGGTCGTCTTGGTCCACGGCGGCAGCGCCGAGACGAACCGCGTCGCCGAGGCGCTCGGCCACCCGCCGCGCTTCGTCACGAGCCCGAGCGGCCACGTGAGCCGGTACACGGACCGCGCCACCCTCGAGGTGTTCGAGATGGTCTACGCCGGCAAGGTCAACAAGGGGATCGTCGAGCGCCTGCAGCGGCTCGGTGCTCCGGCGGTGGGGCTCTCGGGGCTCGACGGGCGGCTGTTCGAGGGGCGCCACAAGAAGAGCGTGCGCAGCGTCGAGGACGGCCGCACGATCGTGCTGCACGGCGACCACACGGGTACCGTCGATCGCGTCAACACCCATCTGCTGCGGCTGTTGCTGGACGGCGGGTACCTGCCGGTCCTCACCCCGCCGGGCGCCTCCACCGAGGGGGTGGCGATCAACGTCGACGGCGACCGGGCGGCGGCGGCGGTCGCGGTCGCGCTCGGGGCCGAGGCGCTGTTGCTGCTCTCGAACGTCCCAGGCCTACTCCGCCACTTCCCCGACCCCGATTCGCTGATCCCCCACGTGCCCGCCGCCGATGTCGAGGGCTTCCTCGAGGTGGCGCAGGGGCGCATGAAGAAGAAGGTGCTCGGGGCCGCCGAAGCCGTCGCGGGCGGGGTGCGCCGCGTGGTGCTGGGCGACGCCCGGCTCGCGTCCCCCGTGCGCGCGGCGCTCGCCGGCCGCGGTACCGTGGTGGACTGAACGCACCTGGAACCGACCCACCATCGCGCCCCGCGCGACCGCACCCGAGGAGCTTGCCGTGACGACCCCCACCGACCCGACCCCGACCGACCCCAACCCGACCCAGGCCCTGCTCGCCCGCGACGCCCGGCACGCATCCGGGTTGTGGTCGCCCGACGTCGCCTTCGTCCGCGGCGAGGGAGCCTGGCTGTGGGACGCCGACGGCAAGCGCTACCTCGACGCCATGGCGGGCATCGCGGTCGCGAGCGTCGGGCACGCCAACGAGCGGCTCGCCGACGCGATCGCGACGCAGGCGCGGCGCCTGATCGTGTGCCCGCAGAACCTGGCGAACGACGTCCGCACCGAGTTCGTCGAGGCGCTCTTCCGCCACCTCCCGGCCCCGCTCGAGCGCGTCTTCCTGGCGAACTCCGGGGCCGAGGCGAACGAGGCCGCCCTCAAGTGGGCCATCGCGAAGACCGGCCGGCGCCGGATCGTGGCGGCCAAGCGCGGCTTCGCCGGGCGGACGCTCGGCGCCCTGGCGATGACCTGGGAAGCCAAGTACCGCGAGCCCTTCGAGCCGTTGCCGATCCCGGTCGACTGGGTGCGCTACGACGACGTGGCCGAGCTCGAGGCCGCGGTCACCGACGAGACCGCGATGATCTGGCTCGAGCCGGTCCAGGGCGAGGGGGGCGTGCACCCCGCCAGCGCGGCGTACCTGCGGCGCGCGCGCGAGCTCGCGGACGCGCACGGGGCGCTGCTCGGGTTCGACGAGATCCAGTGCGGCGTCGGTCGCACCGGTCGCTTCCTGGCCAGCGAGCACGCCGGGGTCGTCCCCGACCTGGTGGTGCTCGCCAAGGGGCTGGCGGGGGGCGTGCCCATCGGGGCCCTCGTGATGACCGACGCGGTCGCTCGCGCCATGCCCGCCGGCGGCCACGGCACCACGTTCGGTGGCAACCCGCTGGCCGCCGCGGCCGGTCTCGCCGTGCTCCAGGAACTCGACGCGCGCGGCCTGATCGCCCACGCCACCGCGATGGGCGCGCGCTTCCGCGCCGGCATCGAGGCGCTCGGGAGCGAGCGCGTGCGCGAGGTCCGTGGGCTCGGGCTGATGTTGGGCATCGAGCTCAAGGAGAAGGCGGCGCCGATCATCGCGGCCTTGCGCGACCAGGGCTTGCTGACCATCAACGCGGGCGCGACCGTGATCCGCTTCGTGCCCCCGCTCGTCATCACCGAGGCGCAGGTCGACGAGGCGGTGGCGATCTTCGGTCGCGTCCTGCGCGGGTGACGGTCCCGCACCGCTTCGATCTCGCCACCCGCGACGGGGCGCGGGCGCTCCTCGAGGCGGCCGTGCGCACCCCGAGCGTGAGCGGCGACGAGGCCGCGGTGGCCCGCCTGCTCGTGCGCGCGCTCGCGCCGTACGTGGACCGGGCGTGGGTCGACGAGGCCGGCAACGCGCGGGCCGAGGCGGGGACGGGCACGAGAGCGCTGCTGTTCCTGGGGCACCTCGACACGGTGCCCGGCGTCGTGCCGGTCCGCATCGAGGACGACGTGCTCTACGGGCGGGGCAGCGTCGACGCCAAGGCGAGCGCGGTGGCCGCGGCGGTGGCGCTCGCGCGCGCTCCGGCGCCCGTGCGGGCGGCGTGGACCCTGCGCTGGGCTGGGGCGGTGGAGGAGGAGGTGGCGAGCAGCCGCGGCGCGCGCCACCTGCTCGCGACGCTGCCGCCCCCCGATCTGCTCGTGGTGGGGGAGCCGAGCGGGGCCGACGCGGTGACGCTCGGCTACAAGGGGCGCTTGCGGGTGCGCCTCGAGGCGCGGCGCGCGCTCGTGCACACCGCGCGCGAGGAGGCTACCGCCGCCGAGGTCCTCGTCGAGGCGTGGACGCGCGTCCGCGCGTGGACCGATGCGGTCAACGCCGCGGCACCGGAGGGCGGTCCGTTCGGGCGCCTGCAGGTGGCGCTGCTCGGCCTCGCCAGCGACGGCGACGGCCTCGTGGAGCGCGCGACGGCCGAGCTCGGCTTCCGGTTGCCGCTCGCGTGGCCGCCCGACCGCTTGCGCTCGGAGCTCGCGGACCTGGAACTGGGTGGAGTGGCGGTCCGGGCCGACGCGGGCGAGGTCCCGGTCCGCGGCGATCGCGACGGGGTCCTGGCGCGCGCGTTCCGCGTCGCGATCCGCGCCGCCGGCCTCCGGCCGGGGATCAAGGTCAAGACCGGCACCAGCGACTGGAACGTCGTGGCGCCCGCATGGAACGTCGATGCGCTGGCGTACGGCCCGGGCGACGCGGCGCTCGACCACACGCCGAACGAGCACCTACCGCTGCGCGAGTTCGATCGCGCGGTGGAGGTGCTCGAGTCGGTCCTGGTGCGCCTTGCGGGCGTCGAGACGAACGCTCAGACGCCGGACAGGTCGTAGTTCTTCTGGATGAACGACGTCCACTTCTCGGGGGTGTCCTCCTCCGTGAAGATCGCCTCGACGGGGCACGCCGGAACGCAGGCGCCGCAGTCGATGCACTCCTCGGGGTGGATGTAGAACTGGTCGTCGGCTTCGTAGATGCACTCGACGGGGCAGACGTCGACGCAAGCCTGGTCTTTGACCCCGATGCAGGGTTCGGCAATGATGTGGGGCACGAAGCTCCCTCCTAAACGCGGTGCGATGCTCGATTCCCCGGGGCCTTCGCTCGGAGCGGCGCCGACGGGGACGCGCACACGGCATCATTACGAACGCGTGCTCGGGCGTCAAGGGTCGTCCGTTGCATTCGCATCGTGCTGGACGAGGTCGGCCAGGTGCGTTGCGGCGCACTTCACCGACCGCGCGGCGGGACGTTCGCTAAACTGGCCCACCATGCTGAACCTCGAACGCGTCGCCTTGGAGTTGCTCGAGTACAAGATCGACGCACTGGCGAACCGTCGCGAGTACCGGGGTGGTGTGGTGGCGCTCTGGGAGCTTCACCGCGTCGTCGACCGCGGGGTCGCTCGGCTCGATGCGGACGAGCGCGGGCGCTTCGACGAGGCGGCTCGGCGGCTGCGGGCGCTGGCCGAACTGCCGACCCGCGGCGGCGGCCGCCGCGCCGATCTCGATTCGCTGACGCTCATGCCCGACGGTGGCGGGACGCTCACGCCCGCCGCCGACGACGGCAACGGCGGCGAAGCCCTGCTCGAGACCGACGCTCCGGCCCCCGTCGAGCTCTCGCGCGAAGCTCGCGAGGAGCAGCGGGCGCTGCAGCACCTCGCGGAACGCGTGGGACGCGAAGAGTTGGACGACCTCGTCGGTCGGCTGGCCGCTGCCTGGCGGGCGGAGCGCGATCGCATCACCCCGCGACTGGTGTACGCCACGGTCCGCAACCTGCAGCGCCACGCCGCGACCGTCGAGGCCACGCATGCGGCGTCGGTGCGTGCGTTCAAGGTCGTCGAGCCGATCCCCGAGCGTCGCGACCCGCTCATCTCCCTGTCCGACCTCGACAGCCTGGCCGAGGTCGGACGCGACTTGGTGGACCTGATCCTGACGCTCGGTCGACCCGATGGGCGCTTCCCTCAGCTGGACGTACCCGAAGCCCAAGCGCTCGACTTCGTCCGGCAGGTCGCGTTGCGGGTGGCGCAAGACCCCCACGCAGGCAAGCTCTCCTCGCTCGAGCGCAAGGGGCCGACGACCAGCGAGTTGCGCACGGCGATCCAAGAGCTCGCCAAGGAGCGCTTGCCGGAGGCTCAGCGATCGGTCCTGCGCAACGACCTCGAAGCCCGGCTGAACGAGGCGCTCTCGTTCGAGCGCCAGCAGCGGCAATCGTTCCAGCGCGACGCCGAGCGGAACGTCGAGGCGATCCGGTTGCTGTTCGAGCGCCTCGAGTCGCATCTTCCAGCGCGCGTCGGCGGCGGCGCCGCGCCGCGCAGGCTCGCCGGCGGGGTGCTGTTCGCGGTCTCGCCTGCGCTCCGATGGGAGCGCGTGCCGCGCGGTGCGGAGGCGTTGACGCTGCGGATGGTCGGCCCGGTGCGGTTCACGCTCGGAGGGCACGTGATCGCCGTCATGGGCTCGGGCGACAGCCGCACGCTCTTCGTGGACGACGAGGCGCACCCGCTGGAGTCGTCGATGGTGGTCCCCGTCGACCGCGGCGAGGTACGGGTCGAACGCGAGGGCGAGTACGTGCACGTCCGCTGGCGCGACGGCGGTCGGTCGGTGGCCGCCCGGCTCGCAGAGGCCCTCGTCGTCGCCCACGTCTCGACCCACGAGCGCCACGCCGCGTTGCTCACCGTCCTCGGCGCGATCGCCAACGTGGCGGGTGGCGCCCCCACCGACGTCGTCGCCCGTGCCTTGCAGGCGGCCACCGCGGTGACGGCCGGCGCGCCCAACCGGCGCCAGGCGCTCGAGGGGCTGGTGCGGGGCGCGGCGAAGGCGATCGGGAACGAGCTGGAGGACAACGTCGTCCTGGGGCTCGTGCAGCGCATGCAGACGGCGATGAGCGTGGAACCAGGCGACCTGGCGGCGCTGCTCGAGCGCGAGGAGCTCGCGGACGGCGTGGCGTGCGCGGTCGGCGAGGAACCCGTCACGGCGGACGTCGGCCCGCTCCGGCTCACCGTGCGGCGCTACCGCGGTCGCGGTCGCGGCTCGTCCGAGCAGTTGGTCGTGATGCTCCCCGGTCAGGTGGTGGGTGCGTTCAGCACGGTCGCCGTCGAGTCGGTGCCGGGCGGCGTGCTCGTGGCGGCCACCGGCGAGGGTGAGGTCGCGCTCTTGCTGCTGCGCGACCGGACGCTGAAGGCGAAGGCCCCCGCGTGACGGGCGACGCGCCCAAGGTGGCCGACGCCGCCGCCGTGGCCGCCGCGGTCGCCGCCGCGCCCGGCTGGAGGCAAGCCGAGGACGGCGCGCTCGTGTTCGAGCACCAGTTCCCGTCCGTGGCCGAGGCGGTGGGGTTCCTGGTGTCGGTCGCGCTGCACGCGGAGCGTCACGGACACCATCCGGAGACGGCCTGGACGTACCGAGACGTCGCGCTGCGGCTCATCACCCACGACGCCGGCGATCGCGTGACGCAGCGCGACCTGGCGCTGCTCGAAGACCTCGCTGCGTTGCCGCGCTGATCAGTTCGGATCGTCGGACGGGTCCGCCGGCTCGGCATCTTCGCTGGGTCCGTCGGTCGGTTCGTCGTTCGGCTCGGCCGGATCTGCCGGCTCGGCGCCCTCGGCCGGTGCGTCGCTCGGCTGGGCTGGCTCTGCAGGCTCTGCAGGCTCGGCGTCGGGTGCCGGCTCCGCGCCCTCGGCCGGTGCGTCGCCCGTGCTCGTGGGGGTCTCGAACGTGTATGCCTCCCGCAGCAGGTCGAGGTCTGCGTCGCCGACGACGCCATCGCCGTCGAGGTCTTCGGGGAGGTTGATCCCTTGCCGACCGTAGGCGGCGGCCAGGCGCAGCAGGTCCTCGAAGTCGACGCGACCGTCGCCGTCGAGGTCGCCTGGGACTTCGGGGCGGGCAGCGCGGAGCGCGGCGACGTCGGCGTCGGTCGGTGCGCGCGGCGCCGCGGCCACGACGCGCGGGTCCAGGGCGCCGACGCCCGGCACCCCGCCCAACACCACGCCGAACGCCGGGACGAGCGCCGCGCGCACCCCGTCCTGGTCCGGGTGGACGAGCACGTCGAAGCTGCCGGTGTCGGGGCGCACCACGACCAGCACGATCGCGTCCGGCCCCAGGCGGTCGGGGTCGCCGTACCGCACGACGACGCTTCGGTCGGTCCCCTCGACGTCCGCGCCCGCCGCGCTCCAGTCCGCCAGCACGGCCTCGACGTGATCGATCAACACGAGCGGTCCGCCGCTCGCATCGACGCTCAGCTCCCAAGCGGCGGCCCAGGAGGCGAGCGCGAGCGTGAGCACGGCGACCGTAGCCCTCACGGCGCTTCCCCCTCGAGCTCCCGGAAGGCGGCGTCGAGAGCGTCGAAGAGCAGCGCGTCCGGCACCGTCGAGCCGTCGAGCTGCGGACGGCCGCCGGCGCCGACGCCCAGGGATCGACCGTCGGCACCGCGCCACGCGCCCTCGGTCGCCCGCCACAACCCCTGGTCGATGCCGACGATCGGCACGGCCAAGCCGTCGTCGAGCGAGCGCAACCACAGGATCACGCGCTCGCCGACCGTGAACGCGGGCGCCCCCGCGACGAGCAGCGGCGGCGCCCCTGGAGCGCGTCCACCCCACAGGGCGACGCGCACCGAGCTCGGACCGTCGTCCGCGGCGCGGCCCTCGCGCCGCCACCAGCGCTCCACCTCGAGGGTGAGCAGGGTCCAGGGTTCGCCTTCGCGCAGGTCGACGTCGATGGACGCGACGCGGCCGACGAACGCTTCGCGGGTGGCGTCGAGCCGCTCCGGGAGGTCGAGCGCCCGCCAACCGCCCGCCGTCGCCGTGGCGGCCGCCGCCACCAGCAGGGTGGCGAGCACCGCGCGGATCGCGCGCACCGCGCTCTCGTGGCTGGCGCCGCGCGCCCTCACGGGGCGCCTTCCGGGGCGTCGCCGGGCGTTTCGGAAGCGTCGCCCGGCGCCGCGGGTGCGCCGTTCGGCGCCGTGGGATCCGAGGCCGGGGGATCGGGTTCGGGTGGGTTCGCGGGCGAGTCCTCGTCGACCGCCGGCGGGTCGTCGGCGGGTCCGCCGGGGGGCGTGGTCGCGGGCGGCGCGCTCGGCGGTGCGCCCTCGCGCCGCTCGCTGACGGCTTCGCCGCCCGAGTAGCGCGACGTCGCGACGACCAGCACGCTGGCCCGCGCCGGCGGGTCCACGGGCACCAGCGTCCAGCGGGCGACGTCGAAGGCGCCGTCGCGCGCGGGGCCGAGCGCCGCGACGTCGAGGAACAGCACGCCGGGCTCGGCGTGCGCGAAGGCGACCGTGCGCCCGTCGATCGCGGTGGGGGCCCCGTCGAGCGTGAACTGGTCCGCGTCCCAGCGGATCACGAGCCGCGCTCCGACCCAGCCACGGGCGTCTTCGACGCGGGCGACGAGGCGCAGCGGGCCGCGGACCTCGGTCGCCGGCGTGGCCACGCGCACGACGGGCGCGGGAAGCGGTCGCACGTTGATCTCGAGTTCGAGCAGGGCCTGCGACAGGTTGCCGTCGCTGACGCCGACGGTGAAGCGGGAACGGCCGGGCTCGGTCGGGGTGCCGACGATTCGACCTCCCTCGAGCCGCAGCCCGGCGGGCAGGGCCCCGTCTTCGACCTCGAACCGATAAGGCCGAAGCCCGCCGGTGGGGCGCAGCGCGCCATCGAAGGCCTCGCCGGCGTAGGCCTCGCCCCAGGACGGTCGCAGGAGGCGCAGGGGTTCGGCGGGTGCGGCCAGCTGCTCGGCGCATCCGGCGATCAGGAGCACGAGCGCGAGCGCCGGAGCGAGGGCGCGGTAGCGTCGGCTCGTCCGCAGCGTGCTCATCCGGTGGTCCACCAGGCGTACCCGTACGGAGGCAGGTCGAGCGTCAGGCTCCCGCGGTCGAGCGCACCGTCGTGGCGCGTGGCCTCGTCGGACCAGACGCACCGCCAGGGACCTTCGATCGGGGCGCGGAGCCGCACGCTGGCGCGCGCGTCGGCGAGGTTGTGGACCGCTACGACGTGGGCTCCCTCGCCCACGTGGTGGACCGCGAGGACGCGCGGGTCGCCGGCGTCTAGCACGGCGAACCGGCCACCGGGCGCCAGCGCCGGCAGGGTGCGGCGGGTGGTGACGAGGCGTCGCACCCAATGGAGGAGGCTGTTCGGGTCGCGCTCTTGGGCGGCCACGTTCGCGCTGGGGTACCCGCCAGGGCCGTCCGCTACGGGCGGCTGGTACGGGGCCGGGTGGTCGGTGAAGCCGACGCCCGGGGCGTCGGTCCAGGCCATCGGCGTGCGCACTCCGTGCCGATCGGGGAGCGTCACGTCGTCGCCCATGCCGATCTCGTCGCCGTAGTAGAGGATCGGCGTTCCGGGCAGCGTCATCAACAGGCCGTGCATCACCTCGAGCTTACGGCGATCGAAGCCGAGGAGCGGTGCCAAACGCCGTCGGATGCCGACGTTGAGCCGCATCCGACGCTCCGGGGCGTAGGCGGCGTACATGAGCGCCCGCTCCTCTTCGGTCACCATCTCCAAGGTGAGCTCGTCGTGGTTGCGCAGGAACACCACCCAGCGCCCGCCCTCGGGCGGTGCGGGGGTGCGCTCCAAGATCCATCGGATGGACTCCGCATGGCCTTCGGCGAGCGCGCGGTACAGCCGCGGCATCACGGGGAAATGGAACAGGTAGCCCATCTCGTCGTGGCCGTCTCCGAAGTACGGCAGCGTGTCGACGGGCCATTGGTTCACCTCGCCGAGGACGAAGGCGTCGGGGGCGATGCGGTCGATCGCGGCCCGCACCTCCTTGAGGAAGGCGTGCGTCTCGGGGAGGTTCTCGCTGTTCGTCCCTTCGCGTTCGAAGAGGTACGGGATCGCGTCGAGGCGGAAGCCGTCGACGCCCAGCTCGAGCCAGTAGCGCACGGTGTCGAGCATCTCGGCGCGCACGTCCGGATGGTCGTAGTTGAGGTCGGGCTGGTGGCCGAAGAAGCGGTGCCAGTAGTACTGCCCGCGCACGGGGTCGAAGGTCCAGTTCGACGTCTCGCTGTCGGTGAAGATGATGCGCGTACCGGCGTAGCGGGTCGGGTCGTCGGTCCAGACGTACCAATCGTCCTTGCCGTCCTCGCGGCGGCGGGACGCCTGGAACCACGGGTGGTCGTCGCTGGTGTGGTTGAGCACCAGGTCGGTGATCACCTTGAGCCCGCGGGCGTGGGCGGCGTCGAGCAGCGCCTGGAGGTCGTCGAGGTTCCCGTAGTCGGGGTGCACCGCGCGGAAGTCCGCGACGTCGTATCCGTCGTCGCGCAGGGGCGAGGGCGAGATCGGCAGGAGCCACAGGATGTCGACGCCGAGCGAGGCGACGTGGTCCAGCTTCTCGATGACGCCGCGCAGATCGCCGTGGCCGTCGCCGTTCGCGTCGCGGAAGGCGCGGACGTAGAGTTCGTAGAGCACGAGGTCGCGACGGGTCGTCATGGAGCCTCCAAGGGCTGTCATGGTACCCGTCGGGGTCCGTCCTGCGGGCCTTCGGGCGGGGGGCGGCCCGGAGGTGCGTGGTAGATTGCCGCATCGATCCCACCGCCCGCCCCCACCGGTTCCGAACCCCCTGGCCCGTGCCGGGTCCCGCCCGCGCCTTCCACGTCGCGCGCGAGGCGCGCCTCCGGTACGACGTCGACGGGTCGTGGGTGACGCTGCGTGGCGACCTGATGCTCGCCGATCCGGATCGGGCGGCGCGCGTCGCGGCGCGCGTCGCGCTCGACCCCGACCCGGACGCGCCGGCGCTGCGCGCCGCCGATCTGTACGCGGGAGCGCTGCTCGAGGAGGTCTACCACCTCGTCATCGCGCGCTATCTGCAGACCGTCGACGCGGAGCTGTTCGTCGACCTCGAACGGCGGGCGCGCGGCTGGATGGGGGCGGATTTCGACGCGACGCTCGTCGCCTTCGTCGAGCGCTATCCACCGCCCGACGTGGCCGCGGGCACCGCCGCCGAGGCGGCGCTGCGGCGGAGCGTCGACGGCGTGTCCGGCGCGCACGTGGCGATCGAAGAGGCGTGGACCTGTTGGTTGGCCAACGCCAACCCGGCGCTGCGGGGCGCGCGACCGCTCGTCGACGTCGCGCCGCTCGCCGCGCAGGTGCCGTTCGACGCGCTGATCGACTCGCTCCGCGGCCACCTCGACGACCGTCCAGGGCTTCCCGGGCGCCCGGGCGTGTCGCTGTTCGAGCTGCTGCTCGAGCCGGCGCGCGCTCATCCCGACGACCTCGAGGCGCAGCTCCGCTTCGTGCATCGCGCCTGGGGCGCGGTGCTCGGCGACGGCTTCCGGACCCTGCTCGCGCGCCTCCTCGATGCGCTCGCGACCGTCCGCGAGGCGAACGTGGCGCGCGGCGGCGGCGTCGGGCGCCCGCCCGCGCCCGGTCGCGCCGAGCTGCGCTTCGGCGAGGACGAGGCCGAGCGCTTCAGCCCCGATGGCGACTGGATGCCCAAGGTCGTCATGGTCGCCAAGAGCACGTACGTCTGGCTCGAGCAGCTGGCGCGCGACCATGGCGTGGCGGTGACCCGGCTCGACGAGGTGCCCGACGCGGCCCTGGCCGAGCTCGCCCGCAAGGGCGTCAACGCTCTGTGGCTGATCGGCGTCTGGCAGCGCAGCGAGGCGTCGCGCCGGATCAAGCACCTGCGCGGCCAGCACGACGCGGTGGCGTCGGCGTACGCGCTCGAGGATTACGCCATCGCCCACGACCTCGGCGGCGAACCGGCGTTCGAGGCGCTCAAGACGCGCGCCGCGCGCCACGGGATCCGCATGGCGACCGACATGGTGCCCAACCACGTGGGCATCGACGGACGTTGGGTGGTGGAGCACCCCGAGCGCTTCGTGCAGGTGCCGCACCCTCCGTACCCGGGGTACACCTTCACCGGGCCGGACCTCTCGGGCGACCCGAGGGTCGAGATCCGCATCGAAGACCACTACTACGACGGCAGCGACGCGGCCGTCGTGTTCGAGCGCCGCGACACCGCGACCGGAGCGGTTCGGTACGTCTACCACGGCAACGACGGCACCACGATGCCGTGGAACGACACCGCGCAACTCGATTACCTTCGCGCCGACGTGCGCGAGGCGGTGCTGCGCACGATCGTCGAGGTGGCGCGGCGCTCGCCGATCATCCGCTTCGACGCCGCGATGACGCTCGCGAAGCGCCACGTGCGGCGGCTGTGGTTCCCGCCGCCGGGCGAAGGGGGCGGCGTGCCCTCGCGCGGGCGTTTCGGGGCGATGACGGACGAGGACTTCGAGGCCGCCATCGGCGGCGAGTTCTGGCGCACCGTCGTCGAGCGCGTGGCGGCCGAGGTGCCCGACACGTTGCTGCTCGCCGAGGCGTTCTGGATGATGGAGAGCTACTTCGTCCGGTCGCTGGGCATGCACCGCGTGTACAACAGCGCTTTCATGCACATGATGCGCGACCAGGACAACGCGGGCTACCGGCGCATCCTCAAGGAGCTGCTCGAGTTCGATCCGCGCGTGCTGCAGCGCTACGTCAACTTCATGAACAACCCGGACGAGGAGTCGGCGCGCGAGCAGTTCGGCGACGGCGACCGCTACTTCGCGGTCGCGACGCTGCTGGCCACCATGCCCGGGCTGCCGATGATCGGCCACGGCCAGTTCGAGGGGTACCGCGAGAAGTACGGGATGGAGTTCCGGCGCGCGAAGCTCGACGAGCGCCCCGAGGGGTGGCTCGTCGAGCGCCACGAGCGCGAGCTCGTCCCGGTGCTCCGGCACCGCGCGGCGTTCGCCGGCGCCGAGGCGTTCCGGCTGTACGACGCCCTCACCGAGGACGGGGCGGTGCTCGAAGACGTCTACGCCTACACGAACGATGCGGGCGGCGGTCGGTCGCTGGTGATCGTCAACCACCGCCATCCACGTTCGGCGGGGCGCGCCCTGCGATCGACCCCGTTCGTGCCGCAGGCCGGGGCCGACGCGCGCACGGTCTCGGTCGCGGAGGCGCTCGGTCTGGTCGGTGGTGAAGGGCGGTTCGTCGTCGCGCGCGACCTCGCGCGCGGCGTGACCGTCGTGCGCGCCGCGGACGACGTCGTGCGCGCCGGGTGGCGCTTCGACCTCGAGGGCTTCGCGCGCCGGGTGTACGTCGACGTGCACGAACGCCACGACCCGGACGGTTCGCTGGCGCGAATCGCGGCGACCTTCGGCGACGACGGCGTGGCGTCCCTCGACGACGCGCTCGACGAGCTGCGCTGGGGACCGGCCTACGCGGCGCTCGACGCGGCGGTCGCGGCGTGGGTAGCGGGCACGCCGCTCGACGATGCCTGGAACACCTTCGTCGACGCGGTCGAGGAGCGTGCCGGCGCCGCGACGCGCGTGCCGGCGCCGACGACGGCGTCCCGCTCGCGGCTGCGGACCGCCGCCGCGGCGAGCCCCGAGGGCGCGGTGGCCGCCGCCTACACGTTCCTGATCGGCCACCTGCCCGACGCGCTCGGCACCTGGCGGCGGGGGCGCTTCGGTCGGGCGCTCGAGCGGCGCTTGGCGCGCAGTGGGGTCGCCGACGCGGGCGTATGGGCTGCGGCCGCCGAAGCGGCGCTCGCGGACCCCGCCACCGGCGACGGGCGCCCCGGGACCCCTGCGGCCGCGATCGAACGCTGGTCCGACGAGGCCGCCGGCGTCGCCGCACTCGGCGTCCACGAACACGCGGGCGT
>JAABRX010000024.1 GCA_011390675.1 Trueperaceae bacterium | reverse complement strand
CGGTGCAGGTCCGAAGCGCCCATCATGCGCCCCACCCTACGATCGCTTCCGCTTCGCCACCGCCCCGAACGGCATCCGGGTCCAGACGCCACACCTCGACCTGCTCGAAGTGGGCGTCGCCGTCGACCGCGACGAGGTGCACGTCGACGTCGGGAGGGCCGATCGGGTAGCAGCGCGTCGTGACCGCCTGGCGGTCGTTCGCGATGACCTCGAGGACGGAGTGGTCCAGGTAGAGGTGGAGCGTGACGCGCTCGAGCGGTGCGCCGTCGCGCTCGAGCGGCGCCGTGTCGAAGGCGTACTCGCTGCCGTGAACCCCCTTCGACCAACGGCTGTCGACGAGGAGCCGACCGGTGCACCAGGCCACGAGGACCTCGGTGTACTGACCGGCGGCGTGGACGATGCGGATGCCGGCGCTCGACGCGGTCCCCCGCACGATCGTGCAACGGACCTCGAGCGTCGGTGTGTCGATGCCGAGCGACCGCTCGCCACGGATGGACGCATGGTCGAGGTGCACGCGATCGGCCCTCAGGGCGGACAACTCCGGCACGAAGCGCTGCCGGAGCACATCCCCCTCGAGGGTCAGCTCCCGCGGCAACGAGGCGACCCCGGCCCAGGTGGCGCGCGCGCGAACCGGATCGCGCTGCTCGGGCAGCCAACCCCACATGAGCCGCCGCCCCCGCTCGTCCGTCGTGGTCAGCGGAGCGAAGAACGCCCGGTGACCCCAATCGAGCCGCTCGCGGCTGCGCGGCTCGAAGCGCTGGTCGCGGTACGCACCGACGAAGGCGCTGGCGTGGGTCCCCGCCGCCCACTGGAACCGCGAGACCATCAGGACGTGCTCGCTGCCGAGCGGAAAGAACCCAGGGCACTCCCACACCTGCCCCGTGTCGTCGCACACGGGCTGATCGAACGACGGCACGAACGGGTGGAGGTACGTCCACGACCGCAGGTCCGCGCTGCGGTGCAGCAGGACCTGGCCCAAGCCGCCGATCGAACTGCCGACCAGGGCGTACCAGGCGTCGTCCTCGCGCCACACCCACGGGTCGCGGAAGGCGTCCATCGTCCGGCCCCGCACCGCGTTCGGCGGTCGCATCACCGGGTTGTCGGCATGCTTCGTCCAGCGCATCAGATCGCCCGACCCCGTGGCGAGGCAGGTGACCTGCTCCCCATCCCGTGCGGTGCTGTACAGGATCGTCGGCGTTCCGTCGTCGTCGACCAGGCAACCCGACCAGCAGCCGGAAACGTCGACTGGCAGCATCTCGGGAGCAAGGGCGATCGGTGCGTGCTCCCAGCGGACGAGGTCGTCGCTGACGGCGTGGCCCCAGGACGGCGTGCCCCACCGCGGTGCCAGCGGGTTGTGCTGGTAGAAGACGTGGTAGCGGCCGCGCCAATGCACCACCCCGTTGGGGTCGTTCATCCAGCCCGAGAGCGGCAGCAGGTGGAAGCGGGGACGGTGGCGATCGTGCGCAACGGTCACCCCTTCACCCCGGAGGCCGCGATCGACTCGATGAAGGCGCGCTGCAACAACAGGTAGAACACCAGCACGGGTACGGTGATGAGCGACAGGTAGGCCATCACCTCGCCCCAGGCGACGTTGAGCTGGAAGAAGTACTGCAGGCCGACCATCACCGGGCGGTACGTCTCACCCTGCGCGACCATCAATGGCCAGAGGTACATGTTGTACATCGCCAGGAACTTGAGGATCGCGGCGGTGGCGAAGACCGGCCCCGAGAGCGGCACGATCACGCGCAGGTAGACCTGCCACCACGAGGCGCCGTCGATGCGCGCCGCCTCGATGATCTCGTCCGGGAGGTCCTTGAAGAACTGCACGAAGAGGAAGATCGAGAGCGCGTCGGCGATGAACGGCACGATCTGGACGCGGTAGCTGTCGAGCCAACCGAAGGTGAGGCCCTCGGGTCCGAGCCACGGGAGCGTGTTCACCAACATCAGCAGCGGGACCGCGATGGTCTCGAACGGGACGATGAGGGTCGCGATCACGACGGACAGGACGATCGCGCGTCCGCGCCAGCGCAGCTTCGCGAAGGCGAAGCCGGCGAGCGAGTTGAAGAAGAGCCCGAACACGACCGTGAGACCGGTGACCAGCACGCTGTTGTACACGAAGCGACCGATCGGGGCGCGCTTGAAGGCGTTGACGTAGTTGTCCAGCGAGATGTCGCCGACGGGCAGGAAGGCGCGCACGGAGCCGGTGTCGCGCAGCAGCTGCAGGTCGGGTTTGAGCGACGACACGACCATGAACACGACCGGGAAGATGAAGACGACGGCGACCGCGATGAGCAGCGCGTAGCGCCACAGGACGCGGTATCGCGCGTTGCGGCCCTGGACCATGCCCGCGCTCATCGCGCGCGCTCCCGGGTCAGGTACCGCTGCACCAGCGACACGGTCAGCACCAACACGAACAGCACGACCGAGATGGTGGAGCCACCTGCGATGTCCTGGCGCTCGAAGCCGCGCTGCACGGCCTGGAAGACGATCGACTGGGTCGCGTCGCGCGGGCCGCCACGCGTCATCACGTCGACCTGGGCGAAGAGCGCGAAGGCCTGCATGGTGATGACGACCAAGACCAGCACGGCCGTGTTGCGCAACCCCGGCCAGGTGACGTGCCGGAACTTCTGCATCGTGCTGGCGCCCTCGACCGACGCCGCCTCGTACAGGACGGCCGGGATGGTCTGGAGGCCCGAGAGCCAGATCACCATGTGGAACCCCACGGCCTGCCAGATGGACATGGCCATGATGGCGCCGAGCGCCGTGTTGGGGTTCCCGAGCCAATCGATCGGCGTGAACGTGCCGAAGGTGAGCCCGGTCAACATCGAGTTGAGCAGACCGCTCGGGCTGTAGATGAAGCGCCACAGCAGCGACACGACGACGATCGAGATGACGACGGGCATGAAATAGATGGTGCGGAAGACGTTCACGCCTCGGAGCCGCTGATTGATCATGAGCGCGAGCAGGAGCGCCAACGTGGCCTGCGTCGGGGCGACGACGAGCACGAACAGCAGCGTGTTGCCGACCGCGCGCATGAACACCACGTCGCTGGCGAGCAGGTAGACCCGGCGTTCGGCGAGCTGCCAGGACGTGAGCTCACGCAAACCGTCGAACTGGGGGTAGTCGGGGTTGCCGCGCGTGATGTCGCGCAGCACCGGGTAGACGGGTGCGCCGGCGGCGTCGCGGAGCGTGGCGCCCGTCGCAGGATCGGTGAGCGGCGTCATCACGAAGGGGCGCACCGTGAGCAACTGGACGAAGTTGCGCGTGCCGACGAAGCTCGTCGGGTTGGGCGACACCAAGCGTTGGTTGGTGAACGACATGACGAACGCCAAGACGAACGGCGTGATCAGGAAGGCCGCCAACAGGACGACGGCGGGCGCGGCCATGGCGATGCCGGCCGCCTCCTCGCCGCGTCGCCCTGGGCCCATGCCGCTGGTCGCGGCGCGACGAACGAGCTCCGGGACGGGCTTCACCGGGATCCTCTGCATCGCGGGTCGGGTCTCCTCTCGGGCGGGTGTGGCCCCCGGTCGGGGGCCACACCACGCACGGGCTGGTCGCTGGCGTGCGGACGCACGCCGCGAAGATGGCTCAGAAACCGTACCCGTCGTTGTTGGTGATGTCGCGCTCGATCTCGTCGACGGCCGCGTCGAGTGCGTCCTGCACGTCGGCACCGTTGGAGATGTCGGCCAGCGCCTTCTCGAAGGTCAGGGCGATGCCCACGTACGCCGGGGTCGGGGGCCGGATCATGGACTGCTGGTTGCTCAGCTCGTAGAACACCTCGAGCGCGCCACCCGCGCCGTAGTTCTGGGTCATGGCCGCGGCCGACGTCGTCGAGGGGACGAGGCCGATCCCGTCGCTGAAGGCGGCGAGGTACTCGTCTTGCAGCGCGAACTCGATGAAGTCCCTGGCGCCCTCGGGGTGCTCCGTGGTCGCCGAGATGCCGAACTGCCAGGAGGCGCCGCCGATCTTCGGGCCGTTCCCGAAGTCGGGCGCGGGCAGGAAGAGCAGGTCGTCGCCGAACGCCTCGAGCGCCGGCACGGCGGCCCAGTTGCCGTTCCACTGCAGCGCGTAGCGTCCGTCGATGAAGCCGGTCTCGCGGTCGGCCTCGTCCTGGGAGGTGCCGGGCGTCAGATCGCGCTCGAACAGGCTCTGCCACCAGTTCCCGAACGCGACGGCTTCGGGGCCGTTGAGGACGCCCTCGGCGGTGAGGTAGGTGTCCCGGTCGATGAGGTCGCCACCGAAGCTCTGCAGGAAGGGCGAGAAGGCGTACGGGTACCACTCACCGGTCCAGGCCATGCCGACGTCGAAGACGTACTCGTAATCGCCCGTCGCATCGAGCGTCTCGAGGACGGCGTCGAACTCCTCGAAGGTCCAAGGTTCGTCGAGGGTGGGGATGCGGATGTCGTTCGCCTCGAGCACCGAACGGCGGGCGTAGATGGCGATCGCGGCGTCCCACAAGCCGACCGAGTAGACCTCGCCCTGCCACTCGCCGATCACGCTGGGCAGGAAGCCATCGAGCACGCCTTCGGACAGGTTCAGCGGTTGCATGTAGTTGGCCCAAGCCCAGTTGGGCATCACCGGACCGTCGACGTCCAGGATGTCGGGCAGGTTGCCGGCGAGCGCAGCCGAGACGACCGAGGGGTTGTACGAGATCTGGGGGAACTCCTCGAGCGTGACGCGCCAGTCGCTCTGCGAGGCGTTGAAGTCGTCGATGATCTGCACCACGATGGCGCGTTCGACCTCGTTGCCGGCGCCGTGGTACCAGAGGCTCAAAGTGGTCTGCGCGAAGACCGCGCCGCTCAGGGCGAAGGCGGTGAGCAGCGCGACGACCAGTCGCTTCGTGTACATGGTGGTTCCTCTCCGTACGGGTGAACGATGCCGGCCGGGCGGCGGGCACCGGGGCGACGGTCGGCCGTGCATGGGGACCGTCTCGGACACGCATCGGCGTCACCTACGTCCAGTCAGGCTCCTCTCTGGCGTCGCCCCCTGGGCCGGGCGGACGGGCCCCACGGAGCCGCGCTCGACGATCGGGCACGGAAGGCGCCGCTGGGGCGGCGAACGGTCGTCGCCCCAGGGTGCGGTGAGGAGGTGGTCGATGGCCCAGCGGCCCATGGCCGCATGCGGCAGGGCCATCGTGGTCAGGGCAGGACGCAGCGCGTCCGCGATGTAGTGCTGGTCGTCGAACCCGACCACGGACACGTCGTCCGGAACGTGGAGCCCCCGCTCGGTGAAGGCGAAGTAGGCACCCATGGCCATGCGGTCGGTGCCGAAGAAGAACGCGGTCGGCGGATCGTCGATGTCGAGCAGATCGTGCGTCCAGCGGTAGCCGCTGTCTGCGTTGCCCGATCCCTCGCGCACGAGCGCCTCGTCGAAGGCGACGCCGGCGTCCGCGAGCGCCTGTGTGTAGCCCTCGAGGCGGCCCACGGCCGCGGGGTAGCCGGTCGTGAGGAAGTCGTTGGTGACCATGGCGATGCGTCGATGGCCGTCGGCGAGGAGCCGCTCGGTCGCCATCCGTCCACCCAGGACCTCGTCCGGGACGACCGACGGGAAGTCCCGCGCGCTCGAGAAGGAGTCGACGAGGACGGCCGGCACCTCGTGCAGCGCCTTGGGGACGTGGACCTCGTGGTGGAACATCGCGGCGTAGACGATGCCCTCGACGCCGCGCTCGATGAGGTTGGCGACTGCCTGTGCTCGGACGCGGTCGTCGCCATCGGCATCGATCACCAGAAGCATGCGATCGGCCTGACGGGCACGCGCTTGCGCCCCCTTGATGAGGTCGTGCGCGAAGGGCGTGGTCGTGACCTGGTCGGTCAGGAACCCGAACAGCTGCGAGCGGCCGGTGCGGATGTGGCGCGCCGCGAACGTCGGCCGGTAACCGAGCCGCTCCATGACCGCCGTGACCTTGGTCCGCGTCGCCTCGGCCACGTTCGCGCGCTCGTTGAGCACGCGCGAGACGGTGCCGACGCCGACGCCGGCGGCTTTGGCGATGTCGTGGATCGACGGCTTCTTCTCTGCCACGTCAGGACACCCTCCCTCGTGGAACAGACGGCTATGGAACTGATTCCATAAAGCTAGGGCATGCCGTTCGCGGTGTCAACCCCCACGCGCGAACGATCGGCGCGGGAGGTCCGCCACGCCCGAGCGCGACGCCGTTCGCGACGGCTACGCGGGACCGTCCTGACGAGCTGCCCGCAACCAGCCGCCCACGGACCGGAACGGAACCGGCCCCGCCGTGACCTGGTCGACCGTGCCGACCAGGTCCAGATCCCAGGACGGGCAATGGAAGGCCCACGTGCCGGTCGAACCGGTGTGGCCCCACACGGCGGGTGGGCGACCGAAGGGCGCGAGCCAGCGCGGGAGGTGGAACCGCATCACGCCGTGCGCGTACTCGATCGGCCACCCCGGTCGGCGCAACGCAGCCGGATCGAGGCCTTGGCCGAAGCGCCGGAACGGCGTCGCCATGCGCTCGAAGGTCGCGCGGCCGCCCTCGAACGGCCGCCCCTCCACCACGCCGCGCACGAGCGCGAGCTGGTCGTCCAGGGTGCTGAACATCCCGAACGTCGAACGCAACGTGACCGGGGCGTCGATGGGCTCCGCGCCCGCCCACAAGGCCGCGGCGCGCGCCATGCGCTCGGCCTGCGGATCCTCACGCGACACGACGTAGGTGCTCGACATGCCGAGCGGTCCGAAGACCAGGTCGCGGTACACCTCGGCGACCGACTGCCCCGACACGCGTTCCAGCACGGCCTTCAGGAGCAGGTAGTTCGTGTCCGAGTACTGGGCACGGGCGCGTGGGTCGTGCGGGTCCTGAGGCGGGAAGTGCGGGCGCAGCCGCGATCGCACGCGCTCGAGCGCCTCATCGACCGTCCAGCCGTCGTCGCGCTCGAGCGCTTCGTCGATCATGCTGTGGCCGCCCTTGGGCCGATCCTCCAGGTAGTCGGCCAGGCCCGAGGTCTGCGCCACGAGGTGCCGAAGGGTGAGTTCCTCGCTGCGATCGACGCCCCGCCACACGTGCAGTCCGCGCACCCGTGCGGGATCGAGGTACGCCGTGATGCGCCCGTCCAGGTCGAGCGCTCCGCGCTCAGCGAGCACGAACAGCGCGGTCGCCGTGACGAGCTTGTCGATGCTCGCGACGAAGTAGGGCGTGTCGGTGGTCAGCGCCGGCCCACCCGGCCGGACGTCGCCGCGCGCACCGCGCCAGTCTAGGGCGCCGTCGCCGCTACGCACGGCCATGAGGGCGTGGTGCACGTCGCGACGCGCGATGAGCCGGTCGAGGCAAGCCTCGAGGGCGGACTGCGGAGATTCGGCCATGCCACGAGCGTACGACTCGCGTCAGCGACCGGACGCTCGCTCTCTAGTGCGTCAACGCAGCTGCGCGCCGCCGTCGGCGTCGGGCGCCAGCTCGACGAGCACGATCATGACCGCGCCTCGGCTGCGTCACGACGCCAGCCACGCGTCGGCCTCGGCCCGCGACGGGACGATGCGCACCGCGTGGTGGCGCCGGTGCTCGAACGCGAGGTCGGTCCACCGCGGACCGTGCACCGCCGGGTCCGGGAGCACGAGCGCCAACCGCACCCCGTACTGGCTCGCCTTCTGGAAGAGTTCCCCCGCCAAGCCCGTGCGCAGGTCGAAGAAGGCCACGGCGACGTCGTCGGGGGTGAGGATCAGCGCGTCGGCGTCGTAGGCGGCGCCGATCACGTCCATGACGTCGGCCATCCGACGGATGGCCAGGCCGGCCTCGGACGCGACGACGACGCGTGGCGCAGACAGGTCACCCCCCACGGTACGCGCGCTCCAGCGCGGCCACGTCCAGCCGCCGCATCGGCACCAACGCATGGAAGACCCGATCGCGCGCGGCCTCGTCGTCCGACGCCATCCAACCGGCGACCGCCTCCGGCACCACCTGCCACCACAGGCCGAAGCGGTCGCGCACCCAACCGCACGGCCCCTCCTCACCGCCGTCGGCCGCGAGCGCGGTCGCCACCCGGTCGACCTCGGCTTGGTCGGCGCACGTCACCTGCAGCGAGACCCCCTCGTCGAAGCCGAAGGCGTGCCCCGCGCCGCCGTCCATGGCGACGACCGGCTGGCCGAGCAGCTCGAGCACGGCCTGCTTCACCGTGCCCACCTCGCCCCCCTCGCCCTCACCGAAATCCTCGACGTGAAGGACCCGCGATCCAGGCAAGGCGGCTGCGTACGCGGCGATCGCCTCGCGCGCCCGACCGTGGTGCAGCCCTGCGAACATCAGCGCCGGCACCACCGTAGGCCGCGTGGCGTCGGCGCGCGCCATCAGCTGCCACGAGACGCCGAAACGGTCCTGCAGCCACACGAAGCGCGGGCTCCACGGGTACGCGTCCAGCGGCATCAAGTCCACGCCCCCCGCGCCCAGCGCGGCGTACAGCGCATCGACGGACGCTGCGTCGGGAAGGTGGACGTGGAAGGAGACGCTCGGGTTGGGTCGGGAGTTGGGCCCGCCGTTCAGCAACGTGAAGCGCTGGCCGGCGACGGTGAAGTCCACCGTGAGCACGCTTCCGGGCGGCTTGTTCGCCGGGTTCTCGCCCGAGCGCGGGAAATGCGCCACGGCCTCGACGCGCCCCTCGCCGAACGCGGCCACGTAGAAGGAGGCCGCGGCCTCGGCTTGGTCGTCGAGCCAGATGCACGGGACGATCCGATCGGCAGCCATGCGCGAGGGTAGGACATTCGAGACGTTTCATGCGCACGTGTTCGATCAGGCGACGGTCGGTTCGGGCGCGTTCGCTCCGTGTCGTGCCCTCCTCTCAGGGCATACGCACCTCGGGGACGGTCCTCGAGCACCACGCGGACCTGACGTCGCGGCACCGCTCGAGCATGGAGTAGGGTAAGGCGATCCATCGGCTGAGGGCTTTCAACCAGGCGCTGCCGCGCCGCTGCGAAGTGCCATCGCCCAGAATCCGTGTTCAGCCAAGCTCGAGGTGCGTCGCAGCGTCGATCGACCGGGAGACCTATGGAGATCGTCGAGTCGTTCCCGCACGCGGTTCGTGAGATCGAGCACGAGTGGATCCCGCTGGCCGATGGAACCCGGCTGGCCGCTCGGCTGTGGATGCCCGAGGGCGCCGCCGCAGCACCCGTGCCCGCCATCCTCGAGTTCTTGCCCTACCGTCGGCGCGACGGCACCCGCCTTCGCGACGACCAGACCCATCCCTACTACGCGGGGCACGGCTACGCCTGCGTGCGCGTCGACATGCGCGGCACCGGCGACAGCGACGGCGTCCTGGACGACGAGTACTTGCCCCAGGAGCAAGCGGACGGGCTCGAGGTGCTGAGCTGGATCGCGGCGCAACCCTGGTGCGACGGCAAGGTGGGCATCATCGGCATCTCTTGGGGCGGCTTCAACGGGCTCCAGATCGCGGCGCATGCGCCAGAGGAACTGAAGGCGATCGTCACCATCTGCTCCACCGACGACCGCTACGCCGACGACATCCACTACATGGGTGGCTGCCTCCTCGCCGACAACTTCGCGTGGGCGAACGTCATGTTCCCCCGGAACGCCAAGCCGCCCGACCCGAACACCTTCGGCGAGGGCTGGCGCGAAGCCTGGCTGGAGCGCCTGGAGAACGAGCGCTTCTGGCTCGAGCCGTGGCTCGAGCACCAGCGTCGCGACGCGTACTGGGCGCACGCCTCGGTGTGCGAGGACATCGGCGCGATCCGCTGCCCCGTCTTCGCGGTCGGCGGCTGGGCCGACGGCTACTCGAACGCCATCCCACGGCTCTTGGCCGACTTGCAGGTGCCGCGGCTGGGGCTCATCGGCCCCTGGGCGCACCGCTACCCGCACCTCGGCGTGCCCGGCCCCGCCATCGACTTCCTCGGCGAGTCGCTGCGCTGGTGGGACCACTGGCTCAAGGGGCGCGACACGGGGATCATGGACGAGCCGCAGCTGCGGGCTTGGATGCAGGACAGCGCGGCTCCGGCGACGCACCACGAGGAACGACCGGGCCGCTGGGTCGGGGAACCCTCCTGGCCTTCCGAACACGTGCGCGAGGAGCGCCGGCCACTGGCGCCGGGACGCATCGGCGCGCCGGACGAAGCCGTCGAGCCGTCGAGCCTGCGCGTGCTCAGCCCGCTCGGCAGCGGCCTGGACGCGGGCGACTGGTGCTCGTACGCCAACCCCGGCGACCAGCCGGGCGACCAGCGCCGTTCCGACGGCGGCGCGCTCGTGTTCGACAGCGAGGTGCTCGAAGCGCCGTTGGAGCTGCTCGGCGCGCCGGTGGTCGAGCTCACGCTCTCCAGCGACGAACCGCAGGCACAGGTCGCCGTCCGACTCTCCGACGTGCGACCCGACGGCAGCGTCACGCGCGTCAGCTACGGCCTGCTCAACCTCAGCCATCGCGAGTCGCACGCCGACCCCACGCCGCTCGAGCCTGGACGTGCGTACCGCGTGCGCGTGCAGCTCAACGACGTCGCGCAACGCTTCCCCGCCGGGCACCGGCTGCGCATCGCCATCACGACCGACTACTGGCCGATCGCATGGCCGTCGCCCCGACCGGCCACCCTCGAGGTGACCGCGGGCGAGAGCGCGCTGATGCTGCCGGTGCGTGAGCCGCGCGCCGAGGACGAGCGGATCCACCTGGACGAGCCGGCCCGCGGCGCGCCGCCGACCCCGCGAACGGTGCTGACGTCGCCGTCGCAGCGTCGCCGGCTCGAGTTCGACCAGCTCAGCGGCGAGACCTCCCTCGAGGTGGAGGCCGACGCCGGCAGCGCGCGCCTCGACGCCATCGACGTCGTCGTCACGAGCCACAACCGCATCCGCTACGTGCACCGCGGCGAGGACCCCACCAGCGCCCGCGTCGAGGCCTGGGACGAGGTGCGCCTCCAGCGCGACGGCTGGGACGTGCGCATCCGCACCCACACCTCGCTCCATGCCGACGCCGACCACTTCTACACGCACGCGCGCCTCGAGGCGTTCGAGGGGGAGCGCCGCGTGTTCGACCGCACCAGCGACCGGAGCGTCCCGCGCGATCACGTCTGAGACGCACCGCCGCCACCACGCCCGGGCCGCGAGGCCCACGTCCGGCGTCCGGAAACGGACGTCCTGCCCGAGGAGGCACACGATGATGGATCGACCCAACGCCCACGCCCGCCGAGCCCGACGCGGCCTGCTGCCGCTCGTCCTGGCGCTCGCGGCGCTCTTGATCAGCGCGTCCGCGTTCGCGAGCAGCGACGAGACGCTGTCGGTCCGCGCCCGCAGCGGCGCCGACATCGACACCATGGACCCGGCGTTCTACCAAGGCAACGAGGAATACAACATCGACCTGGCGATCTACAGCAAGCTCGTGCGCTTCGCGCCCGGCAGCACCGACCTGGTGCTCGACGCGGCCGAGTGGATGGAGCTGAGCGACGACGGCACGGTGGTCGAGTTCCGGTTGCGCGAAGGCATCCAGTTCCACCACGGCTACGGTGAGATGACCGTCGAGGACGTGAAGTTCTCGTTCGAGCGCATCGCCGATCCCGACACCGACTCGCCCTACGCGTCCGAGTGGAGCGCCCTGGTCGAGGTCGAGGTGATCGACCGCTACAACGGCCGCATCATCCTCGACGACGTCTACGCCCCGCTGCTGAGCTCGACGATCCCGTTCACCACCGGCAGCATCCTCAGCAAGGCGGCCTTCGAGGACCGCGGCGATCAGTTCGCCACCCGTCCCGTCGGCTCCGGGCCCTACTACTGGGCCGACTGGCAGCCCAACCAGCGCATCGTCCTGGAGCGCTTCGACGAGTACTACGGCGACGCACCGTACTTCAAGACGATCGAGATCATCCCGGTCGTCGACGCGCTCATCGCCGAGTTCTCCTTCGACGTGGGTGAGCTCACCGCCACCGAGGTCTCGCTCGAGTCGGTCGAGCGCTACCTCGAGGACGACGACGTGACCGTGAACGTGCTCGACACGCTGCGCTACCACTGGATCGGCTTCAACATGCAGGCCGCTCCCTTCGACGACGTGCGCGTTCGCCAAGCGGTCCGCCTCGCCGTCGACATCGACGAGATCCTCACCGGGGCGTACAACGACGTCCCCAACCGCGCCAACACCATGCTCGCGTCCGACATCCTGGGGCACTGGGCCGACGCGCCCGCCTACCAGCCCGACCTCGAGCGCGCCCAGGCGCTGCTGGCCGAGGCCGGCTACCCCGAAGGCTTCCGCACCACGCTGATCACCGACGACGTGCCCGTGCATCAGCAAGCCGTCGCGGTCCTGCAGCAGCAGCTGCAGCGCGTCGGCATCGAGGCCGACATCCGCATCGTGCAGAGCATGTTCGAAGACATCGGCCAGGGCGGGGCCGAAGGGATGCACTACGCCTCGTTCTCGGCCGTCCTCGACCCGGGCTACTGGTTCGAGTGGTTCACCTGCGACCAGATCGGCCGCTGGAACTACTGGCAGTGGTGCAACGAGGAGTACGACGCCCTCAAGGACGAGGCGGCCCGCACGGCCGAGCCGGACGAGCGCGCCGAGCGGTACGTGCGCATGCAGCAGCTCATCGACGAGGACGTGGCGGCGATCTGGGTGACCAACGGCGCCAGCATCTACGTGCACCGCGCCGACGAGGTGCAGCCCGTGTTCCTGGCGATGTACGCCCAGTACATGTACTGGACGGGCCCGCAGGAGTGACGCCCATAGCCGGCGCGCCGCGTGCGCACCTCTGCACGCGGCGCGCCGGCCCGCGTCCGAACCCCCCGCCCGCCGCGCCGCCGCGCGCTCGGGCGCCCTGAGGAGCGAGGGACCGCGTGATCGTCTACACCGTGCGGCGGCTGCTGACCGCCCTCCTCACCGTGATCGGCGCCGTGACGATGCTGTTCCTCATCATCCGGCTGATCCCCGGCGATCCGGCCGTGGTGATGCTGGGGCCACGCGCGAGCGACAGCATGATCGCCGCGATGCGCGTGCGCATGATGCTCGACGAACCCGTCCTCGTGCAGCTCGCGGCCTTCTTGGGCAGCGTGCTGCGCGGCGACCTGGGCAACGACGTGCTCAACGAGTTGCCGATCCTGGGGATGGTCCTCGACGTCCTGCCGTTCACCATCGTGCTCGCCTTCGGCAGCATCCTTCTGGCCGTGCTCGTCGGCGTGCCGCTCGGCGCGCTGGCCGCCGCCTACCGCAACTCCTGGTGGGATCGCATCACGGCCTTCTTCTCCGTCGCGTTCATCACGGTGCCCCCCTTCGTGGCGGGCCTGCTGCTCCTGTTGGTCTTCGCCGTCGAGCTGCGCTGGCTGCCCGTGAGCGGCGGTGGCGCCCGCGGCGACACGTTCGATCAGCTGCGCCACCTGATCCTGCCCGTGACCGCGCTCGCGCTCACGTGGGTGGGGTACATCGCGCGGCTCATCCGCTCGTCGGTCCTCGAGGAGATCACCAAGGACCACGTGCGCACGGCGCACAGCAAGGGCTTGTCCCCGGGGCGGGTGCTGTTCAAGCACGTGCTGCGCGGCGCGCTCATCCCGACCATCGCCGTGCTCGGCGTCGGCTTCGGCAACCTGCTTGGCGGCGCCGTGCTGATCGAGATCATCTTCAACCGCCCCGGGCTCGGCTTCTTGATCCTCAACGCCATCGAATCGCGCAACTACCCGGTCGTGCAGGGCGGACTGGTGGTCGCGGTGTTCCTCTACACCCTCGCCAACGTGATCGCGGACCTGTCGTACGGCTTCGTCGATCCGCGCATCCGGGAGGCCTGACATGGACGTGAACCTCGTGGAGGTCGAGGGTGCCGTCCCACAGTGGCGTCGCATGGCCATCGTGCGGCTGCTGCGCGACCCGACCGGCGCCGTAGGCACCCTGTTCGTGCTCCTGATCGTCGGTCTGGCGGTGTTCGCGCCCTGGATCACGCCCTATGCACCCGACGAGATCGACGTCCTCAACCGGCTCTCGGCACCGAGCGCGGAGCACTGGATGGGCACCGACCCGCTCGGTCGCGACGTGTTCACTCGACTCGTCTACGGCACCCGCATCGCGCTCGCGGTAGCGCTCCCAGCGGTGATCGCCGGCGCCATCGTCGGCATGCTGCTCGGGCTCGTGGCGGGCTACTTCGGCGGTTGGGTCGAGACCATGCTCATCTGGCTCTTCGACGTGGTGCGCTCCTTCCCCGCGCTGCTCTTCGCCATCGCGATCATCGCGCTCACGGGACCGAGTCTGTTCATGATCGTGTTCATCATGGCGCTCACGCGCTTCCCGTCGTACGGCCGCCTCATCCGCGCGCAGACCCTCAAGATCCGCGAGGAGGAGTACGTCACCGCCTCGCGGGCGCTGGGCTGCTCGGCCCCGCGCGTCATGCTGCGCCACATCCTCCCCAACGCGGTGGCGCCGCTCTTCATCCAGGCCGCCATGGACGTGCCGGTGGTGATCACCTTCGAAGCCGGGCTCAGCTTCCTCGGCCTGGGCGTGCCGCCGCCCACCCCGTCGTGGGGCAGCATCCTTCGCGAGGGGTACACGTACGTGCGCGCCACACCCTGGATGATCCTGTTCGGCAGCGGGTTCCTGGTGGTCGCGACGCTGGGCTTCACGTTCTTCGCCGAGGGACTTCGCGACCTGTTCGACGTCCGGATCCGCGGCGAGGAAACCAACTGAGGACCTGCCTCATCGCGCGCTTCGCGGCTGTCTCCTCCAAGCATGGGGTCCCACATCGATGATCAGCATGGTGGTCCGAGCTTCCGTCTCGTATGCCGCGATCGCCGCGCAGGCATTGGCCGCCTTCGAGCGCAAACCGTATGCGATCGACGCGGGCATCGTTCGTGGGCAGATGTCCATCAGCGATGTGCTCGTGCGGCCGTTGGGTGCGCAGCTCAGCGTGGCCATCACCTTTCAAGCCGATCTGGCGAGGCCGTTGCCGCGCGTCCGCGGGATCCTCAACGTTGCGGCCACGCCGGTCTACGACGGGGAGACGCAGCGATTGCGGCTGAGCGACGTATCGATCACGGGGGACGTCGACCACCTCCTCGCGCGTGCTGCGCTGGCCTTCAAGCGTCGAGCCATCGTCGACGCCCTCAACGACGTCTCGTTGGACCTCGAACCGGTGCTTCGCGATCTCAGAGATCGGGCGAACGCCAGCCTCTCCGGTCATGGGGTCGCACCGAACGTAGCGCTGCAAGGACATGTCGAGACGGTGCGCGTGGACGACATCCTCGTGGCTGAGCAGTTGATCGTCGTGGCATCGGCATCAGGCCAGCTTCGCGTGATCATCGATCCACCGGGTGCATCGCAGAGCAGCTGAGGCGAAGTCGCCTCGCCCATGGACGCCTTCCTTTGCATCAGATACTCTCAAGCTTGAGAGGATTGCCATGTGCCCCTTCGAATCCGAGTCCGGCGGCGCCCACCCCGTCCAGCGCTTCATGCAGCTCTACGTGCGGCGTTCGATCCGCGACATGCACGCGCTGCTGCGCGAGCTGCAGCTGTCGATGCCGCAGATGGGCACGCTGCATTTCCTCAGCGCGGAAGGCGGCCACTCCGTGAGCGCGATCGCCGAACACCTCGACCTCTCGCTCGGGGCGACCAGCCACCTCGTCGACCGCCTCGTGCAACGCGACCTCTTGACCCGCGTCGAAGACCCGCACGACCGGCGGCAGAAGCGCGTCGCGATCGCGCCCGACGGCGCCGCTCTGGTCCAGGGCATCCAGCAGCGGGCCGCGGTCGCCTTCGAGGAACTCCTGGAGCCGTTGCCGAGCGAGCTGCGCGAGCGCTTCGAGCGCACCGCCCTCGAGGTCCTCGCGGCGCTCCCGCCCCACGAGGCGACGGGTGATTGACCGACGCCTCTCTTTTTTGGTTCACACTTCGACGCTTGCGACCATCCCACCCAATGGAGGAACCGTGACGCCATCCCGCACCGCACCCAACGCATCTACCGACCGCACCGTCGCGGTCTTCGGAGGCACCGGCAAGGCCGGCCGCCACCTCGTCGAGCAGGCGCTCGCCGCCGGACATCGCGTCACCATGCTCGCCCGCACCCCCGGCAAGGTCGACGTCCAGCATGAGCGCCTGCGCATCGTGGAGGGCGACGTCGTCGACCCGGTCGCCGTCGCCAAGACGATCGAGGGCGCGACCGCCGTGCTCAGCACGCTCGGCCCCACCAAGAACACGCCCGACCACCAGGTCAGCCGAGGCATGGCCCACATCCTCGAGGACATGAGCCGCACCGTGCACGCGGTGCGGGCGAGCGACCGCGACTGGACCGTCGTCCGGGTGCCCATGCTCACGGACGGCCCGCCCACCGGCAGCGTCCGCGTCGGCGACGTCGGCGTGAACACGGGTCCGCGCATCGCGCGCGCCGACCTGGCGCGCTTCATGCTCGAGCAACTCGACGACCCCGCGCACGTCCGCGCCAGCCCGGTCGTCTCCGCCCCTGCCTGATGGCGGGCACCATCGTCGTCACCGGCGCGACCGGCACCGTCGGCAGCGAGGTCGTCCAGCTGCTGCACGCAGCACGGCATCCCGTCCGCGCCGCCGCGACGGACCCGGAGGCCGCCCGGGCGCGGCTCGGTGCCGGCGTCGCCACCGTCGAGTTCGCGTTCGACCGGCCCGAGACCCACGGCGACGCCCTCCACGGCGCCCGCGCGCTCTTCCTCATGCGCCCTCCGCAGATGGCCGACGCCAAAGCGTTCCTTCCGACCATCGAGGCCGCGCGCGCCGCCGGGGTCGAGCAGATCGCGTTCCTCTCGCTGCAAGGCGTCGAGCGCAACGCCGTCGTGCCCCACCACCGCATCGAGAAGCTCGTGCGCGAGAGCGGGATCGCCTGGACCTTCCTGCGGCCGTCGTTCTTCATGCAGAACCTGAGCGGCGTGCACCGCGACGAGATTTGCCGCCAGAACCGCGTCTTCGTGCCCGCCGGCCGCGGGCGCACGGCCTTCGTCGACGCGCGCGACGTCGCCGCGGTCGCCGCCAAGATCCTCACCGAATCGGGCCACGAACGACAGGCGTACGAGCTGACCGGCAGCGAGGCGCTCGGCTACGCCGAGGTCGCCGGCATCCTCAGCGAAGTGCTCGGCCGCGCCATCCGGTACGACCGCGCGTCCGCGCTCGGGTTCTGGCTCGCGACCCGGCGCGCCGGCCAGCCGGCCGGCTTCGCCACCGTCATGACCGCGCTCTACACGGTCGCGCGGCTCGGCCTCGCCGCGCACCTCACCGACACGACCAGGGAACTCCTCGGGCGCGAGCCGATCGCCTTCCGGCAGTTCGCGCGCGACCACGCGGACGTGTGGCAGCCCGCGCCCGCGTCGACGCGTTTCGAAGTCGACGACGCGAGCCCGCCAGCGACCGTCGGCCCGACGCCACGCGCTGCAAGGTAGGACCCGCGGAGGTGGTCCGAGCCTGGGACGCACGAGTTCGGGCTACGCGCGACCGACCGGGCGGCCTAGACTTCGCCATGCACACCGTCACCGTCGTCGACTACGACCCGAGCTGGCCGGAGGTGTTCGAGCGCCTCCGCGCGACGATCGCGCCGGTCGTCGGCGACCTCGCCGTCGCGTTCGAACACGTGGGCAGCACCTCGGTCCCGGGCCTCGCGGCGAAGCCGGTCATCGACCTCGACATCGTGGTGCGCTCGCAGAACGACGTTCCCATGGTCGTCGCACGCCTCGTTTCGATCGGCTACGACCACCTCGGCGACCTCGGCCTCGCGGGGCGCGAGGCCTTCCGGCCACCGGACGGGTCGCCGGCGCACAACCTCTACGTGTGCCGAAGCGGCCCCGCGTTGGAGAACCACCTCGCGCTGCGCGAGCACCTGCGCCGCCATCCGGAGCTCGCGCACGCGTACGGGGCGCTCAAGAAGCGTTTGGCGCAGCAGTTCCGGCACGACATCGACGGCTACGTCGTGGCGAAGACGGATTTCGTCGTCGCGGTGCTGCGCGAGGCCGGCCTCTCCGAGGAGCTCCTCGAGGGCATCGAGCGCACGAACCGCCGGTAGGCCGCCACGGGCCGCTCATGCCTCGCCCATCGCCTTGACGTCCAGCATGACCTCGAAGAACCGCCGCGGCTCTTCGAAACACGCGACGTGCCCCGAACGATCGAACAGGACGTACTCCTTGTGGGGCGCCCGCAGCGCATCCAGGTACGTCCTCGCGAGCTCCGGACTCGTGATCCGATCGTGCGCACCGGCGATGAAGCACACGGGCACGTCGACGGCGGGAACCTCGCGGACGAGGTTCACCTGGCAGAACTCGCGCCAGAGGAGCTCCATGTTCCACCGAAGACGCCCGAAGAGGGCCAGCAGGTCCCGCAGCGTCACCTCGGGGCTCAGGGCGATCGCCTTGCCGATCTCCGTGGCGAGCCGGGGATCGCAGGTCACCATGCCGAGCGCCCGCATCCAGCGCCGCTGGACCAACGTTCCATCGACCGTGGCGAAGAGGCCGTCCTGCGGCTCCCCGAGGGCCTCCAGCTGAGCCACGGCCTTGGCGTTCCCGAGCTCGCGCGCGCGTTCGAGGCAGGCACGGTAGGCGCGAAGCTCTTCTTCACGCCGATCCACCACCTGGTTCACGCCCACGTAGGCGGCCACCAGCTCGGGCCGCCGGATCAGGAGCCTCATGCAGAGGGCCGTACCCCAGGAATGGCCTACCAGGAACAGCTTCCGGCGATCGAAGCGCTCCAGGAGGTGCTCGCTGAGCTCCTCCAGATCCGCCACGAACCGCGCCATCGTCATGTGCTCGTCCGTGACCTCACGGGAGTACGATTTGCCGCCGCCGCGCTGGTTCCAATGCACGACCACGAAGCGCTCCTCGAGCTCGGGGACGAAGGAGCGGATGGTGCCCAGATCGGGGTTGCCGGGACCCCCATGAACGTAGAGCAGGAGAGGGTTCGCCGCATCGTGACCGCGCACCGTGAGCCATTGGGTGACGCCGCCCAGCCGCATCCGCTCCAGCGAGGCGATCGTCCTCGGCGTGTCCGCCCGAAGCGCTGGCGTCCTGCCGCGAACCAGTGAGAACACCGCTCGGACTCCTTCCTGGCAGCCGCGAGCTCCTCACGACGCCGGTGCGGAGCCCTTCCTCCCAGTATGCCCGACGCCCGCGCCAGCGCCCAGGAGCCGTCCGGCCAGGTCGCGCCGGCTTCGTCTCGGTAGAGCCGCCGGGCCTGCCCGACGTAGATCGCGTGCACCAGCCCGTGGCCGACGAGGAACAGGGCGACCAGGAGGCGCATCAGCCACCCGCCCCAGCGGGTTCGATCCGTGGAACGCGCTCGCTGGCGCGGCCCGCGTCGAACACCACCGGCATCTTCCCGCTCCACCGCCGCCACGCGACCTCGTCGGTCGCGAGTTCGGCCATGAAGTGGGCGACGTTGGCCATGCGGGAGGTGGCGGGCCTGAAGAGGCTGGCGACGAGCCCCTCCTCGAGAACGTACGTGGTGGTGTCGCCCTCGACCAACGAATCCGGGCGGACGACGACCCACTCGAGGAACCGCGAGCCGGCGCCGCCCTCCGCGTCGACCTCCGCGCCGATCTCGGCGGTCAGGTAGTCGGCCGCCCGCTGGTTGTCGCGCGCCGGCGGCACGAGCCCACGCATGACGCCCATGAAGGCTCGCTCGACCGCGCCGCGGCGCGCGTCCGCGCGCACCGGACGGTGCACCGAGACCGAGCTCATGAGGATCAGCCGGACCGGGGCCGCGGGCCGCAACGATGCGACCGCCGCGGCCACCTTCCTGACCGCGGCCTCGACCAGGTCGCGCGGCGGTCCGAAGATGCCGCGGAGGCTGATCGTGTGGCCGAGGCACGAGATGACGGTGTGGTGCCCGGCGACGTGTTCGCGAAGCGCCGCGGTGGACATCGACGTCAGCTCGGCCTCGACGACGGTGAGCAGCGGGTCGGTGGCGCCGCCCACCGGCAGGCGCGCGGCCGACCTCACGATCGCGCGCACGGGCACGCCACGCTCCAGGAGCTGCGTCAGCACGCGGGAACCGGTGCGGCCGGTGGCGCCGAGCAGCAGGACGCCCTGCGTGGAGGAGGGGTGCGTCACGTCGTCACCGCCAGCGCGTCCGTCGCCGGGCGGAACCCGAACGCGATCAACTTCATGACCCCTCCTTCGGGTACCCGAACACCCGGTCGAGCGGCACGCCGAACACGTGGGCGATCTTGAACGCCACCTCGAGCGAGGGCGAGTAGCGACCCTGTTCGATCGCGATGATCGTCTGCCGCGTCAGCCCGACGCGGTCGGCCAGCTGCGCCTGCGTCATCTCGCCGGCGGCGAAGCGCAGGGCGCGGATGTCGTTCGTGACGCGCGTCGGCTTCGCGGTCACTAGAACCCTCGACGGTAGATGGAGAG
>JAABRX010000023.1 GCA_011390675.1 Trueperaceae bacterium | reverse complement strand
CCGTCGACGACGACGTCGGCCTGGGCCTCGCCGCGGACCTCGGCCCGGATCGCCACGCCGATGGCCCCGCCGATCGCCGTACCGATCGCCGTGGCGATGGTGCCGAGGATGGTGAGCCCGATCATCGCTCCGACGGCGATGAGCAGCGGTCGCTGGTACGCGATGGCTTCGACGGGCACCTCACCGATCGGGCCGGCGACCACCCACGCGTACCAACTCGCCACGACCAGCGTGACCAGGCCGCTGACCCATGCGATCTTCTCTTGGAATGTCATCGTCCCCTCCTCGTGTCGAACTTCTTTGACACACGGAGTGTAAAGCGTCAATGACATGATGTCAAGGTTTTTAGACACCCGTGCATGCACCGTGGTCCTGCACACGCTGATGAGGACGAAGGTGCCTACGCCAGCGACGCGCCACTGCGCCCCCGCCGCGACAGGTAGTCGTGCCACAGGAAGCGCGCCGCCACCGCCCGGTGCGGCCGCCAGCGCTCCGCGAAGGCGTCCAGCGCGTCCCAACCCGGCCGCTCCGGGAGGCTCCAGAGCTCCTGGACGGCGATGGCGAGCGCGAGGTCGCCGCTCGGCCAGGCGTCCGGGCGGCGCAGTGCGAAGAGCAGGTAGACGTCGGCGGTCCAGCGCCCGATGCCGCGCATCTGCAGCAGGGCGCGCCGGGCCTCGTCGTCCGGTGCCACGGACAGGGCGTCCAGGTCGAGCGCGCCCTCGGTGATCGCCTCGGCCAGCCCGCGGGTGTACGCCGCCTTCGGGCGGCTGAAGCCGATCGCACGCAACGTGGCGTCGTCGAGCGTCCGGAACGCCTCGGGCTCCACGCTGCCCAGCGCAGCCTCGAGTTTGCCGTACGCCGCGGCCGCCGACTCGAGCGACACCTGCTGCGCCAGGATCCCGTGCACCAGCCCGGCGAACCCCTCCGGATGGCTCCAGAACGGCGGCGGCCCCCACCGCTCCACGACGCCCGCCAACACCGGATCGCCCACGGCGAGCCGCTCTAGGGCGAACGCGTACGTCGCTGGCGTCAGGGCGTGACGCGGGGGACGTTCACGCAGCACGCGCACCAAACGTGCCGTACCGATCGAGCATTCGCAGCGCCATCAGCGTGATCCAGCGGCTCGGCGTACCCGCGCGCTCGAGCACGACGTGGACCTTCCCTGGGTGCGCGGCCGCGCCGTTCCACCGTCCGTCGGGGCGCCGCTTGGCCACGACCACGTCCATGGCGTCCGCCATGCGCTCGTCCCACGGCACGTCGGCGCCGGCGAAGCCGTCCAGGCAGCGGAGCACGTGGTACCGCCACCGCGAGGGGTGCACGAAGCGCAGCAGGTTCGGGTGGATCACGGCCCCCGTGCGGTCGGACTTGAACAGCCGATGCCGGAGCAGGAACGCGCGGCTGCTCGCCACCGCCTGGGCGAGCTCCTCCGCGCGGTACCGGTACCCCCGCCGCGCGTACGCCCACGCGCCCTCCAGCACGCAGATCGTGGAGTGCACCGAGCTGTGGCGCGCGCCGGATCGGTTGCGGCGGCAGTTGAACCCGCCGTCGTCCATCGTCTGCGCCAGGACGAAGTCGACGACCGTCGCCAAGCGCTCTTCGGGCACGCCGAAGTGGCACGCGTAGGTCAGGAACATGCCGTTGATGCAGACGTCGCTCTGCGCGACGCTACCGGCGGGGTTGATGCCGCCATCGGATCCGAGCTCCTCCTGCGCGCAGCGCTCGATCTCCTCCCGGATTCCGGGCGTGTCGGGGCTCAGGCCGAACGAGGCGAGGTCGAGCAGGGTGTAGTGCGTGCACGTCCATTTGGGCTGGTAGAGGCCGAGCCCCCACGACCCATCGGCGTTCCGCGCGGCGAGGTACTGGGCGCCCCACCCCTCCCGCGCGATCCGGCGCTGCAGGTCCGGACGCTCGCGGCCGAGCAGATCGCGGTGGACCTGATACTGGATCGCCACGTCGCCCTCGAGGAGCCACGCGACGACCTCCTCGCGCGTCCCGCGGGTGGGCTCGGGCTGTCGGCGGACCGGCCCTCGCGCGCGCACACGGCCGTCGGTCGTCATCGCACGAGCATGACGACGCGCGTCCGCAACTCGGCGGCGTCCGTCTCGCCGGGATCGTTCAGGTAGAACTCGTACGCCGGACCGCCGGCCTGGTGGCCGTGGTCCGCCATCCACGCCTCGAGCGCCCGGTAGGCAGCGTGGAGCTCGGCGTAGGGCCCGACGTGGATGCACTCGGCCGCCCGACTCGCTGGGATCGCGTGGGCGTGCACGTCGCCCTCGCCGGGGAGCACCTGATCGAACACCATGCCGATCTCGACGTCCAAGTCCTGCATGTCGGTGTTGTGGTACGCGACGAACGGCGGATCGGTCGGCTCCGCGCCCACCTTGCCGGCGCAGGCCATGATCGCGCCCCACGCGGGCCCCAACACCTCGGGCAGCTTCTCGACGGAGGATCGGGTGCGGACGACCAAGGTCGGTTGGGCATGAAGATCGACGAGTTCGCACGTGTAGTCCATGGACCGCGCTCCTCTCACGCGACGCGGCGGTAGCCGGAGCCGCGCCGCCGCCCGTCCGCTACGGGGAACCGCACGGGCCGCGTCCGATCGCCGCGTCCACTGCAGCCTAGACCCGCAGCGGACGCCGGGGGCGCACCCGTCACGGCAGAGCCACCGCCGGACCGCTTGCATCCACCGACGCCCGCCGCGCGTACCGTGGTATGGGGAGGCATGAACGACGAAGCGCTCGCGCTGCGAAAGGTCGCGGCCGGGGACGCCGACGCGCTGGCGCCCCTGTACGACGCCCTCGCGCCCGCGTTGCTGGCGCTGGCGCGGCGTCTATGCAGATCCGAGGAGGACGCGGAAGAAGTGGTGCAAGACGTGTTCGTTCGCTTGATCGAGACCGCCGGCCGCTTCGACCCACGCCTCGGCTCGGTGCGCGCACTCGCCTACACGATGGTCCGGAACGCGGTCGCCTCGCGCGGCCGGCGCGTCGCGGCGCGGCCGACGACGGTCGACCTCGATCCCGATGGCGCGACCGGCGCCACCAACCCCTGGCCCGCCCAGGAGCGCCGGATCTTGGTCGGCGACGCGCTCGCCACCCTCGACCCGCTCGATCGCACCCTCGTGAGCGAGGCGTACCTCGAGGGTCGCTCGCACACCGAACTGTCCGAACGCCACGCGCTTCCGCTCGGCACCGTCAAGAGCCGCATCCGGCGCGCCCTGCAGCGCCTGCGCGTGCGCATGGGGAACGCGTGACCGAGCATCCGCACGACCTGCACGCCTTCGCCCTCGGCGACCTGACCGGCGCGGCGGAGGCCGCCGTCGCTCGACACGTCGCGGGCTGCGCTCGCTGCCGCCGCGAGGTGCGCCGCCTGCGCTCGGAGCACGCCACCGCCGTCGACGCCCTGCCGCCCGTCGCGCCGAGCGCGGGCGCGCGGGCGCGGGCGCTCGCCGCTGCGCGCGCCGCGATGCCGGAGCCCAGAGCCCCCGTGCGAGCCTCGCCGCAGCCGCGACGCTCCCCTGTCTGGGCGGGCTGGGCGGTCGCGGCGATCGTCGCCGCCACGAGCATCGGCGTCGCCTGGGAGCGCCAGGTCGCCTGGCGCGCCAGCGAGGGCGACCGCGCGCTGGTCGCCGGCTGGCTGACGCGCGACGACGTCACCACGTGGCCGCTCCCGGCCGCCGCCGGCGCCCGCAGTCCGGGCTCCGTGATGGTGGCCGACGACGGGGTGGTGCTCGTCGTCATGCGCGCGCCCGCCCCCGCCGGGAGCGCGTACCGGGCGTGGGGCGTGGGCCCCGAGGGCGCCACCGCGCTCGCGGACGTACCGCGGACGGTGGTGCGCACGGCGGCCAGCGGCTTCGACCAGATCGTCGTGTCGCTCGAGCCGCGGCGCGCCACGTCCTCGCCGACCGACCCCCTCGGCGCGGCCCCGCTCCCGAGCGCGCCCTGAGCGACCGTGCATCCGATCGCCGGCCTCGCGCGTATCGAAGGGTGGAGGCCCCCTATGACCCGACGCACCATCACCGCCCTCGTCCTCGCCCTCTCGTTCGCCCTCGCCGGCGCGGCGCTCGCCCAGGCCACGACCCCCGTGGTCCAGGTGCGCTACGACGCCGCCCTCGGCCACTTCCTGACCGACGACGCCGGGATGACGCTCTACGTCTTCTCGAGCGACGAACCCGGCGTCTCGAACTGCGCCGACACCTGCGCGGTCAACTGGCCGCCGGTGATCGTCGCCGACGCCAGCCTCATCACCAACCCGCTGGCGATCCCCGCCGGCTTCGACACCACCACCCGCGCCGACGGCAGCGTGCAGCTCACCTACGGTGGCTGGCCGCTGTACGGCTGGGTCAACGACGCCGCGCCGGGCGACACGACCGGCCAAGGCGTCGGCGGCGTCTGGTGGGTCGCCAACCTGAACCCGGTCGTGCAGGTCGCGACGCACCCGACCCTCGGCGAGATCCTCGTCGGCCCTACCGGCATGGCGCTCTACACCTTCCGCAACGACGCCGACGGCACCTCGAACTGCAGCGGTGGCTGCGCGGCTGCGTGGCCGCCCCTGGTCGGCGGCTTCGATCCGGCCGGCCTCATGCCCAGCCTCGGCGCGGGCGTCGACGGCGAGGTCACCCTCTTCGCACGCGACGACGGCGGCGCGCAGGTCGTCCTCGACGGCATGCCGCTCTACTACTGGCGCAACGACTTCGTCCCCACCGACGCCACCGGCGACGGCGTGGGCGGCAACTGGGACGTGGCGCGGCCCTGAAGGCGCGCTCCTGAACCCGCAAGCTCGATCGACCTGATCGAACGCGGCCGCCGGAGCTCCGGCGGCCGCGGCTTCGTCAGGACCCCACGCGGTCCCTCAGGAACGACGTCTGGCGCGCTATGAAGTCCCGCGCCAGCGGCACCTCGGGCGCGAGCGCGTCGAAGCCGTGCGGCGCGCCCGGGACCTCGAAGAGCTCGGTCTCGACCCTGGCCGCCTCGAGCCGCGCGGCGTAGGCGCGGTCCTCCTCGACGAAGAGGTCGAGCGTGCCCACGCCGATCCACGCCGGCGGCAGGCCGGCCAGGTCGACGGCGCGGGCCGCGACCGCGTGGTCGGGTACGTTCGGCGTCCCTGGCTCGCGGCCCAGGTAGGCCGACCAACCCGCGTGGTTGCTGCGGTGGGTCCACACGAGATGCCGGGCGCCGGCGCGCTCGCGGCGCGCCGCGGTGCGATCGTCGAGCATCGGGTAGACGAGCAGTTGCGCCGCCGGCTGCGGGCCCCCCTCGTCGCGCAAGCGCTGCGCCAGGCAGGCCGCCAGGCCGCCGCCCGCGCTCGCACCGCCGACGGCGATGCGCGCCGGGTCGACGCCCAGGGCGCCGACCGCACCTAGCAGCCACATCCAGGCCGCGTGGGCGTCGTCGAGCGCGGCCGGAAACGGGTGCTCCGGAGCCAGGCGGTAGTCCACCGACACGACGACGAGGCCCAGCTCGCGCACCCACGCCACGCACCGGCCGTCGTCCATCGCCGGTCGCCCGACGATCAGGCCGCCGCCGTGCAACCACAACAGGGCGCCGCCCGACGCACCGCTGGACGGCCGATACACGCGGACGCGTACCCCCGCCTCGGCGTGGTCCCGAACGTCGACCCCCGCCCGCGGCACCGGACGCGCCAACCCCGTCGCCCAGCGCCAGAAGGGCAGCGCCCAGCGCCAATGGAACGGGATCGCGGGCAGCGCCACGCCACGTAGGTCCGGGTGGAGGGCCGTGCGGTCGGGCGTCAACGGGTGCCAGCGTCCGGCACGACGGCGAGCAGCTCGAACCCGCAGCACACCACCGCCATGTCCTGCGCCGGCGCGCGGCCGATGCGGGCGCACTCGCGCCCGAAGACGTCCCAGTGCGCGGCCCGCCAATGCGCGAGCGAGCCGTCCCCCTCCCCCTCGAGGGCGGCGTAGGCCGCGTCGACCTCGTCGAACGCGACCACGGTGACGCTCACGACGCGCGTAACCGCCACGGGTTCGCCCTCGTGGTCCACGACGATCCCGACGTCGCCCACCTCGGGAAGCGGCTCGTCCTCGTGCTCGTGCGCCCACAGCAGGCTCGTGCCGGCCCGCTTGCGGCCGGCGCGGATCAGCTCGATCAGCTCGCGCGACAACTCCGGGGAGTCGCCGAACGAATCGAGCACGATGCGGCCCGGCGGGACGTCGATCCCGACGGCGGCCAGCTTCGCGAGCGCGGTCGCGAGCGTGGGCGACCTCACGGGTCCCCATCGGCGATCGCCGCCGCGATCGCCCGGAACGCCGCCAGCGTCTCGCGCTCGCGGCCGGCGTAGCCCGGGTCGGTGCTCGTCTTGACGATCACGACCCGATGGCCCGGGTGCACGTACACGAACTGCCCCCAGATCCCCATCGCCAAGAAGTCGCCCTCGCCATCGGGCACCCACCACTGGTAGCCGTATCCGAAGCCTGCGCCGAACCCGGCGTCGGGTGCCATGGCGACCGCACCCGGACGCACCGAAGCCCCGACCCACGCGGCCGGCACCACCTGCTGGTCGTCGCGCCGGCCCTCGTTCAGGTAGAGGCGCCCGAAGCGCGCGTAGTCGCGCAGCGTGGCGCCGAGGAAGGCGTACGTGAGCTCCTGACCATGCAGGTCGGTGCCCCAAGCTGCGTCCGCCTCCATGCCGGCGGGCTGCCAGATCGCCTCCTCGAGGAGTTCGGCGACGTTCATCCCGGTCGCGCGCGCGAGCAGCAGGCCGAGGGCCTGGGCGTCGCTGCTCGCGTAGCTCTGGAGCGTGCCGGGCTCGCGCTCGCGCGGCAAGCGCGCCAGCACGTCCACCACCGATTGGCGCCACACGAAGAGCCGCACAGGAAGCTGCATCACGTCGGAGCCGAGCCGCGCGTAATCTTCGTCGAAGGCGATGCCGGACGACATCGTCAGCACGTCGCGGATGGCCACGCCCTCGTAGCCGCTGCCGACGAGCTCCGGCACGTAGTCGCTGATGGCGTCGTCGAGCGAGCGGATCTGCCCCCGCTCGATCGCGATGCCGACCAGCGCCGACGTGAACGACTTCGCGACCGAGAACGACGTCGCGAGCGACCGTTCGTCGTACCCCTCGTCGTACGCCTCGTGCACGATCGCGCCGTCGCGAGCGACGAGCAGGCCGGTGGTCTCGCTGGAGCGCAAGAACTCGGCGAGCGAGCGCTCCTGGCCCTCGAAGGCGTAGCGCTCGGGCAGGGGACGCTCGTCGCGCTCGAACGCCCACGGGTCGTCCCCGGCCGCGACCGGGTGCGCCGGCAGCGCCTGGTGGAGGGTGCGGAAGTTCTCGGCTCGTTGGCCGTCGGCGAACAGGTTCAGGACGCCGCTCGCGGGGCCGAGGCGCAGGTAGAGGTAGCCGCCCACGGCGACGAGCACGAGCAGGCCGGCGACGACCGCCACGGCCAGAACGATGCGGCGAAGGGTGCGGGGCACGGGGTTCCTCTCGGGCGCACGACGCCCACGGCGGGCGACGGCACCGTCAAGGCTACGCGCCCGGGCGGGCCCGAACCACGGGTGGACGTCCCCGGCCTTGGTCCGCGCCCTAATGCTCCGTCGCGCCCGGCCATCCGATCGGCATCAGGTAGACCGGGCGCTCCCCCTCGGCCAGCTGCAGCGCGGCGGCCAGTTCGGTCTCGCGGAAGCCGGCGACCACGACGGTCGCGAGGCCCAGGGCCACCGCCTGCAACGAGACGTTCTGCCCGACGTGGCCGATCTCCATGTCGATGAGGCGATCGGTGAACGCGCCGAACTTGGGGGCCGTTCGGGCGGCGACGGCCGAGAGGGCCAGCACCACGGGCGCGTCGCGGACGAACCCCTGGTTCAGCGTCGCGTCCGTGACCGCCGCGCGGCGATCGCCCACCAGCCGTCGCCGCAGGGCGTGCTCGCCCGGAAGATAGCGGTACACGCCGTCCTCCAGGTCGGGCACGCCGTGCAGCAGCACGTCGACCTCGACGGGCAGCGTGCCGCCCGCCGTGGGGGCCGTTCGGTACCCGGTGGCGGCGTCCGTGACCCCTTGCGCCGACCATGCGAGCTGACCGATGTGCTCGAGCGCGATGGGTTCCGGGCCGAACGCGCGCACCGATCGCCGCCGCGCCATCGTCTCTTCCAGCGAGATCGTGCCCGCCAGGGTCGGCTTCGGCAGCTCGATCGAAACCGCGCCGTCCGCGCCACCAGCCTTAGCGTCGTCCGTCATCGCACGCACCTCCATCGCCCCAGCATAGGCGGCGAGTCCCGTGGCAGCGCTCGCTCACGCGCGATCCACCTCCCGCAGCATGAGCACGCTGTCGGGGTGGTCGACGTCCCCCCAGTCCGCGGCGATCTCCTCGGCCGTGGCCGGCACCTGGACGAAGCCGACCTTCTCGTACGCCCGGACGGCGCGCGGGTTGCGGGCCGAGGGCTGCATCATGAACGTGCGCACGCCGAGGGCCTCCTCGAGGTGGACGCACAGCGCCTCGACGGCGTCCGTCCCCAGGCCGCGACCGCAGTTGGCCTCCGCGTTCATCCAGATGTCGAGCTCGGTGCGACGGCGCTCGTCGATGGCGTGGTGGGCGATGGCGCCTACCGGCGTCTCGCCGTCCAGGACGACGAACATACGCCCGCGATCGGGCGCGGCGTCCGTGAAGTACTGGTCCTCCCAGTCGTCGCACCACTCGTCGAACGGCCGGCTGGGCTCATCCGACAGGTGCAGCAGCGGCGCCACGTCGGACGCGTAGCTCCAGTCGAAGATCATGCGGCGGTCCGCCAGCACGGCGGGCCGCAATCGGACGTGGCGGCCATCGATCGTCGTCGTCATGCGCATGGGGGCAGCGTAGCCCGCTGATGCGCGTGGGGCACCGCGTCGTCAGAGGAGCAACGCCCCGAGCACGTACGGCACCAGGGCCAGGATCCCCCACGCCGTCGACGCGCGCCGGCCTTCGGCGCGGCGATCCCACTGGAACAGCCGCACGGCCAGGGCCACGCCCAAGATCGCCCCGGCGAGCAGCACCAGCAGCGAGCCGACCGGCGAGAAGGCGGTCACCTCGCCGTACGCCAGTCCGCGCATGGCGTTCATGGCGTGGGTGGCCGGCAACAGCCGCGCGAGCGTGGCGAGGGCGTCGGGGATCATCTCGGAGGGCACCATCAGGCCGCCGAGCATGACCGACGGCAGGAACACCAGCTGCGCCCAGAGGACGGTGGCGCGCGTGTTCGCCGACACGACCGCGATCAGCAGGCCGAGGGCGGCGTGGGCGGCTGCCGCCGCCAGGAACACCCCGACGTAGGCGCCGAAACGAGCGGGCAGCGGGGCGTCGAACAGGAGCGGCGCGACGACCGTGATGATGGCCGCCACCAGCGTGAGGTGCGCGACGATCGCGCCGGCAGGCAGCAGCAGGAGGTGGAACGCGGGCACGCCGTGGATCTTGTAGCTGCGGAAGATGCCGGCCTCGCGGGCGGTCACGATCGGGTCGGGCAGACCCAGCAGGCAGCCTGCCATGAGCGCGAACACGACCATCGCGGGGATCACCGTCTCGCGGAAGCCGGGGTTGAGCCCCACCATGAGCGCGCCGGCGATCAGGAAGAAACCGAGCGGGAACAGGTACAGGAGCAGGAGCATGGAGCGGTTGCGCAGTCCGCTGCCGAACTCGAACGCGGCGTGGTGCAGCAGAGCCCTCATTGGGCGCCTCCGGCGGACGTGAGCTCGAGGAACCGCTCCTCGAGCGACGGACGCTCGACCCGCAGGTCGACGAGCGGGTCGTCGGCCTCCTCCAGCGCCCGCAGCACGGCGGCCACCGTCGGACCGATGGCGTCGCTGAAGTAGACCTCGTAGCCGTCCTCCCGCGCCTGTCGCTGGACGCCCGGCAGGGGTGCGGTGCGGCCTTGGAGGGTCGCGCGCTCCGAGCGCACCGTCACGCGCGTGAGGTCGACGGCGGCGGCGGTCAGCGCCTTGGGCGTGCCGCTCGCCACGATGCGGCCGCCGAGCAAGATGGCGACCCGGTCGGCGAGCTTCTCGGCCTCCGCCATGTCGTGGGTGGCCAGGATCAGCGCGACGCCGCGCTCGCGCAGCTCGCCCACCAAGGCGTGCAGCTCGGCGCGCGTCCCCACGTCGAGGCCCGCCGTGGGCTCGTCGAGGAACACCACCGGCGGCTCGTGGGCCAGCGCCAGGGCCAGCGCCAACCGGCGCTGTTGGCCGGTCGAGAGGGTGCCGTACTGAGCGCGCAGCTTCGCTTGGAGCCCCAGGCGCTCGAGGAGGTCGAAGCGCGGCGCGACGCCGTGGTAGGCGCAGAAGAAACGCATCGCCTCGTCCACCCGCATCGTGTCGGGCAAGCCGGAGGTCTGCAGCTGGACGCCGATCGCGTCGCGCAGCCGCCCCGGCTCCCGCGCCGGGTCGATGCCACGGACGCGCAGCGTCCCCTCGGTGGGGGTGCGCAGACCCTCCAGGCACTCGAGGGTGGTCGTCTTGCCGGCACCGTTGGGCCCGAGCAGGCCGAAGATCTCGCCCTCCGCCACGGTGAAGTCGATGCCGGCCACCGCCTCGACCTCGCCGTACGTCTTGCGGAAGGCCTCCACGACGATCGCAGGTGGGGCCATGGCTCGAGGATGGCGCCGACGTGGAGGGACGTTCAAGCCCCGGTTCGCGCGGTCCGCGGCACCTCCGCGACCACCTCGAACAGGACGTTCAAGCCCGGTCGCGCATCGCCCGCGAGGCCGCATCGCGTACCCTGACGAGGGGAGGCGCGATGCCCGAGATCGTCTGGACAGCCATCCGAGGTCGGCTCCTGGCCGGCGTCGTGGTCGGTCTGCTGGCGTTCGGGGCGCCACCACCGCGCGCCATCCCGCTGCGGCTCCCGCCGGCCCTGGTGCGCGTGCAGGACCCGCCATCGCCTGGCGCGCTCGCCTGGCGGGAGTTCTTCGATCCGCTGCGCGCCGAGCTCAACTGAGCGACGCCTACCCCGCGACGTACGCCCGGATCGCTCGCTCGACGGCGCCGCGGCCGAGCGGCGTGACCTCGCCCACCGAGGCCATCGAGGCGGGCAGGCTCCAGGCGTGGGCGAGTTCCACCTGCGACTCCTTGACGTTGCCGGGGAACGAGAGCGCGGCGCGCGGCACCACCGGCGTCCACCACTTGGGGTTGCTGGCGTCGTTGAGCGGGGCGGCGAGCAGGTCGCCCGTATCGGTCTCGCCGATCACGATCCACGGGCGCTGGTCGCTCCCGCCGTACACCGTCGAGGGCGCTCGCGGGGCGTCGGGCACGACGAGCGCCCCGGGGCGCACGACCTCCCACAACCGCGCACCCTGCAGGAAGCACGCCGCGCAGTCGGCGCGCGCGTCGGCGTCGGACTCGGCGTCGAGCGCCACGAGCATGTCCTCGTCCAGCGCGCCCAGCCACGAGAGGCCGATCTCGCTCAGGTGCGCCACCTGCGTGTGCGTGCTCCGGGCGGCGTGCAGCGCCGACGGGTGCACCACCACCACGAGGTCGCCGTCGGGCGGCAGGAAGCGCAGCACCTCGGCGGCGTACTCGGAGAGGTCGACGATCGTTCCTGGAGGGAGGGTGGCCACGGGATCGGCGGCCGCCTGCTAAGCCGGCACCACCCGCCTCGAGTACAGGTCGAGGCCCGCGAGCTCGGCGCCGAACAGCGCCAGGTAGTCGCGCCCGAAGCGCTCGGCGTCGCGCACGGCGACCACCATGGTCGCGGCGCCACGCGCCGTGACGGTCCCGTCGAGCAGGTAGCGGACGGTCACCGCGACCGCCGCCGCCGTGAGGTCCAGGTAGCGATCAGGTACGAAGAGCTCGTCGGGTAGCGCCACCGATGCGCGCGCCGGCGTTCCCGCATGGCGCCCAAGGGCAACGTACGCCGCGGCGGGGAGCGTCGCCACCTCGGTTGCGGGGCGCAGGTACGCCAAGGGGTCGCGGGCGAGCCTGTCCTCGAGCGCCTCGATCTCCACCTCGACCGCGCCGCCGTCCGCGACGCGCAGCGCCCCAGCGCGGACCGCGTCGTCGAACGCCGCGCCCATGCCCGTCACGGTCGTGGCGACACGTCGAATCCCGTCCGCCTGCGCCGGGCGCTCGGTCGCGACGAGCGGCCGCTCGCTGCGGGGCGCCCCCACGAAGGGCGACACGTCGAACCCTTCGACCAGGGCGTCCGCGTCGACGATCTCGCCGTCGCGCAGGTCGGGGACGGTCGCGAGCCAGCGCGCAGGATCGCCGATCAGCGTGAACCAGAAGGGCACCACGCAGGCGTCGCGGAGGACCGCCGCGACGGTGGCCGGATCGCGCTCGGCGGCGGTGAGCGTCGCGGTCAGGCTGCGGCCGAGCGGTCCGCGCCCACGTCGTCCCGGGAGCTTGACGTACGCGTCGAACAGGTCGGTCCAGAAGTCGAGCAACCGCGTCCAGTGGCGCATCGTCACGAGCACCCGCGGCTCGTCGAGCCCTTCGAGCACGTGGCGCTCGCACAGGTCGGTGACGCCCGGACTCGCCCCGACGCGCCTCAGGAGCGCGACGTCGGCCCTGCGGGCGGCGGCATCGAGATCGGCGTCCGGTGCGTCGTCGTTGAGCTCGACGTAGTGGGCGCCCGCGGCGACGGCCGCGCGCGCCACCCGCGCCGCCCGCCCCTCCGCCGACCAAAGGGTGCTGACCACGACCGCGACCCCTTCCATCGCGGCCGCGAGCGACGCGTCGTCGTCGGCATCGACCTGCCGCGCGTCCCCCTTGGGTCCGAGCGTCGTGGCGGCGGCCTGCGCCTTGACCAGGTCGCGGCCGGCGACGATCACGCGGTCGACGACCGGGTCGGCGGCCAGGTGGCGGGCGATGGGCAAGCCGAACTGGCCGGTGCCCCCGAGGCACAAGACGGTGCGCATGGTGGTCTCCTTCGCCGGACGGCGGCGTTTGGTATGGCGGGAGCATAGCGTGAAGGCGCGACCGCGCCGTTCCCGAAGGGGGCTTGACCCTCACGCCACGTCAGGCCGCACACTGACCCCCATGGCACGGCCACGGACGTACCAGGTGAGCGAGGTCGCACGGATCACCGGCATCTCGGTGCGCGCCCTCCACCACTACGACGCCATCGGGCTGCTGGTCCCCAAGCACCGCACCGAGGCCGGCTACCGGGTCTACGACCAGGACGACCTGCTGCGCCTGCAACACGTCCTGATCGGCCGCGAGCAGGGCCTCGCCCTCGAGGCCATCCGCCGCTCGCTCGACGACCCGAGCTTCGACCGCGCGCAGGCCCTGCAGGCGCAGAAGCGGCAACTCCAGGCGCACGCCCGGCGCACCGACGCCATGATCCGGGCCGTCGAGGCCGCGCTCGCGATGATCGAAGAAGACCAAGGAGGCACCATGGACGTGCGGCAGCTCTTCGACGGGTTCGACCCCGCCGCGTACGAAGCGGAAGCCGAGGAACGGTGGGGCGACACCGACCCCTACCGCGAGTCGGCCAAGCGCACCAAGCGCTACGGCATTGACGACTGGCGGCAGATCAAAGACGAGCAGGACGCCATCTACGCCGACGCCGCGGGCGCCCTGCAGGCCGGGAGCGCACCGGACTCCGTCGAGGCGATGGACGTCGCCGAACGGCACCGCGTCTCGATCGAGCGCTGGTTCTACCCGTGCAGCCCGGAGATGCACACGAACCTGGCGGAGATGTGGGAGGCCGACGCCCGCTTCGCCGAGAACATCGACCAGCACGGCGCGGGCCTCACCCGGTTCCTCGCCGCCGCGGTGCGGGCCAACGCGCGCAGGCAGGCCGGCTGATCGGCACATGCTGGTGTCCTGCGCCATCTCGGCCGGGAGCACCTGAAGCACGCTTCTCGAGGCAGCGGCGGACACCGTCGTCGTGCTCGGGGCCAGCCTGGCACGCGCTCGCATGCGTCCGACACCTCGCCCCCTTCGGTGCCGCTGTGACCGATACGGCGGATCGGCGACGCTCCTGCTGCACGATGAATCCAAGCCGCCACGCGAGCGTTCCGTGCCACGGCAGGGGCGTTCGCCGCCACGGCCGCTCCCGACCTCGCGTCTCGGCCCGGCTTTGCAGGGTCCCACCACGAACCCAACCATCCAAGGCCCCGCCGATCCGCACGTTTTCGGAACGGAGAGAGGTGACCCACGTGAACGACGACGTCTTCAAAGGCATGTGGAAGCAAGTGCGCGGCCGCGCGAAGCAGGTGTGGGGCGATCTCACCGACGACGACCTCACCAAGATCGACGGCAGCTACGACCGCTTCGTCGGCGTCCTGCAAGAGAAGTACGGCTACAGCAAGGAAGAAGCGCAAGAGAAGATCGATTCGGAGTTCGGCAGCGCCGCCTGAGGCGCACCGATCCAGGCACCGCTCAAGGAGAAACCAACATGCTTCAAACCATCGCCATCGTCCTGCTCGTCCTCTGGCTCCTCGGAGTCGTCACCGGCAACATCTTCGGCGGCTTCATCTACGCGCTGCTCGTCATCGGCGTCGTGCTGTTCCTGGTCCGCTTCCTCGGCGGCCGCAACACGGCCTAGGCCCGACCCGACGAGCCCCACCGACATCGCAAGCCCCGACCGGGGCGCGGTCGCTCGCGACCGCGCCCCGGCTCACGTCATGCGTGCTGCGCGATGAACTCCTGGAGCGTGTCCTCGAACACGTCGGGCGCCTCGCGCGGGACCCAGTGCCCGCAGCGCGGGACGACGACGAGTCGCGAATGTGGCAACCGCGCATGGGCGTCCTTCGCCTTGCGCCACGGCACCACCAGGTCCCTGCGCCCGTGCAGCAGGAGCGTGGGCACGCCGACGCCGCCGAGCTGCTCGGCGTAGGACGTAGCAAGCCGAAAGGGGCGCAGCTCGCCGCGCAGCCACGCGACGAAGCTTCGCTCCGCTTCGGGGGCGCTGACCTGTCGGTGCACGTCCTCGATCAAGTCGTCGGTCACGAGGCGCCGGTTCGCGAACACCAAGCGGCCCAACACCAGGTGCGTCAGGGCCTTGCTGCGCCGCAGGCTCCAGACGACGCCTCGCTGCAGCAGCGGAACGCGCATGGCCAGGTACGCGACGAGCGGCACCGGCATGCGGGCGTCGAGGCCGTAGCTGCCGATCATGGTGAGCGACGCCACCCGGTGCGCGTGCCCCAGGGCGAACCCGAGCGCCACGGCACCCCCCATGGAGAAGCCGGCGACGTGCGCGCGATCGACGCCGTGGGCGCTCAAGAAGGCGTCGAGCAGATCGACGTAGTCGTCCATCGACATCTCGGTGCGCGGAGCCTCGCTCTCCCCGTAGCCCGGCCAGTCGAGCGCGAGCACCCGGTGGCGCTTCGCGAGCGCGGGCAGGCTCGCCCCGTAGCTGAGGTCGGCCGAGTCGAACGCCGTGCCGTGCAGCAAGACCAGCGGCGGCCCATCGCCCGCCTCGAGGTGGTGGCACCGCACCCCCTGCACGACGGTGTGCTGGCTCGAGACGATCGGCGCAACGCGGGCCGCGGTCTCAGCCGGCATCGACCGATCGGAGCGCCTCGAAGCGGCCGTGATCCGCCGCCTCCTTCACGCACGCGTAGCCACGGGCGAAGGCGTCGTCGAGGCGGTCGAAGCTCTGCACGTCCAGGTCGTCCGGGAGGTCGGGGGTCAACCAGACGTCGGGCGGATGCATCGCGATCAGGACGTCGAGCAAGCGCGCCTGGGTGATCGAGTACGCGCGCATGAGGATGTCGACCACGCTCGGACCGTCGTCCTTGAACATCGCGGTGACCTTCTGCACGAGGGTGTCAGGTTCGTGCTCCTTCAGCCCCAACGGTCCGGTGTGGGGGGGCCGCACGTCGATGGCGATGATCGGTCGTTGCGTCATGGCCCGCGCGACGTCGATCGGGAAGTTGTTGAGGATGCCGCCGTCGAGCAAGTGCCGGCCTTCGAAGCGAACGGGAACGAACAGGCCGGGGAACGCGTTGCTGGCGCAGACCGGATGCCGAAGCGGACCGTCCGAGTAGACCAGCAGCTCGCCGGTCTCGATGTCGACGGCGGGCACCGCGAGCGGCACCTTCAGCTCCTCGAAGGTGGCCGGTGCATGGAGCTCGAGGATGCGTTCGATCTCGTCGTGCTCGATGAGGCCGCCGGCTCCGCCGGGCTCGAGGAACTCCGAGTAGTCGATGGACCGAACGATCGATTCGATGGCCGTGGCGGCGTTGCCCGCGGCGTAGAGCGCCCCGATGATGGCCGCCGAGGAGTTCGCCGCGATCGCGCAGGGCTGCAGCCCCTCCTCCTCCAACGCGACGAGCGCGCCGATCTGCGCGAAACAGCGGGCGCCGCCGCCGCTGAGCGCGAGGCCGACCTGGCAGTTCGTGGATGGGAGGGTGCTCATGGGTCGCGGCGCCTCTCGGCAAGCCCAGCTGCGAGGGTGGACGGATGGTCCCCTCCAGGGTACGCGGCCGCGCCGCGTCTGTCGGTACCAGGCACCGCGGCCGTCGATCGGTCGCCGCCCTGAACGCGCGCGGTCACCGGGTAGCGAGCACCGGCGATCTCACAGGACTGGGTGATCTGAGCGCCCGGCACCTCGGGCAGGAAGCCCGACCACACGTCTTGCACGAGTTGCTCGCGCGGTCCGGACCAGTACGCGCGGTCACGGCCGCTGGTAGTGGAAGTCCTGGAACTCGAACACGCCGGCGCCGACGGCCACGAGGCCGACGCCGCCGGAGAACGGCTGACCGCCGTTCAGCGTCGCCGCCGTCTCGCCGTTCACGATCACCTCGACCGAGGTGCCGACGGCGCGCAGGTCGAGGCGGTTGCGCCCGTCGGGACGCAGGGTGTCGAGGTCCTCGTCCACGAGCAGTTCGAGGCCGGCGTCGCTCCGCTGCAACACCACGTAGCCCGTGGTCGTGAGCGCGAACGCCAGGTAGGTGCCGTCGTTCGGATCGAAGTCGAACAGCAACCCGGCCGCGGAGAGGCCACCGCTGCCCGGTGCCAGCCCCAACGTCACGCCGATGGTGCCCTGGGCGAGCGGGCCGGCCTCGCCGGGGAGCTCCGTCAGGTAGTAGTAGCGGACGGCACCGGGCGCAGCGTCGTTGGTGAGGCGGTACGCCGACCCCGTCAAGGCCGCGGTCCAGGGGCCGTCGGAGCCGACGTCCAGGACGCCACCGAACGTGGTGCGCGGGTCGGTGCCGGTGAACGGCTCGACGTAGCCCGCCTGGCTCACCGGCGCCATCGCCGGCGGGGCGGTGGGCGGGGGCGCCAGGGGATTGCCGGCCGCCGCTGCCCGCGTCGGGGGCGCCAACGGGTTGCCCGCGCCGGACGAGGACCCGGCGGCCGAGAGGAAGGTGAAGCTCGCGAGGATGGTCTCCAGCCCCTCCCGGATCACTTGGGCACCCCCTTCGAAGGCGACGGAGACGATGGTGAGGCCGATGCCACCCTCGAGCGCGGCAACCAGCGAACCGGAGATCCCGTCGGCGACGTAGTCGAGGACGCCGACTTCGATGCCTCCCACGGTCCGCACGCCTTCGCGTTCCACCCGGCCCCCATCCATGGCGGACGAGAAACCCTCCCAAGCTTCCCAGACGGCCTCGGGGCCCACGCCGGCGAGTTCGGCGAGGTCGTCGGCGGAGAGGCGACCGAGCACCACGGCGACCACGCCGGCATCGCCGGGTGCGGTGAAGGTGAGCGTCTCCTCGGTGGCTCCGTCGGCTTCCACCTCGGCGACCCAATCGGCCGGGGCGTCGAAGCGCACGTCGAACGCGGAGCGCTCGACGGTGGTGACCGGCTGGGCGAACGCGAGGCCCGCCGAGACGGCTGCGAGGAAGGTGCATACCCGCAGGAACGAACGAGCGATGGACATGAGGACGTCCTCCTTGCTCGCGAGCCTAGGCAGCGGAGGCTTAAGGGCGGGTTAACGGGCCGGCACCGGAACGCGCCCTCGCTTGACATCGCGACCTTCGCGGCCATAGATTTGTGACACCTGAATCAGTCGTCAGGTTTGACGTCCGCGCTCCACCGGGCATCGAACCGAGTACCGGAAGGATGACGCGTGCCCACGCTCCCCCGTCCCGCCACCGCGCGCGGCGAAGCGACCCGCCAGAGGCTGCTGGACGCCGCCGAGACCGAGTTCGGCGTCCACGGCTTCCACGCCGCGTCGATCGCCGGCATCACCCAGCGAGCGGGCGTGGCCCAGGGCACCTTCTACTTGTACTTCCCCTCCAAGGAGGACGTCATCCGCGAGCTCGTGCACCACATGGGCCACGAGCTGCGCCTGGCGCTGGCCACCGCGACGGCCGACGCCACCGACCGCCTCGCGGTCGAGCGCCTCGGCTTCGAGGCGTTCGCGCGCTTCAGCCTTCTCCACCGGAACCTCTACCGCATCGTGATGGAGTCGCAGTTCGTGGACGAGGCGATCTACCGCGGCTACTACGAAGCGTTGGCGCAAGGGTACGCGGCGGGGCTCCGGCGCGCGATCGAGCAGGACGAAGTCCGCGCCGTCGATCCCGAGTCTGCCGCCTGGGCGCTGATGGGCATCGCCCACTTCGTCGGCCTGCGCTACGCCATCTGGCAGGAGCGCGAGCCCCCGCCCGAAGCGCTCGACGCCGTCTTCGACGTGGTCCGACACGGGCTGGAGCCGCGACCGTGAGCGCCGCCGGCATCACCGGGATCGGCACCTACGTGCCCGAGGGCCGCATGACCCCCGAGCAGCTCTCCGAGATCACCGGCATCCCGGCAGCGGTGGTGCGCGACAAGCTCGGGTTGCACGGCCGGGTGATGCCCACGCACGAAGACCAGCCGACCGCGATGGCCGTGCACGCGGCGCGCACCGCGCTCGCCCGCGCGGGGCGCACCCCGGCCGACGTCGACGTGGTGATCTGCATCACCGAGGAGCACAAGGAGTACCCGGTCTGGACGGCCGGCATCAAGCTCGCGCACGACCTGGGCGCCCACCGCGCCTACGCCTTCGACGTCGGTCAGAAGTGCGGCACCTCGGTGCTGGCGCTCAAGCTCGCGCGCGACCAGCTCGCAGCCGACCCCGAGGTGGACGTGGTGCTGATCGCCGGCGGCTACCGCAACGGCGACCTGATCGATCTGCACGACCCCAACGTGCGCTTCATGTACAACCTCGGCGCCGGCGCCGGTGCGATGGTCGTCGAGCGCGGCCGCGGGCACGCGATCGGGCCGGCCCACATCGTGACCGACGGACGCTTCTCGCTCGACGTGCTGGTGCCGGTCGGCGGCACCGTGACGCCGATCACGGCCGAGAACGTCACGGAGTACCGCCTGCAGGTGCCCGACCCGCACGGCATGAAGGTGCGCCTCGAGGAGCTCTCGCTCGCCAACTTCGTCACCGTCGTCCGCGAGGCCGTGCGCAAGGCGGACGCGACCATGGACGACGTCGCCTACCTGGCCATGCTCCACGTCAAGCCGAGCGCCCACCAGCACCTGCTGCGCACGCTCGGCATCGATCCGTCGCGGTCGGTCTACCTCTCCGAGTACGGCCACCTGGGCCAGGTCGATCAGATGCTCTCGGTCGAGCTCGCGGCGCGCCGCGGGATGCTGAACCCCGGCGACCTGGTGGTGCTCGTCGCCGCCGGCGTCGGCTACGTGTGGAACGCGATCACGCTGCGCTGGGCTGGGGCCGGAACCGCGGGCGAAGAACCTGCCGCAGGAGCCGAAT
>JAABRX010000185.1 GCA_011390675.1 Trueperaceae bacterium | reverse complement strand
TGCGCAACCAGCGCCCGGCGCGCGTCACCCGCGGGTCGTCGTCGAGCTTGTGCCAGCGCTCGTACTCCGCGCGCCGCGCCGGGTCGGCGGCGAGCAGGCGCTCGAGCCGCTCCTCGGCGTCGACGTGCATGGTGCGGAACTTGACGCAGGGGAAGGTGCGCCCGTAGCGCCCCACCCGCGGCGACAGGTAGAGCGCCGGCCCGCGGGAGTCGAGCCGCACCCACGCGGCGATCGCGAGCAGCAGCGGGCTCGAGATCACGAGCAGCGCGACCGCGCCCACGAGGTCGAAGGCGCGCTTGACCGCGCGGTTGGTGCGCGAGGCGAGCTGGTTGCGCACCTCCAGGCCGAGCGCGGTGCCGATGGGGGCCGCGACCACCGAGGACGCCGGGATCCCGTGGAGGTCGGGCACGAACTGGACGTAGCGCAGCGAGCGTTCGGCGCGGCGCAGGACCTCGTCGTACGCGACGCGCGTCGACGCGTCGGGCACGACGATCACGTGCCGCACGGCCAAGCGCGGGAGCGCCGACCAGGCGGCGTCCAGCCGCCCGGTGACCGGCAGCTGCGGCACGTCCCACTCGGCGTCGCCGAAGGCCGCCACGGGATGGAGGCCGATGCCGGGGTGGTCGAGCAGGGTGCGCGCGATGCGGGCGGCCGCCGGGCCGGTGCCCAGCAGAGCGACCGGGCGGCCCCACAGCCGGGCGGTGCGCAGCGCGAGTTTGACGAGGATTCGGACGATCGGCGCCGCCACGATCGTGAGCGCGCCGGCGAGGAGCAACGTGCGGGTCGGGAGCGGGACCGCCGCCGGAATCGCGAGCGCGAGCGCCGCGAGCGTCACCGAAGCGGCCGCGGCCGCGCGCACCCCGCGGGCCAGCTCGTCGTGCAGCGCGCGTCCGTACCCTGGGTAGAGACCGGCGGCGCCCGCGAAGGCCGGCCAGAGCAGCGTCGCCCACACCAACGTGGGCGCCCAAGCCGCCGCCAGGGCGTCGGGGACCGGCCCGGACGCCTGCGCGACGGCCGCCACGCTCACGGCCGCGATCGCCACGCCCACGTCGCCCGCCGCGAGGGCCATGCGCACCGCCGCCGCGCTGCCGGCGCCGGTCTGCGCGCGCGCCGTGCGCCGCTGACCGACCGCGCGCCAACCGAGCACCGCGGCCAGCGGGTACACGAGGGCGCCGTTCAGGAGCGTCGTCTCGAACAGGTTCAGCAACGCGACCCCCACCAGCACGACCGCCATCGCGCGGTCGCGCTGTTGGACGGCGCGCAGCGCCAACATGGCGACCAGCAGGACCAAACCCACGAGCCCCACCGCGCCGCGCTCGACCGCGGTGTCGAGCACGAGCGCGTGCGCGTGCGCGGCGACCGGCTTCTGCCGCGCGCCCTGCGGATCGAGCGTGGCGGCCGCGGTGGCGAAGCCCTGGGGTCCCCACCCCAACCAGGGCCGCTCCGCGATCGCGTCGAGCGCCGCGGCCCAGAGCGGGAAGCGGGTCGTCCGGAGGTCGGCGAGCCCACGGTCCGCCGCGCCCGGGGCGTACGGGTACGGCGTCGCCCCGGTGATCAGCTGCAGCTCCGCGAACTCGGTGGCCGTGCCGGTCGTCGATCGCCGATCGGGCACCACGCCGAGGTACCAGGTGAGCGGCGCCGCACCGTCGTGGCGGAACGCGACCGTCGCCCGCTGCCAGCCGTCGCCGACGTCCTCGGTCGTGGCGGCGAGCACGCTCAGCGGGCCGGCGGCGCTCGCTTGCCAGGCGTCGCCGGTCCAGGTGGCCGCGAGGTTGGCGGTGCGTCCGTCCTCGGCGCGACCCCAGCCGTCGATCCCGGGCCGGGTGCCCGCTTCCGCGCGCCAAGCCAGCGACACCACGTACGCGGTGTCGGGGTCGAGCTCGACGACCTGCTGGAGGCGCGACCATGGGTCCGACGCGACCTTGGTCACGGTGAAGACGGTGCGCGCTTCGCCGCCGACCGCCCCCGGCGCCCCCTCGAAGGCGACGCCGAGCGGGTACCACCAGTCGCCGGCCGCCACCTCGGTCCCGCGCAGCGCGTTGACGCCGTCTTGCGGCGGGACCAGGTCGAGTCGGTAGCCGGTGCGGCCCACCCCCAGCAGCGCGGTCGCGCCCGTCGCGACCACCACCATGACCGCGATCAACGCCCATTCGGCGACGACGGTGCCGCGCGAGCCGCGGCGCCCCACGAAGCGCAAGCCCACCGCGACCGCCAACCAGGCGAGCACGGCCTCCTGGGCGCCCGACACGACGACGGCCGCCGCGCCCAGCGCGAGCGCCAGCACGCGGCCGCGCGGCGAGGGGAGCACCACCGCGAGCAGCGCGGCCAGCACCAGCATCGCGTGCCCGAACAGCGCCGGGCTGCCGCTCCAGGCGACCAGGTCGAACACCGAGCGGGCGGTGTCGAGGCGCCAGGTGCCGGCGCGCTCGAGCCCGAACGCCAGCGCCCCGGCGAAGCCGATCAACAACCCGGCGCCGACGTCGCGCGGGAAGGTCTCGCGCGCGACGGAGGAGCGCAGCGCCGAGGCCGATCGGAAGATCAGCCACACCGCCAGCGCCTGACCGGTCGCGCCGAGGCCCGCCCAGGCGTGGCCGGTGGCGACCCAGGGCAGACCCAACAGCGCCGCAGCGGCCCACCACCAGCGGTCGGCGCGCTGCAGCTGGAGGCGCCCGCTCGCGATCCCCAGGACCGCCAGGTAAGGGCCGACCGTGGGCACGGCGGCGAACCCCACCCCGGCTAGGAACGCCAGGCCGCGGCGCAAGAAGGTGGCCGAGGACGCCGTCATCGTCCGAAGTCTAGTCCGTGCCGCCGACGCGAGCCACGGCGCGGTGCGCGGTCGTCAGCGCCCGATGCCCACGTACTGGAGCCCAGTGCCGGCGAGCGCTTGCGCGCTGAGCAGGTTGCGTGCATCCAGGACGAGCGTGCCCCGCATGTGCTCGGCGAGCGCGGACCAGTCGAGGTGCCGGTAGTCGTTCCAGTCGGTGACGACGACGAGGGCGTCGCAGCCCTGCGCGAGCTCGTCGACGGTGTCGTGGAGCGTGGCCGGGAGCTCGGGGTACTGCGCGCGGGCGTGCGGGATGGCGATCGGGTCGTGGGCCCGGACGACGGCGCCGCGCGCGTCGAGCAGTTCGATCAGGGTGAGCGCCGGGGCGTCGCGGAGGTCGTCGGTGCCCCCCTTGAAGGAGAGGCCGAGGAGGCCGACCGTCGTGCCGCGGAGCACCTTGAGGTGGTCCTGGAGCTTCTCGACGACGCGCTGGCGCTGCCGCTGGTTGACGTCGATGGTGCTCTGGACGATCTGCATCGGCTGCCCGTAGCGGGCGGCGGTGGCGACGATCGCGCGGGTGTCCTTGCCGAAGCAGCTGCCGCCCCAGCCGATGCCGGCGTGGAGGAAGCGCGCGCCGATGCGCTCGTCGAGGCCGATCGCGCGGGCGACCTGGGTGATGTCGGCCCCGACGCGCTCCGCCAACCCCGCGAACTCGTTGATGAAGCTGATCTTGGTGGCGAGGAACGAGTTGGCGGCGTACTTGGTGAGCTCCGCGCTGGCCGTGCTGGTGGTGATCAGGCTGGGGAGCGGGTACCGCTCGGGGCGCGGCGTGGCCGCCGGCGGGTCGAAGGTCTGCTCGAGGATCGGTGCGTACAGCTCGCGAAGCATCGCGATCGCGTCCGGGTGGTCGGCGCCGATGACGATGCGGTCCGGGTAGAAGCTGTCCAGTACGGCGCGCCCCTCGGCCAGGAACTCCGGGTTGCTGGCGACGTGCACCGTCGCCTCGACGCCGCGCTGCGCGAGCGCACGGTCGATGATCCCGCGGACGTGGTGGGCGCTCCCGATGGGCACCGTGCTCTTGTTGACGACGACCAGCTCGGCGCCGGGCTGGATCGCCGCCGCGACGTCCTTGGCCGCCTGATCGACGTACTTGAGGTCGGCATCGCCGTCCGGGCGCGTCGGCGTGCCGACCGCGATCAGCACGACCCCGCGCCCGGCGAGCGGCGGGATGCTCGTCTGGACGCGCATGCGCCCTTGGACGTCGGCGAGGAGCTCCGCGAGGCCCGCTTCGAAGATGGTGGGGATGCCGGCGCTGAGCTTGGCGACGACCTGCTCGTCGATGTCGACGCAGGTGACGTCGTGGCCGACGTAGGAGAGGGCGGTGCCCGTGGTGAGGCCGACGTAGCCGGTGCCGATGATGGTGACGTTCATTCCACCATCATCGCTCACTCGTGGTGCGTTCGGAGGGTTCGCCTTCACGCGCGCTTCGTTCCGCCGGTGTGGAGCATGAGGAACGCCAGGAGCGCGAACTCGGGGCCACCGGTGAAGAGCGTCGCATCACCGACGTTGGCGAGCACGAGCGCCACGATCAACGGGGCGGCTGCGGGTCGGCTGGCGCGCGGCACCGCCATCCACCACGCCGCGCCCATCAACCCGAACCCGACGACGCCCAGGACACCGTTCGTGACGAGGAGATCCAGCAGCAGCGAATGCGCATGGGTCGGCCGATCCGACGCGCCCAGACGCCCGGGAGCGTACGCGTCGGCGAGTTCGGCGAACGTTCGTTCTCTGCCGTGGCCGACGAGCCATGAGCGGGAGGCGATCGCGATGGCTGCCGGCACGTACTCGAGACGCTGCGCGGCGGATGCTCGCGCGAGTGCAGCCTCGCGGTCGCGGACCGTCGTGCCGACGTACGGGAGCGGCTCGTTGCCCCAAACGATGCTCGGCCGACGGATGCGCACGACGTCCGTATGCCCGCGGGACAGGGACGGTGCGAACCCGACGCGCCAGATGCGCGACTCCTCGGTGAGGGCCGTCAGGTTCACGGTCAGTCGCGTCCAGCCGTCGTCGAGCGTGCTCACGGAGACGCTGGTGACGTCGAGCTCCGAGGGGCGAGCGAGAACGGTGCCGTCGCGCCGGATGGACAGTCGCCCGCTCGGTTCACCGAACGCCAACAGGCCGGCATCGAGGCCCTCGGGTCCGAGTTCGACGCTCACGATCGCCGCCGTGCCGGCGGGGATGACGACCCGTTGGTGCAGGCGCGCCAAACCGTCGGGTGTGCGTGATCGGACCTGGTGTACGGCGACGCCTCGATCGTCCGCCAGCCGTTCCACGGTGACGTCGCGTGCGGTCCATAGCGCGCTCGTGAGCTCCTCGGAGGCGGCGAACCGGTTCGTGGGTTCGGCACCAGCGGTGCCGAACCCGATCAGGTCGAGCCTGGCGCCGAACGGCATCGTGCTCAGCACGACGGCGCTCACGAGCAGGGCCATGGTCACGCCGGCGACGATCGCGCGCCTGGGCGCACGTACGCGTCCGCTGCGGCCCGCGAACGCCACGGCAACGATCACGGCGGCGATCACCGCGAGGGTGGCCGTACGCGAGCCGGTTGCCGCGACGGCCATCACCCCGAGGAGGCCGATGGCGGCAACGGTGGTGCGGCGCTCGCCCAACACGAGGCCCAGCGCGACCGCGAGCCCAGCTGCGAGGTGGGCGCCCCACACGTTCGGGTGCGTCGTCCAAGCGGCTACGCGCTCACCGGTCGAGAAGGCGATCGCGGCCGAAGCGGCGGTGACGATCGTCAGCGTCATCACGACCGCGATGACGAACGCGCGACCGAGGCCGGTGGCTACCGGCGGAGCCGCCGATCGCACGATGACCATGCCGGTCAGCAGGAACAGGGCGGTCGGCACGGCAACCGCGCCCGCGGCTTCCGTCAGGCCGTCCGTGGCCACCGCCGCCACCGTGAGCACGATTCCGCCGACGGTGGCCACGAGCAGCCAGCGAGCGTGAAGGACGCGGTGCATCCACCGGTCTCGCGCCGGGCGTCGAGCGTGCCAACCGAGAAGGAGCGTCGCCGCGACGGGGGTCGCAACGATCGTGGAAGCGGCGAGGACGACCTCGGCGACGGCCCGCAGCGACCGGGTCATCGCAGGACGGTGGCGTAGGCCTCGAGCAGTTTGGGTACCTGGTGCCGCCACTCGAGCGCTTGAGTCATGCGTGCCCGACCCTCGTCGCCCAATCGGGCCCGCAGAACCGGGTCGTCGAGCACGTCGGCGATCCGATCCGCCAGCTCCGAAGGATCGTTGAGGGTGCCCGCGTACAGGGAGGCGCCTTCGGCGGAGCGCCGCCCCTCGTCGAGATCGAACTGGACTACGGGGATCCCGAGCGCCATGTACTCGAGGATCTTGTTCATGGTGCACTTGTCGTTGTACGGGTCCTTCGGATCTGGGCACACACCGACGTCGAAGCGCGACATCGCCTCGAGGAGATCGTTCCCGGTCAGGAAGCCGGTGAAACGAACGACGTCCTGAAGGCCGAGGTCGTCCGCAAGCGCCTCGAGAGAAGCGCGCGAGGGGCCGTCGCCGACGAGCAGGGCCTGCAGGCCCGCGAAGCGTCCGGACTCGGCGACGCGGTGGAGCGCGTGGAGCAGGAGGTGGACGCCGTCCTGCTCGGCCATGACGCCTACGTACCCGACGACCAGCCCGTCGGCATCGGACGGTTCCTGGCGCGGGGGGACGCGCTCGAATCGCGACATGTCGGGCGCGCTGCGGACCACGACGACGTCCTCGGCACGCTTCTTGCCACGCTCCCGCGCGACGCGCGCGTACGAAGCGTTCGTCGAGATGACGAGGTCCGCCGTCGCGAACGTCAGGCGCTCGGCGATGCGCAGCGCGTGGTACGCGAGATCGGTACGGCCGAACTTGGTGACGTAGAGCTCTGGGTTCAGGTCGTGGTGGTCGAACACGACCTTCGCGCCCAACCACTTGAACGGGGT
>JAABRX010000184.1 GCA_011390675.1 Trueperaceae bacterium | reverse complement strand
TACCCCTCGTACCCCTCCGACGTCACCCCGCCGCCGCTCTCGATCCAGTCCGTGTGGAAGTACGCCCCGCGCGGCCGGTCGACGCGCTCGTAGGTGTGCGCCCCGAAGTAGTCGCGCTGCGCCTGGATCAGGTTGGCGGGTCCGTTGGCGGTCCGCAGACCGTCGTAGTACGCCAGACCCGCCGACAGCGCGGGCAGCGCGACGCCCCAGCGCGCGCCGGCCGCCACCACCCGGCGCCAAGCCGGCAGCGCGGCGCCGATCGCGTCCGCGAAGAACGGGGCGAAGAGCAGGTGCTCCAGGTCGGGTTCGGCCTCGTACGCGGCCATGATGTCGTTCAGGAAGCGGCTGCGGATGATGCAGCCGCCGCGCCAGATGCGCGCGGTGGCGGCCGGGTCGATCGACCAGCCGCGCTCCTCCGCCGCACCGCGCAACAGGCCGTACCCCTGCGCGTAGCTGACGATCTTGGCGGCGTAGAGCGCCTGCTCCAGATCGGCCAAGAAGGCGTCGCGGTCGCCGTCGACCGGCTCGGCGCCGGCCGGAAGTCGGGCCGCCGCGCGTTCGCGCAGGTCCTTGAGCGCCGACAGCGAGCGGGCGAAGACCGCCTGGGTGATGAGCGAGAGCGGCTCGCCCTGCTCCAGCGCGTTGACCGCGGTCCAGCGGCCGGTGCCCTTCTGCCCGGCGCGGTCGAGGACGACATCGAGCACCAGCTGGCCCTGGTCGTCGTACGTGCCGAGGATGTCGCGGGTGATCTCGATCAGGTAGCTGTCGAGCACGCCCTCGTTCCAGCGCTCGAAGGTCGCGTGCATCGCGACGGCGTCCAGCTCCAGCGCGTCGCGCATGAGCGCGTAGGCCTCGGCGATCAGCTGCATGTCGCCGTACTCGATGCCGTTGTGCACCATCTTCACGAAGTGGCCGGACCCCTGCTCGCCCATCCAGGCGACGCACGGGACGCCGTCGACCTGGGCGGCGATCGACTCGAACAGCGGACGTACGAGCGCGTACGCCTCCTCGGGCCCCCCGGGCATGATCGACGGGCCGTGGCGGGCGCCCTCTTCGCCGCCGGAGACCCCGGTGCCCAGGTAGTGGATGCCGGCCGCGGCAAGGCGCTCGCCGCGCCGCACGGTGTCGTCCGCGTGCGAGTTGCCGCCGTCGATCACCACGTCGCCCGCTTCGAGGAGCGGGATCAGGTCGTGGAGGACGGCGTCGACGGGCGCGCCCGCGCGGACCATCAGCATCACGCGGCGGGGGCGCTCGAGCGCGTCCACCAGCTCGGCGAGCGAAGCCGCGCCGACCAGCGCGCCGCTGGCCGCAGCCTCCGCCCCCCCACGAGCCAAGAACGCGTCGGTGACGTCGCGCGTACGGTTGTAGACCGCGACGGTCGCGCCGTGGTCGAGCAGGTTGAGCACCAGGTTCTGACCCATCACGGCGAGGCCGACGAGGCCGATCTGCGCGCGGGGGGCGGTGGGGTTGGATGGGGCGTCGGGCATCGGGACCTCCGAGGGCCGTGGCCCGGAGGGCACCGGCGACGCTCCAGTCTAGCCGGAGCGGGCGGTCAATCCGTCAGGAGCAGGACCGCCTCGGGTGCGCTCGAGCGGGTGCGGGCCTCCGCCGCGCCCCACGTGCCGCTCGTGCGCGGGTCGCTGGCGGCGGGCGCCGCGGGCTCGGCCCGGCGGTGCGCGGCAGCCTCCCTGCGGAGGAGCCGTTCGGCCTGCGCCGCCGACATCGGCTTGGCGAAGTGGTACCCCTGCGCTCGGTGGACGCCGATGCGGTGGAGGTAGCGCGCCTGTGCCTCGGTCTCGACGCCCTCGGCTACCACCGTCTTGCCGAGCGTGCGCCCCATCGCCGTGATCGCGTCGACGATCGGGACCACGCTGCCGGCGATGCCGGTCGGCCCGAGCACGAGGCCGGCGACGAAGCTGCGATCGATCTTGAGCGAGCGGATCGGCAGCCGCTGCAGGTACGCGAGCGACGAGTACCCGGTGCCGAAGTCGTCGAGCGCGGTGCGCACGCCCATGCGGTCGAGCCGCCGGAGGGTCGCCACCGCGAGCTCGAACTCGTCGATCAGCACGCTCTCGGTCACCTCGAGTTCGATCGCCTCGGGGGCGACTCGCGCGTCGCGGATCGCCTCGTCCACCTGCCGCAGGAAGCCGGACTGGCGGAACTGCAGCGTCGAGACGTTGATCGCCATCGACAGCCCGGGCACGCCGAACGCGCTCCACTGGCGCGCCTGGTGGCAGGC
>JAABRX010000183.1 GCA_011390675.1 Trueperaceae bacterium | reverse complement strand
AGCTGGCGCTCGAGGTCGAGGCGCCGCGCTTGGCGATCGCGCAGCCCGTGATCGGTGAAGGTGAAGCTGTTCTTGCCGCCGGTCTTGACCGCGTACATGGCCGTGTCGGCGCTCTTCGTCAGCGTCGCGACGTCGTGGCCGTCGCGCGGGAACAGCGCGATGCCCACCGATGCCGACACGTTGAGCGACTTGCCGTCGATGTCGAACGGGGAGGCGAGGCGCTTGCAGAGCTTGCCCGCCACCACCCCGGCCGCCGCAGCGTCCTTGACCCCGCCGAGCGCGACGACGAACTCATCGCCGCCCAAGCGGGCGACCAGGTCCTGATCGCGGACGTTCTCGCGCAGCACGTCGGCGATCGCGATCAACAGACGGTCGCCGGTGGCGTGGCCGAAGGTGTCGTTCACGAACTTGAAGCGGTCGAGGTCGACGAAGAGGACGGCGAAGGTCGCCGGACCGGCGGTCCCGGCGTCCTGGGTCCACAGCGCGAGCCGGCGCTCGAAGGTGTCGCGGTTGAGCAGTCCGGTGAGCACGTCGAACTGGGCGCGGTCCGACGCAGCGCGGTGTACGCGCAACTGGCGCAACAGGCGCCGCCAGGCACCCGCGGCCACGCCCACGGCGAGGAGCGCCGCAGGACCGAGCAGCGCACCCTCGACGACCGCGGTCCGGTACGCGTCGAAGCCGGCGTCGGGACCGATCGCGTTCGCGAGCCCGAGCGCGCCGGCCGCGAGCGCCGCCAGCACGCCGCCCAGGAGCCCGAGCACGCCGCCGGTCACGGCGACGGCGATGGCGGTCGGCACGGCCGCGTACGCGCCCAGGACCTCGTCGGCGTGGAGGGATGCGAACCCGACCCCCGACCAGGTCAGAACGACGACGAACGCGCGCAGTCCTTTGGGCATGCCGCAATGTAGGCAGTCCGTTCTCACGATTTCCTTACGCAGCTTTCGATTGCGTCCCGCACGGACCGCGTGTGCCCAAAACCACACGGCTGGGGCCGCCACGACGCGGGCCGGTGGCCGGTGCATGACCGCCCCCTGACCCGTCCTGCGTACGCTGAGGTCCGCGTTGATCGCCACGCGCGCAATCCACACGACGCGGGTTCGCACGCGACCGCGTAGCCTGGACGGACATGCACGAGCACCGCATCCTATTCGTGGGGGACGTCGTCGGCGACCTCGGGGTCGCCTACCTCGAACGCCACCTGCCGGTCCTGATCGCCGAGCACCGCCCCACGCTGGTGGTGGTGAACGGCGAGAACGCCGACGTCACCGGCCCACGCCCCGCCACCGGCCTCGGGATGACGCCGCGCTCGGCGGAGCGCCTGTTCGAAGCCGGCGCCGACGTCCTCACCGGCGGCAACCACTCGTGGGACGGCCCCGAGGCCGCGGCCACCTTGGCGCTGCCGCGGGTCCTGCGCCCGCACAACTACGGCGTCCGCGCGCCCGGAACGGGGGCGTGCGTCGTCGAGCGCGGGGGCGTGCGGTACGGCGTGCTCGACCTGACCAGCCGCTCCGCCCTGCCCGCCGCGGACCACCCGTACGACGCGTTCGAGGCCGTCGTGCAGGGATGGGGGGACGCCGTCGACGCGGTCGTCGTCGACTTCCACGGCGACGGCGCCACCGAGAAGGCGATCTTCGGGTACGCCGTCGCCGGCCGCGCGGTCGCGGTGCTGGGGACCCACACGCACGTGCCCACGGCCGACGCCCGACTCCTCCCCGGCGGCACCGCCTTCGTGACCGACGTCGGCATGACCGGGCCCGCCAACAGCATGCAGGGCTACGACCCCGACGTCTTCGTCGCCGCCTACCGCGATCGCCTCCCCCTCGCCGCCCCTTCGCGCGTCGCCGACGGTCCCATCGCCCTCGGCGCCGTCCTCGTCCACGCCCACGGCCCTCGGGCGGTCGCCATCGAGCGGCTCGCCACCCCCACGGAGGAAGCGCATGCGTAGAACCCTCGTCCTGCTGCTCGCCCTGCTGCTCGTCGGCCCCGCCGCCGCGCGATCGATCACGGTCGCGACGACCGCTCAGCCCGACACCCTCGACCCGCACGTCACGTCGGCCACGTCGGCCTTCCAGTCGGCGAAGTCGATCTACGACACGCTCGTCGAGGTCGCGCGCGACGGCGCCATCGTCCCGTCGCTGGCGGAGTCCTACGCGACCTCGCTCGACGGCCTCACCTGGACCTTCGCGCTGCGCGAGGGCGTGCGCTTCCACGACGGCACCACGCTCGACGCCGCCGACGTCGCCGCCTCGCTCGCGCGCCTCGCCGCCGAGGGATCGCCCAAGCGCGACGAGTACACGATGATCGAAGACGTCGCCACCCCCGACGCCCGCACGGTCGTGCTCACCCTCTCCGCCCCGGCGCCTGCGCTGCTCGCCACGCTCGCCTCGGGCTGGAGCGCCATCCTGCCGTCCGAGAAGCTCGCGAGCGGCCACGACTTCGGCAACGAGCCGGTGGGCACCGGCCCGTTCGTCTTCACGCAGTGGGTGCGCGACGCCTTCCTCGAGCTGACCACCAACGCGGAGTACTTCCAGGGCGCGCCCGCGGTCGACGGCGTGACGATCCGCTTCGTCCCCGACAGCGCGGTGCAGTTGCAGGGCCTGCGCACCGGCGAGTTCGACCTGGCGCTCGGCATCTCGCCGGCCGACTTCGACGTCGTGCGCGGCGACGCCGCCCTCGAGCTGGTGCAAGGTCCATCGGGCACCGTCTTGGTCGCCACCCTCAACAACCGGCGCCCGTACCTCGACGACGCCCGCGTCCGCCGAGCGCTCAACCTCGCCATCGACTCCGCCCTGATCCTCGAGGTCGCCTACGGCGGCGGTATCGAGGGGACGACCTTCATGGAAGCCGGCAGCCCCTGGCTCCCGGACTTCCTGCAGCCGTACGGCTACGACCCCGAGCAGGCGCGCGCGCTGCTGCGCGCCGCCGGCGTGCCCGACGGCTGGACGATCGACCTGGCGCTGCCCCAGCCCTACGAGGTCCACGTCACCGCCGGCCAGATCATCCAGGACATGCTCGCCGACGTCGGCGTCGACGCCCAGATCCGCGTCGTCGAGTGGGGCGTCTGGCTGGGCGAGGTGTACGGCGGCCCGCGCGACTACGACATGACCGTGATCGGCCACACCGGCAAGCTCGACCCCACCGGCCGCCTCAACGGGTACGGCTACGAAGACCGCACCTACTCCGGCTACGCCAACGCGGAGGTCGCCGGCTGGATCGACCGCGCCGCGGTGACCACCGAGGCCACCACCCGCGCCTCGCTCTACGCCCAGGCGCTCACGCGCATGCACGACGAGGCGCCCTTCGTGTACCTCGGCACCGCGCTCTCGACGCACGCCCGCACCACCGCGGTCGACGGCTTCTGGCTGACGCCGTTGCTCGACACCTACGACTTCCGCTCGGTCACCGCGCGCTGAGCCTGATCGCCTCGCGCCCCGGCGCCCCGAGGGGCGCCGGGGCGCCGTAGTCTGCGAACACCTTGGCCCGCGCCGTGACCGTCCAGTTCCTCAGCCTGCTCGCCACCCTGGTGGTGGTGCTGACGCTGGTGTTCGTCGCCATGCGCGCCCTCCCGGGCGACGCGGCGGCGATCCTCGGCGGCGTCGACGCGACGTCGTCGCAGGTCGACGACCTGCGCCGGCAGCTGGGGCTCGACCGCCCGCTCCTGGCGCAGTTCGGCGCCTGGTGGGGCGACGTGCTGCGCGGCGACCTGGGCGAGTCGATCCGCGAGCGGCGGCCGGTGCTGCAGGTGATCGGCGACCGCGTGCCGGTGACGCTCGCGCTCGCCGGCTTCGCCTTTGCCCTCTCGGTGGTCGTGGGGCTCGGCCTGGGTCTGCTGGCCGGACGCCGACCCGGTGGCCGCGCCGACGCCGGGGTCCTCGCCTTCACCACCTTCGGCCTGTCGCTGCCGGAGTTCTGGTTCGGCTTCCTACTGATCTTGGTCTTCGCCGTGGAGTTCGGTTGGTTCCCGCTGATCGGCTACCCGACGTCGGGCGGCGCGGGGGTGCGCGCGTGGCACCTGGTGCTTCCGGCGGTGACGCTCGCGATCCCGCGCGCCGCGCAGCTCGCGCGCCTGACCCGCGCGCGCCTGCTCGAAGAGCTCAACGCCGACTACGTCCGCACCGCCCGGTCGAAGGGGGTCGCCACCCGCGGCCTCACCCGCCACGTGGCCGCGAACGCCCTCCCTGGGCTGTTGCCGCTCCTGGCGCTCGAGCTGGGGGGGTTGCTCACCGGCACCATCGTCGTCGAGCAGGTGTTCGGGCTGCCGGGCTTGGGCCTCACGCTGCTGGGGTCGATCTCGGCGCGCGACTACCCGGTGGTGCAGGGCGTGACGATCGTCGCGGTGCTCGTCTACGTGCTCGTCAACTGGCTCGCCGACCTCGC
>JAABRX010000182.1 GCA_011390675.1 Trueperaceae bacterium | reverse complement strand
GCGCTCGGTGAGGTGTCGACCTGGTCGGCGCGGAGTGCGCCGCGCAGTCGTTCGAGGACGATGGGGTCCATGACGCCAGTCTTCCACTTGCCCGGCCCGCGGGTGTCGGGTTCGGTGGGTCAGCGGACTGGCGGCCCCGGCGCCGCGCCGCGCTTCAGTTCTTCTGCGCGCTCGATCGGTCGATCAGGTCTTGCACGGAGGGCACCTGGCCGCCGCGGGCGGCGTCGAACATGGGCCCGGCCGCCAGGTACGCCTTGAGCAGCTCGAAGGCGTGCAGCACGACCTCGGGGTCCTCGTCGTCGAACATGATCACCTCGTCGCCCGAACCGAGGTGGGCGACCAGCTCGGCGTACGCGGGCGCCACCGTGCCCGCCTCGACGTCCGCCGGATCGGCGTCGTCGGGGAAGACGTCGATCACGTCCAGGTACTCGACCGTGTCGAGGTTGAGCAGCTGTTGGTCGGCGGAGAGCATCCAGGTGGCCATGGGCCGATGCTACACCCCGCCGGCCCGCCCCCCGCGGGCCCGATGCGCCCGCCACGCCTGCGACAGGCTGGCCCAGGTGGCCGCCGTCAGGTCGCGGACGACTTCGTCCTCGTCGGGCGGGCGATCCGTCACGGTTCGGCCCAGTCGTCGCTCGAGCCGCAGTCCGACGGTCGACCTCGGCGGGTAGCCGGGCCACGGCTCGCCCGCCGGCGCGGTCAGCGCGCCCTCGAGGTAGTCGTCGAGCGGCTGCCCGCGCAGGCGCGACCCGAGGAAGGCGGTCAGGTGGTGCTGCAGCACGCTGACGATGCGGCGCGTGTCCCACACGGGATCGGCGTAGCGCCACCAGCTCTCGTGCGAGGCGGTCAGCAGGGCCTCGGGCGGGGGGTTGCAGCCCACGTTGTGGCGGGCGTGCTCGAAGGTCAGCAACCAGCGGTCGGCCGAGACCGCGCCGTCGAAGATCCTCCGGATCGCCGGGTAGAGGGCGACGTCGTCCTCGCTGCCGGCGGCGATGAAGAGGGGGACCCGCGGCCCGGCCAGCGCGGCGTCGGTCCACACCTGGGAGCCGCCCCAGGGGGAGAGCAGGACGGCGCAACGAACCCTGGCGGTCACGGCGTCGACGAGGTCCTCGTAGAAGGGCTGGTCGAGGGTCAGGTCATCGAGGAGCTCGCGCCACAGCGGTGCGTCGAACGCCGGGTGGGCGAGCGCCGCGGCGTCGTACCCCGCACCGAGGGCCACCAGGGTGCCGTAGCCGCCCATCGAGAACCCCACGAGCGCCGCCCTCTCCGCGTCCCAGACGTGGTGCAGCAGCGGGTGATGGCGCTCGAGATCGGCCGCCACGCGCAGCGCCAGCGCGATGTCGAGGGGCCGGTTGCGCAGCGACGACAGCACGTCGCCGCGGTCGGCGTGGGTGCTGTCGGTGTGGTCGAGCGCCATGACCGCGTAGCCCTTGCTGGCCAGGTTCTCGCCCAGCCAGGAGAGGAGCACGCGCGAGCCCGGGTAGCCGTGCGACACGACCACCAGCGGCGCCGGGCCCTGCGAGCGATCGGGCTCCGCGTCGCGGGCGGCGCGCCCGGTGAAGCGGAACGCCCGGGGGGCGGTCTTGGCGTCCTGCGCTGCGGGTGGCAGGTGGTCGAGGTAGTGGGTCCGGCCGTCGTGTACGGACGGGTACCAGATCTCGGCCGCCAGCGTGCGGGTGGCGCGGACCGGCTCGCCGCCCGCCAGCGAGCCGAGCACGTCGATCTGCTGCGGGTGGCTGAGGGCGAGGGTGGCGACCCCCACCGAGCGGGGCCCGCGGGCGGCCAGCGCGGGCGCGGCCGGCAGCGCGTCGCCGGGCACGAAGACGGGTGCGTCCATGGGGCCACGCTACCGCGGCTTCGTCACCGACGGGTCAGCGCCTCCGGCCCCGGCCGGTCAGGAAGTCGTGACAAACCCGTGAGCGTGCCGATAGTGTCGCTGACTAAGCTGATCCCATGACCCGCTGGCTCCAACCCGTCACCGTCGTCCTGGTCTGGGGCGTCGCGTTGGCCGTCAACGCGCGCTACGGTGCCGAGCTCGGCGCGTACGCGTCGTTGACGTGGGCCGTGGCGGTCGGCGTCACCGGCGTGGCCGTCGGCGCCTGGATCGCGGCCCTGCTGGGGGCCGTCGTCGGCACGCTGGTGGGGTTCGGCGTCTCCTTCGACGGCGCGTCCCCCGATTGGCGCTTGGCCATGCAAGAGGGCGCGCTGCTCATGCCGTTGGCTCTCGGCGCCGTTGGCGGCGGCGCGGCTGCGGCCCGCATCCTGATGACGCAGTTGCGCCACCACCGCGGCGTATCCGATCGTGCCCAGTACGATGTCCTCACGGGCGTCCTGAACCGTCGCGCGTTCGAGCGGCGGCTCGACGAGTGGATCCGCAACCCTCGTCGAGGCGAGCCCGGTTTCGCGCTGCTGTTCGTCGATCTCGACCGCTTCAAGTTCGTCAACGACACCTTCGGGCATGCCGTTGGCGACCAGATGCTCATCACCGTCGCCCGCCAACTCGTGACCAACATCCGTGACGGCGACCTCGTGGCGCGTCAGGGCGGAGACGAGTTCGTCGTCGCCCTCGCCGGCGTTCGCGAGGCCGAGGTGGCCGCCGCGGTGGCCGAGAAGCTGGTGCGTTTGTTCGCCGTGCCGATCGAGGTCGAGGGCAAGGCCATCAGCGTCTCCGCCTCGATCGGCGTCGCCCTGTACCCGCGCGACGGGGAGACGGTCCACGCGATGGTGCGCAGCGCCGATGCCGCGATGTACGCGGTCAAGACCGGTGGCAAGAACGCCTTCCACTTCTCGAGCAGCGAGCAGCGGCACAAGCAGGCGCGGCGGCTCGAGCTCGAGCGGCGGTTGCGCTCCGCGTTGCTCGAGCAGGAGTTCGAGGTCGTCTACCAGCCGCAGCTCGAGCTCGCGACCGGGCGGTTGTGCGGTTTCGAGGCGCTGCTGAGGTGGCGCAACCCCGACCTGGGCATGGTGCCGCCGAGCGAGTTCATCCCCATCGCCGAGGAGGCGGGGATGATCGTGCCGATCGGGCACTGGCTCATGCGCGAGGCCTGCCGCCAGGCGCAGGCTTGGGCCGGGTACGGCCCGCACGTGACGATGGCGATCAACGTGTCGCCGCTGCAGTTCCGCCAGCCCGAGTTCGTCCAGCAGGTGGAGACGGCGATCCGCGACGCGCGCGTCGATCCGGCGCGCATCGAGCTCGAGGTCACGGAGAGCATCCTCATCGACCAGTTCGAGCTGGCGGTGCAGAGGCTGCGGCGGCTGGACGAGATGGGCGTCCGCACGGCGCTGGACGACTTCGGGACCGGGTACTCGTCGCTCGCCTACCTGCAGAAGCTGCCGATCCGCTCGCTGAAGATCGATCGCAGCTTCGTGCGCGAGCTGGTCCTGGGGCCGTCGGGCGTCGTCGGTGACGCCCTGCCGATCGTCGAGGCGATCGCCGCGATGGGGCTGAAGCTGGGCAAGACGGTGGTGGCCGAAGGCGTGGAGACGGAGGCCCAGGCCCGCTACCTGCACCGCATCGGCGTCGGCGTCGTGCAGGGGTTCCACTACGCCAAGCCCATGGCCGCGGGCCGGGCCGAGGCGCTGCTGCGGCGCCTGGCACGGCTGCCCGCAGAGCGCGAGCCGCTCGCGGCCAACGCCGGCGATCCCCGCGCTTCGGGCGTCGGCAACGCGCGCGGCACGGTCGAGCACGACCCGCGCGCCAGCGGCATCTGGCCGCCACCGAAGGTCGAACCGGTGCCGGTCAAGCTGCCGCTGCCGCGGCCCGAGACCGAGGCGGTGCGCACCTTCAGCGAGTACGTGCTCATCCTCGACAACTGATGGGTGGTGGCGGCGTCGCGTCGCCTCGGCGACGCGACGCCACCACCACACGGGGACCGAAGCTCCCATGGGTGGGCGGTAGACTGGTGCGTCCGCCGTGCCCGTGAGTGGCGCGGCCCACCGGAGGGACCCCATGTCCGACCCACGTCCTAACGAAAGCGCCCAGATGGGCCTCGTCGGCCTCGCGGTGATGGGCCAGAACCTGGTCCTGAACATGATCGATCACGGCGCCAAGGTGGCCGTGTACAACCGCACGCGCAGCACGATGGAGGGCTTCCTCGCCGGCACCGGCGCCGAGGCCGCGGCTCGCGGCGACCTCATCGGCGCCGGTTCCCTGGAGGAGCTGGTCGCCTCGCTGGAGCGTCCGCGCCGGGTCATGTTGATGGTCAAGGCAGGCCGGGCGGTCGACGCCGTGATCGACGATCTCGTCCCGCTCCTCGACCCCGGCGACGTGATCATCGATGGCGGCAACTCGTTCTTCGGCGACACCGTGCGGCGCGGCGAGCGTCTCGAGGCCGAGGGGCTCCGCTACCTGGGCGTGGGCGTCTCTGGTGGCGAGGAGGGTGCGCGCTTCGGGCCGTCGATCATGCCCGGTGGGCCGCGAGACGCCTACGAGACCGTCCGCCCGCTGTTCGAGGCGATCGCCGCGCAGGTCGACGGCGTCCCCTGCTGCGATTGGATGGGCGAGGACGGCGCGGGCCACTTCGTCAAGATGGTCCACAACGGCATCGAGTACGGCGACATGCAGCTCATCGCCGAGGCCTACCACCTCATGCGCGACGCCATCGGCCTCGACGCGAGCGCGATGCAGACGACCTTCGCCGACTGGAACGAGGGCGTGCTCGACTCCTACCTCATCGAGATCACCCGCGACGTGCTCGGCACCTACGACGAGGAGGGCCGGCTGGTCCTCGACCTCGTGCTCGACCGCGCCGGCCAGAAGGGCACGGGTCGCTGGACGGCCAACGCGGCGCTCGAGCAGGGTCAGCCGCTCACGCTGATCACCGAGGCCGTGTTCGCGCGTAACCTGTCGTCGATGAAGGACCTGCGCGAGCGCTCCGCGGACCTTCCCGGGCCTGCGGCGACCTTCGCCGGCGACCGCGACGCCTTCCTCGCCGACCTCGAGCAGGCGCTCTACGCCGCCAAGATCGTCAGCTACACGCAGGGCTACATGCTGCTGCGCGACGCGGTGCGCGAGCGCGGCTGGTCGACCGACCTCGCCGCCACGGCCCGCATCTGGCGCGGCGGCTGCATCATCCGCAGCCGCTTCCTGAACGACATCACCGATGCCTTCGAGGCCGATCCCGACCTCGAGCACCTGCTGCTGGCGCCGTTCTTCCGCGCGGCGATCGAGCGCGCGCAGGCCGGTTGGCGGCGGGTGGTCGCCGAGGCCCTGCGGCTCGGCATCCCCGTCCCCGCGATGGCCGCCGCCCTGACCTTCTACGACGGCCTGCGGACCGCCAACGGCCCCGCCAACCTCCTGCAGGCGCAGCGCGATTACTTCGGCGCGCACACCTACGAGCGCGTCGACCGGCCGCGCGGCGAGATGCACCACACCGACTGGATCGGCAGCGGCGGGGCGGTGACCTCGCAGAGCTACGACGCCTGACGCCTGGTTCGTCGCCGGCGTCGCCGCCGGCGACGATGGGTCTTCGTCGGCGCTTGCGCCGACGAAGATGGGTCTTCGTCGGCGCTTGCGCCGACGAAGACACGTTCGCCGGAGGCCACGCCCCGGCGCGTGGCGTGGTAGATTCTCTCGTCCATCCGCCGGGCCACCCGCTGGCCCGGCTTTCGTCGCATGCCGCGTCACGTGCGCGGCCCGCGAACCCCGATCCGATCGAGCCCCCCGAGGAGGCAAGGTGGCGAAGGCCCGCTCCAACCGCAGCGCCGAAGTCCAGGTCGAGGAGGCCGTGAAGGCAGAGGCCGTCCAGGCGACGCCGCCCGTGGGGGATGCCGCCGCACCGGACGCCGAGGCGAAGGCCACCTCGAAGGCCGCCGGGAAACCCGCGGCCAAGAGCAAGCCGAAGAGCCCGCCGAAGACCAAGGCCGCTCCGAAGGCGAAGCCGGCCGCCGAGCCGGCGCCGGCCGAGGCGGCGGACGCCGAGGACGCGCCCGAACCGAAGGCGGTGGCCGCGTCCAAGGCGAAGCCCAAGGCCGAGCCCAAGGCCGAGCCCAAGGTCGAGCCCAAGGCCGAGCCCAAGGCCGAACCGAAGGCGAAGCCCAAGGCTGCGGCGAAGGCGAAGACCCCCGCCAAGGGCAAGGCGAAGGCGACACCCGCGGCCGAATCCACCGGCGATGGGGCCGCGAAGGCGACGGGCGCCCCCATGCCCACCAGCGGCTGGCTCGCGTCGGCGCCGATCCTCGCGCTGGTGACGAGCGCGAAGGAGGCCGGCACCGTCGACACGGTCGAGTTGACCGGCGCCTACAACCAGGCCGTCGCGATGACGGGTGTCGACCCCGAGCAGGCGAACTTCGAGGACCTGATGGAGCTCGTGCAGGCGCAGGGCGTGTCGATCGCCGACCTGGCCGAGGACGAGGTCGTCGACGAGGACGAGCTGGGCGGCTTCGACGACGACGAGCTGATCGACGAGGACGAGCTCAGCGACGAGGAGCGGAGCGATCTCGACCGCGAGGAGATGGAGGCCCGCGCCGAGGCGATGGCCGACGCCCGGGTCAAGACGAACGATCCGGTGCGGCAGTACCTGCAGGAGATCGGGCGCGTCAAGCTGCTCACCCTCGAGGAGGAGATCTCGCTCGCTCGCCGCATCGAGGAGGGCGAGGAGGCCCGCCGCGTGCTGGAGGAGGAGGCCGCCAACTTCGAGGAGCGCCGCCGGCGTCAACTGGGGCGCATCGTCGAGGACGGCGACCTGGCGCGCCAGCACCTCATCGAGGCCAACCTGCGGCTGGTGGTGTCGATCGCCAAGAAGTACAACGGGCGCGGCATGAGCTTCCTCGACCTGATCCAGGAGGGGAACCAGGGTCTCATCCGTGCGGTGGAGAAGTTCGAGTACCGCCGGCGCTACAAGTTCAGCACCTACGCCACCTGGTGGATCCGGCAGGCGATCAA
>JAABRX010000181.1 GCA_011390675.1 Trueperaceae bacterium | reverse complement strand
AGGCGCAGCGCATGCGGTGCGAAGGTCGCCGTGGTCGCGTCGCCGTCCTGCAGCAGGTGGGCGCAGGTGGCGTCCAGGGTGGGGCAGACGCCCGTCCAGGCGACGAAGGCGTTGACACCGTCGGCTGAGGCGACGAAGCCGGTGGCCTCCTCGGCCGGCCCGGTCCAGGTGCAGTCGCCGCGGCACACGAAGCCCGACGAGGGATGCTGGACGGTGCCGGGGCCCACCGCCGCGATCTCGACCTGGATGACGTCTTCGGGCTGGGGGTCGGGTGCCACGGGGCTGCATGCGACGACCATCACGAATCCGACGGTCATCGCCAACAGCGTTCGGTGGGCCCAACGGAGAGATCGATCGAAGCGCATGTTCCGCACCTACCTCAGCGGGCGCGCGAGCGGCGGACGACGGGCGCAAGCGAGAGCGGCGGTCGCGCCCCACGGATTCAGCGTACGCGATGTGGGGCGCGGTTCTTGTGACCGCTGCGCTCGCCACACCGAGGGACGTGCCCGACCGCCTAACCCTCCCCGAGCGCCCGCCGCAGACCGATCACGCACATCATCGGTCCGGCGGCGCGGATGGCGCGCGCGATGCCGTCGTCGTCCACGCCTTCGGTCGCGAGCTCGGCCCGCAGGTAGGCCTCGAGCCGGTCGGCGAGCGGGCGGTCGGCCTCGCCGAGGCCGATCCCCTCGCGCACCACCTGCGCCCAGGCGGGCAGCGCCGCGCGCAGGCGCGCGAGGTGGTCGGCGACGTCGTCCTTGGGGCCGAAGTGGGGCAGGAGCAGGCGCGTGGGCGCCGCCGTCTCGAGCGCGTCGAGGGTGCGGTCCCAGGCCTCGAGGTCGATCTCGGGCGGGGCGGTGGCCGGCATGATCGCGCGCTGGCCGGGGAGGCGGATGGCGCAGGCGTCGCCGGGGAAGAGGCGGCCGTCGTCGAGCAGGTAGGCGTGCTGGTGGTTGGCGTGCCCGGGGGCGGCGATGGCGCGGACCTCGTGCGGCCCGAGCGCGAGTGTCTCGCCGTCCTCCAGCACCTTCAGCCGCCCCTCGGGCACGCTCTCCATGGGGCCCCACAGCTCGTCGAGCCGGGCGCCGTAGACCCGCCGGGCGCTCGCCATGAGCCGCGTGGGGTCGGCGAGGTGGGGGGCGGCGCGGGGGTGGCAGGCGACGGTGGCGCCGGTGCGTCGCGCCAGCGCGCCGGCGGCGCCGGCGTGGTCGAGGTGGACGTGGCTTACGAAGACGTGCGTCAGGCCGGCGAGCTCGAAGCCGGCCGCGCCCACGCCCGCCTGGAGTTGCAGCAGCGTGCTGCCGGGCCCGGGGTCGAACAGCGCGAACGCCCCGCCGCCGAGGTCGAGCAGGTAGCTCGCGATCGCCTCGGGGACGCCGGCGTGGTGGAGGTCGATGGGGTGGGCCATGGTGGAACCCCAGCGTAGCAGCGGGTGGGCGATGAGCCCGCTCGTGAGTTCGCGCACGCCATGCCGGGGCCCTCGAGTCCATCGTGGAGGTGGGCCGCCGGGGCGCGGGAGGTCCAGCATGTTCCGCCGTTCTTGGGTCGTCTTCGCTTGCGCGTCCGCGCTGCTGATCGGCTGCAGCCAACCTTCACCGGGTCCCGGCGCCATCGTCGGCAAGGCGGTGGAGGGGAGCGGCGCGCCGGTGCTCGGGGTGGGCCTGATGATGGCCGACCTGGCGCTGGTTCCGACGGCCGTCGGCACCGCGGAGCTCATCGAGATCGGCACCGGGCAGTACGCCACGAGCCTGGCCCCGGTCGCCGCCGACGGCAGCTTCCGGCTGCCGCTGCCCGCCGCGGCGGACCTCCCGGAGGGCGTGCTGTCCCCGGCCGACGGTTTCCTCTTCAACGTGCAGGGCGTCGCCGACTGCGACCTGCTGGCCGAACCGACGGGCGCGCGGGTGAGTTCGCACTGGTTCGACGATCGCGGCGTGGTCCCCGGCGTCTATGGCGCCAGCACCGAGGGCCTAGCGCTGTCGCTGGTCACCGAGACGCCGCTCGATCTGACCGACGTGTATGGCCACCCCGGGCGCTTCCTCGTGTGGCTCTACGCCGACCAGGCCGTGGCGATCGAGACGGTCGGCGCCGGCTGCGTCGGCAACGTGGTCGTCGACGTCGCCCTGAGCAGCGGTTGGAACGTCGCGGCCTGGACCTTCGACGCGGCGCTCGACCAGCTCGTGCTGGGCGACGCCACGGACGCGGGCGAGGCGATCGTCACGCTGCTGCCGCAGACGCCTTAGTCGTGAGCCCGGCCGGGGTTCCCGGCGTCAATCCGTCAGCTCGGCGAGCCGATCGTCCCCGAGCACCTGCTTCAGGTCGCCGATGCGGTCCTTCGCCACCAGCAGCACGGTGTTGCCGTGCTTGACGACCACCAGATCGTGCACGCCGACGGTGACGACGACGTCGTCGGGCCCGTCGGTGTAGACGACGTTGCCGCTGGCCTCCAGGCCCACGTGGGTGCCGACGACGGTGTTGGCGTCGGGGTCGCGGTCCAGCAGGCGCTCGAGGGCGACCCAGTCGCCGATGTCGTCCCAGCCGCAGTCCACGGGCACCACGAAGGCGCGCCGCGTGTGCTCCATGACGGCGTAGTCGATGCTGCGGCGGGGCAGCGTGGGGAAGACGTCGTCGAGCGCGTCCTCTGCGGCGGCGAGCAGGGGCTCGGCGATGTCGGGCGCGTGCTCGGCGAGCTCCTCGAGGATGACGTCGCTGCGCCACACGAAGATGCCGGCGTTCCAGTCGAAGCCGCCGTCGGCGAGGTACTGCCGGGCGCGGTCCGCGTTGGGCTTCTCGACGAAGCGCGCCACGCGGAAGCCGTCGCCGACGGCCTCGCCGCGCTGGATGTAGCCGTAGGCGGTCGACGGGTGGGTGGCCGCGATGCCGAGGGCGACGAGGCCGCGCTCGGACTCGGCGAGCCCGATCGCCTGCCGCACCGCCGCGTGGAAGGCGTCCGCGCCGGGGATGCGGTGGTCGCTGCTGAAGAAGCCGAGGGTGGCGCCGCCCGTGCGCCGGTGGATGGTGAGGGCCGCGAGGGCGATCGCCGGGCCGCTGTCGCGCGGGCTCGGCTCGACCAGCACCTGGTCGGCGGGCACCTCGGGCAGCTGCTCGCGCACGAGGTCGCGGTAGCGGGCGGCGGTGGCGACGTAGATGCCCTGGGGCCCGCCGGTGAGCGGCAGCAGCCGGTCGTAGGTGGCCTGCAGCAGGGTGCGGCCGGTGCGTTCGAGGTCGAGGAACTGCTTGGGGCGCGTGGGCGTGGAGAGCGGCCAGAAGCGCGTCCCCTGGCCGCCGGCCATGATGACCGCGGCGAACGGGCGGTGGGTCATGCGGGAGGATACCCGTTCGGGGACGGCCCTGGCGTCGGCCGTCTCCCGGGCGCCGGGCCCGGTCGGCGGTCGGTGCGAGGATGGGGGCGTGACGAAGCTCCGAGACGCGTTCCCGTCCGTCGGGTTCGGCACCAGCGGCGTGCGCGCGCTGGTGACGGACCTGAGCCCCGAGGTGGTCAGCAGCTACGCGCGCGCGTTCGCGCGGCACGTGGCGGGGGAGGGCGCGCTCGGCGCCGTTGCCGGACCGCCCGGCGCTGGCTCGCCTGCCGATGCCGAGTCCCCTGTCTGCCTCGTCGGCTGGGACCTGCGGCCGAGCAGCCCGGACATCGCGGCCGCCGTCTGCGCGGGGCTCGAGGCCGAGGGTGTGACGCCCGTGGTGGCCGGCCCCGTGCCGACGCCGGCGCTGGCGCTCGCGGGCCTCGAGCGCGGCCTGCCGACCGTCATGGTGACCGGCTCGCACATCCCGTTCGACCGCAACGGCGTCAAGTTCACCACCCCCGTGGGCGAGATCCTCAAGCGCGACGAGGTCGCGATCGGCGACCAGGACGCGGACGAGGTGCGGACGCCGGCGGAGGCCCTGGCGGGCGCCGTCGCCGCGTGGCGCACGCGTTTCGACGCCGACGGGCCCGATCGCGGGATCGAACGCGCCTACCTGGCGCGCTACCGCGGGCTCGTGCCGCCGCGGGCGCTCTCGCGCCTGCGCGTGGGCGTGTACCAGCACAGCGCCGTCGGTCGCGACCTGCTCGTGGCCCTGTTGGCGCGGCTCGGCGCCGACGTGCGGCCGCTGGGTCGCAGCGACACGTTCGTGCCGATCGACACGGAGGCCGTCGAGCCCGAGGATGAGGCGCGCGCGGCCGCCTGGTGCGCCGAGCACGGATTGGACGCGGTCGTGTCGACCGACGGCGACGGCGACCGGCCGTGGGTCTGCGACGAGGGTGGCCGCTTCCTCCCCGGCGACGTCTTGGGCCCGCTGACGGCCGCCTGGTTGGGGGTGCGGCGCGTGGTGACGCCGGTGAGCTCGAACGGCGTGGCCGAGCGCAGCGGCTGGTTCGACGAGGTCGCGCGCACGCGCATCGGCTCGCCCCACGTCATCGAGGCGATGCAGGCCCTCGCGCGCGACGGGGAGGGTCCGGTGGCCGGCTACGAGGCCAACGGCGGCTTCCTGCTGCAGACGCCCGTGACGCGCGGCGAGGTCACGCTGGCGCCGCTGCCGACGCGCGACGCCGCGCTGCCGATCGTCGCGCTGCTGGCGCTGGCCGCGGAGCGCGGGGTGCCGCTCTCCGCGCTGCGGCAGGACCTGCCCCCGCGCTTCACGGCCTCGGGGCGCCTGCAGGGGATCGACCGCGATCAGGCGGTGGCGCTGGTGGACGGGCTGCCGGGCGTCGCGCGCGCGTGGCTCCCCGCACCGGTCGTCGGCGTCGACCGCACCGACGGCGCGCGCATGGCGCTGGCGACCGGCGAGGTGGTGCACCTGCGGCCGTCCGGCAACGCGCCGGAGCTGCGGGTGTACGCGGAGGCGGACGACGAGGCGGCCGCGGGGCGGTTGCGGGACGCGGCGGTGGCGTGGGCGGTGGAGGAGTTGGGCGCGAGGGCGTGACGTTGCCACGCGGCGGGCCCATGGTTTTGGCGAGTTCCGTTGGCATCGAACGCGCCCAGCATGTCAGGTGGGTCACTCGCAGGTGGACTGGGGTTCTTCCGTCACCGACACACCCGCGTCGCGCCAACGCGCCACCTGGATGCCGGGCTCAGCCGCCAGGTCGAGACAGTTCCTGTCGATCGCGATGAGGCGGAGCGAGCCGAGACCGGTCAGCGGCGTCAGGTCCCGGATGCGATTGCGGGAGAGGTTGATCTCGCGCAGTTCCGTCAGGCTGGCCAGGGGAGCGATGTCTTCGATGGCGTTGGAACGCAGGTTGAGGATCTGCAGGCCGGTCAGCGCGGTGAGCGGACCAAGGTCGGCGATCGCGTTCCGGGAGACGTCTAGGTTCGCCAGCCCGGTGAGGGGCACGAGCACCGCGAGGTCCACCAGGGCGACGTCTGCGACGGTCAGGTGTTCCAGGTTCCTCAGTCGGGCGATCGGCGCGAGGTCGACGATGGGGTTGGAGCTGAGGCGCAGGATGCGTAGCTCCTGAAGGCGGGCTAGTGGTGCCACGTCCTCCACGTCGTTGCGGTCGATCCACAGTTCGCGCAGCTGCGTGAGCATCGCCAACGGCGACACGTCCACGATGGCGTTGCCGCGCAGTCTGAGGGTACGGAGCGCGGTCATGCCGGCGAGGGGGCCGACGTCCGTGATGTCGCTGAACGCCACGTCGAGCACCTCGAGTTCCGTCAGGTGCGCGATCCGGCCCAGGTCGCTCAGGCCCAGACCGGAGGCGGTCAGCTGCGTCAACCCCGGCATGCCGTCGATCGGTGAGAGGTCTGCGATCGGGTTTCCGTTCAGGCGCAAGACGGTCAGCCCCGCGAGGTTCGCCACCGGCCCGAGGTCGTCGATCTCGTTGTTCTCGACGTCCAGGGACTCGAGGTCGCTCATGCCGATCAGGACGTCGATCCCTCGTAGGCGGTTGCTGCCGAGGTCGAGGTCGATGAGCCGGGTCAGGTCGGCGAGGCAGTCGATCGACCGCACCCCGTTGCGCTCGAGGTCGAGAACGCGCAGATTCGTGAGATCGGCCAGCGGGCAGGCGTCGTCGATCTGGTTCCGGCCCAGCCGCAGGACCTCGATGCTCGTCATGCCACGCAGCGCAGCGAGGTGCCGGATGTCGTTGCTGCGCGCGTCCAGCGTGCGGAGGTTGGTCAGCAGGAAGACGAAGTTCAGATCCGGCAGCTGGTTGCCTCGGACCTGAAGCGACTCGAGACGCAAGAGCAGCTCGAGCCCCACGCCCGACGCAAGACGGTTGTTGTCGAGGTTGACTTCGGTGAGCTCCCGGAGATCGGCCAACGCGGCCACGGACTCGATTCGGTTGCTCTGGGCGAGCAACTGCCCGAGTTGCGTCATCGACCGCAACGGCTCGAGGTCCTCGATGGCGTTGTTGCGGATCTCCAGACTGCGCATCTCGGTCATTCCCGAGAGCGCGTTCACGTCGACGAGCCGGTTACGTTGGAGGCCGAGTCGCGTCAGCGCCGTCAGGCCACGGATGGGACCCAGGTCGGCGACCTCGTTGTCGCGCAACTCGAGCTCGCGGAGCCCTGTGAGGGCCGTCAAGGGCGAGAGGTCGACGACGTCGTTGTCACGCAGGTCGAGCCGTGTCAGGTTCACGGCGTGCTGCAGTCCCGTGAGGTCCGTGATGCCGTGGGCGTTCGCGCGAAGCTCACGCAGGCGCCGCATCGCGTCGCAGGTGACGTCCGCGTCGGTCCAGCCGAGGCTGGCACGGATGGCGTCGTTCAGGCCGGGATCCGGGATCGTGACGGCGGCGGCGGGATCGCTGCATGGCTCGAGGCCGCTCGCGAGGGCGTGGACGAACCACGTCGCGGACCAGGCGAGCAAGACGCCCGCCATGAGGGTCTTTGCTGCGCTTCGCATGCATCATGCTAGCCGAGCTCGGTGCTGCGCGGGCCGCGTCGGTACATCGGGGCCAGCGTCAGCCCATCGTGGGCTCCTCGCCGCTCACGATCCCAGCAACCGCAACAGGTACCGC
>JAABRX010000180.1 GCA_011390675.1 Trueperaceae bacterium | reverse complement strand
TCGGTCGCGCGCGCGGTCGTCCACGAACCGCAGGTGTTCCTGTTCGACGAGCCGCTGTCGAACCTCGACGCCAAGCTCCGCCTCGAGGCGCGCAGCTTCCTCAAGCACCTGCAGCGCGAGGTGGGCGTCACCGCCGTGTACGTCACCCACGACCAGGCGGAGGCGATGGCGATCGCCGACCGGATCGCCGTGATGCACGAAGGCAAGATCGTCCAGATCGGCCCGCCGCTCGAGGTCTACCGCCGGCCGGCCACGACCTTCGTGGCGAACTTCCTCGGCAGCCCGCCGATGAACCTGTTGCCCTTCACCGTCCATGGCGGCCCGCGTCCACGGCTCACGTCCAACGAGGTCGAGCTCGCCCTGAGCGACGCCACCGCGGCCTGGTTGGTGCCGGCGATCGGCGACGGCGGTGCGGTCACGGCCGGCATCCGCCCGGAACACCTGCAGCTGGTCGAACGGCCCGGCCCCGCCACCATCTCCGGCGAGCCCTACGCGGTCGAGACGCTCGGGCCCGAATCGCTCGTGACGCTCAAGGTCGGCGACACGCTCCTCACCGTGCGGGTCTTCTCCGACGACCCCCCCGACATGCCCGAGGGCGTCGCCCACGTCCTTCTGGACGAAGCGCACGTGCACTACTTCGACGCCGACGGGGTGCGGATCGAGGCGCGCTGATGGGGCGCGAAGCGGCCGCGATCGACATCGTCCTCGAGGGCCGCCTCGTGCCGGACCCGGCCGAACCGGTCGCAGCGCTGCCGTTCGAGGTGCCTCCGGGGGCCACGCGCATCGACCTGCGCTACGCCCACGACGAGGACCAGGTCCTCGACCTCGGCCTGCTCGACCCGGCGGCCACGCCCTTCGTGGCGCGCGCGGGGTTCCGCGGCTGGAGCGGTGGCGCGCGGCGCGAAGCGTTCGTGGCGCTCGCCGACGCCACGCCCGGCTACCTGTCGGGCCCGCTGCCGACCGGGACTTGGCACGTGCTGCTCGGGCGCGCCCGGGTGGCGCCCGAGGGCTGCACCTACCGGGTCGACGTGCGGGTGACGCTCGGGGGGGCGAACGCGGTCGCCACCGCCCCTAACCACGCCCGTGCAGCGCCCACCGACCCACCCGACCCCCACGCCCCCGAGGCCGCCTGGTACCCCGGCGACCTCCAATCGCACACGCACCACAGCGACGCCAAGGGGAGCGTCGCCGAGCTGCTCGCCGCTGCGGCCGACCGCGGCCTGCGCTTCCTCGCCGTCACCGACCACAACACCACCAGCCATCACGCCGACCTGCGCCGCCACGCCGACGGGCCCGTGCTCCCCGTCCCCGGCCTCGAGGTCACCACCTACCGCGGCCACGCGAACGTGTGGGGGGCGTCGGATTGGGTCGACTTCCGGATCGCCGGCGAGGCCGACGTCGCGCCGATGGTGCACCGCGCGCACGAGTTGGGCGGTCTGGTGTCGGTGAACCACCCGAAGACGCAGCCGGGGTGCATCGGCTGCGACTGGGACTACGCCGTGCCCGAGGAGGTCGACGCGCTCGAGGCGTGGCAGGGGCCCTGGTGGCTCCGCAACTGGGAGTCGCTCGCGCGCTACGACGCGCTCGTGGCCCTGGGACGGCGCCTGACCCTCGTCGGCGGCAGCGACCGGCACCAGCCCGCCGGCGTCGACCGCGACCCCGACGAGCTGCGCGTCGGGAGCCCCACCACCTGGCTGCGGCTCCGGCGGGTCGCCGTGCCCGACGTCCTCGCCGCGCTCGGAGCCGGGCAAGCGAGCGTGTCCGACGCCCCGAGCGGACCGCGGGTGCGCATCGAGGCGCCACCGACGCCGATGGGCGGGGTGTTGCCGCCGCGCGCCGCGCACGAGCTCCACGCCGTCGTGGACGGCGGCGCCGGCGACCGCCTGCGCTGGGTGGGCGCCCACGGCGTGCTCCGCGAGGTCGCGATCGATCGCGAGGGCTTCACCGACACCTGGACCTGGCGCCCCGATGGCGCCTTCGTGCGCGCCGAGGTCGTCGCCAGCGACGCCGGGCGCGCCGCACGCCTCGAGGCGCTGCGGGCGCTCGCGGCGCACCGACCGCTGCCGTACGGCATCACGTTCGAGGAGATCGGCGCGCACCCATGGGTCCGCGCGCTCTCGAACCCCATCTATCGTTGACGTCCGCGCGCGCGGACGCGTCCGCGCGCGCGGACGAGGAGGCCACGATGCAGGACATCCGGTTCGCCCTGGTGGGTGCGGGGCTGATGGGGCGGTTCCATGGGCGCACGCTCGCCTCGATCGTCGGCGGCCGCCTGGTCGCGGTGGTCGACGCCGACCTCGCGGCGGCCGAGGCGGTCGCCGCCTGGTCGCCGGGCGCGCGCGCGACCGTCGACGTGAGCGCCGCGTACGGGGCCGACGTCGACGCCGTCGTGGTGGTCACGCCCGCGCAGACGCACGCGCCGATCATCGAAGCGGCCGCGCGCGCCGGCAAGGCGGTCTTCTGCGAGAAGCCGCTGGCGACGACGTGGGACGATGCCTTGCGGGTGCGCGCGACGGTGCGCGCGACCGGCACCCCCTTCCAGATCGGGTTCCAGCGGCGCTACGACCCCGGCATCGCCCGGCTGTTGCGCTTGCTCGCCGACGGCGAGCTCGGCGCCGTCGAGACGCTCCGGTCCGTGACGGCGGACCCGATGGGCCCGGACGTCGAGGGGATGCGCCGCGCGGCCGGCATCTTCCACGACACGCTCGCCCACGACGCGGACCTGGCGCTCGCGATCGGCGGCCCGGTCGACGACGTCTACGCTCGCGGGGCGAGCCTGTTCGATGCGCGCTTCGAGGCGCTCGGCAAACCCGACACCACGCTGCTGTCGCTGCGCTTCGCGTCCGGAGCGCTCGGCGTCATCGAGAACCGCCTGCGCACCGGCTACGGGTACGAGACGGTCTTGGAGGTCGGAGGCAGCCTCGCGAAGGGCGCCGTGCGCGACGACGCGCTAGACGGCCTCACGCTGTTCCGGGGCAACCGCTTCGAGCGCGACCACGTCCCGTGGTTCCTCGAGCGCTTCGCGACGGCCTACCGGGCGGAGCTCGAGGCCTTCGTCGCGGCGCTGGTCGAGGGCCGCGCGCCCGACCCCGGCGTCGATCAGGGGGTGGCCGTGATGCGCCTGTGCCTGGCCGCGGAGCGCTCGTACGCCGAGGATCGGCTGGTGCGGCTCGCCGAGTTCGTCGACCCCGACTGACGGCCGCCCTCCCTCCACCGCTCTAAGCGCCGTTTAAGCCCTCCTCCGCTAGCGTGGCGGCCGACGCTGCACGCCACCGATCCCGGCCGCCCTCGCGAGCCGGGACGACCGAGGAGGTCACCGATGCCCACGACGAACGACCGCCCAGCACGTCCGCACCCTGCGCGCCACGGCAGCGGCCTGGCACTCGCCCTGGCCCTCGTGCTGGCGGTCGCCTGCGCACCGGCGACCGATGCAGGGTCCCCGGCCACCACACCGCGAGCTCCAGCGACGGCCCCTTCCGCTGCGGCCGCGCCGACCGCACCGACCCCGGTCGCCGTACCGGAGGTCGACCTGGTGATCGCGGTGCCCGCGCCCGCGCAGGGTCTCGACCCGAGGGAGCGCATCGACCCGATGTCGCTCCAGCGCATCCTCGTGGTGATGGAGCCGCTCGTGGCGCTCGACGCCACCCTCGGGCTGCGACCCCGGCTGGCCACCGCGTGGGCGGTCTCGGACGAGGGACGGACGATCACCTTCGAGCTGCGCGACGACGTGACCTTCCACGACGGCTGGCGCTTCACCTCCGCCGACGTGCGCTTCACGATCGAGACCGGTGGCGCGCCCGATCGCCAGGGAACGGTCCGCGCGGTGGCCAACCTGGTGGAGCGCATCGAGACCCCCGACGAGCGCACGGTCGTGCTGCACCTGGTGGCACCGGCGGCGCACGTCCTGTTCGACCTGGCGCGGATGCCGATCGTCCCGGCGAACGCCGCGGCGGACTTCGACGAACGCCCCATCGGTACGGGTCCGTACGCGCTCGAGATCGGCGCACCCGACGGCGTGCAGGTCCTCCGGCGCCACGACGCGTATTGGGGCGAGCACACCGGCCCCGAACGCATCGCCTTCCAGCTCGTCGCCCGCAGCGTCGACGTCGCCGACGCGATGCTGGCTGGGCGGGTGCACCTCAGCCACCGCCCGCTCGACGGCGCCGACCGCGATCGGCTCGCGGCTGCCCCGGGCGTCGCCGTCGAGGTGGTGGCGAACACCACGGGTACGTACCTCGGATTCGACACGACCACGGCGCCCTTCGACGACGCCGACGCGCGGCGCGCACTGTCGCTGCTGATCCCGCGCGCGCCCATCGTGGAGGAGCTGCTGCCCGGTCAGGCGGTCCCGTCGACGACCATGGTGCCGCCCGTCGTTTCCTGGGCAGCGGGCGGGGACGCCGTGCTCGAGGGGGGTCGCGCGGCGGCCGAGGCGCTGCTGGCGCAGAACGGCCCGCTGTTCGAACGTCCGCTGGTGCTGTTGACCAACGTCAACCCCTTGCGCGAGGCGATGGCGGCGCGCATCCAGTCGACCTTCGAGGAGGCCGGCATCGACGTGCGCGTGGAGACGGTCGAGTTCGTGCCCTACCTCAACCGGCTCGCCGAAGGCGACTTCGACCTGTTCCTGATCGGCACGGTCGCCACGGCGAACCCGGACCAGGCGCTCGGTGCCGCGGCGTTGAACTACGAGGGCTACGAGGACGCGCGCATCGCCGACCTCCTCGCGCAGGCGGCGCGGCTCGATCCGACGAGCGACGACGCCATCGCCCTCTACCGCGAGGCGCTCGTCGCCTGGCTCGAGGGGTCACCGCGGGCGTACCTCTCGTTGGGGCTCAACGTCGGCGTCCGCGCGGCCGGCATCACCGGCTGGGCACCGCACCCGCTCGACGCGCACGCCTACCAAGACCTGCATCGGATCGCGTTGCCGTAAGGGCCTCAACCCGCCAGCGCGCGGTTCGACGCCACCAGCGCCTCGTACGTCGCCAGGGCGGCCTCCACATCCGGAAGCGCCGAGGGGTGCGTCACCTCGGCGCGCACGCTCGGATCGGCGCCGGCCGGCGCCACGCTCGCGCCGCACAGCCGCAACCACGGCAGGTCGCCGGGCATGTCGCCCAGACCGACGACCGCGAGCGGGTCGACGTCCACCGCGTCGCAGAGCGCCCGGAACCCGACCGCCTTGTCGACGCCCGGGGCGAGCACGTTGACGCAGTCCGTCGAGGGGTCGAGGTCGAGCGTGAGGTCGTGCGCGCTCAAGAGCTCCTCGAGCAGCGCGCCCACGTCCGCGAGCGGCCGCTCCGGGTCGTTCGGGAACACGCTCAGCGACGCCACCTTGCCGAGCTGCGCGAACACGTCGGCGCGGGCGTCGAGAAGGCGCGCGAGCGCGTCGATCGCCCCCTTTCCTGCCGCGGCCTCCGGCGTCAACCAAGCGCGGTAGGGGCGCCGCGTCGCGAGGCCGGCGCCGTTCTCGAACGAGGCCGGCAGGCGCACGTCGAGGGCTTGGGCCATCGCGTCGACGTACGCGTGCGGCCGCCCGGTCACCAGCGTGAGGACGGGCACGGTGGCGTCGCGCTCGCTGGCCCGGTTGAGCTCGGCGATCCGGTGCAGCCGCACGAGGTCGTACGGAGCGTGCCCTGGCGTCGCCAGGCAGCCGTCGATGTCGCAGGCGAACACCCGCACCGGGCGTTCGAGCGCGAACGGGGCCGCGCTCACCCCGGCGGCAGCAGCGACACGCCGGCCGGCTTCAGCAGCAGGCGCACGAGGTCGCCCTTGCGGGCGACGCTCATGCCGCCGCCCGACATGGTCGCGAACACCTCGGTACCGGCGACGTCGAAGACGAACTCGGTCACCGCACCCAGGTACGCGGCGCTGAGGAAGGTGGCGTCGAGGCCCACCTCGTCGTCGCGCGCGAACTCGACCGCCTCGGGGCGCACCATCACCGTGACGTCGCCCTTCGCCACGTCCTGCACGTGGGGGACGCGGTAGCCGAGCAGGTCGATGACCTCGCCGTCGTAGCGACCCGGCAAGAAGTTCGCCGAGCCGATGAAGTCGGCGACGAAGCGGCTGGCGGGCCGGGTGTAGAGGTCGAGCGGCGAGCCGATCTGTTCGATGGTGCCCGCGCGCATCACGACCACCCGGTCGCTGATCGCGAGCGCCTCCTCCTGGTCGTGGGTGACGTAGACGCTGGTGATCCCCAGGCGCTGCTGCAGCTCGCGGATGTCCTCGCGCACGCGCTTGCGCAGCTTGGCGTCCAGGTTGCTGAGCGGCTCGTCGAACAGCAGCACCCGCGGCCGGATCGCCAGCGCGCGCGCCAGCGCCACGCGCTGCTGCTGGCCCCCCGAAAGCGCCGACGTCGCCCGGTCGGCGAGGCCCTCGAGCCCCACCATCGCCAGCGCCTCGGCCACGCGGCTCGCGATCTCGTCCTTGGGGCGCCGGGCCACCTTGAGGCCGTACGCGACGTTCTCGAACACGTTCATGTGCGGGAAGAGCGCGTAGCTCTGGAACACCATGGTGATGTCGCGCAGGTACGCGGGGAGCCGGGTGACGTCGTCGGTGTCGATCAGCACTTGGCCCTCGGTCGGCTTCTCGAGGCCCGCGATCATCCGCAGCGCGGTGGTCTTGCCGCAGCCCGAGGGCCCCAGGAGCGTGATCAGCTCGCCGCGTTCGACGTGCAGGTCGACGTGGTCGACCGCGACCACGTCGCGACCGAAGCGCTTGACGAGGCCCTTGAGCTCCACCGAAGCCGGTTGCAGTCCTTGCATCACGAGCGCACCCCCACCATCCGGTTGCCCAGCATCTTGGCGACCTGGAGCACCACGACGATCACGAGCAGCAGCGTCACGATGAGGATGGTGCCCATCGCCGCGGCGCGGCCGAGCTGCCCTTGGTCCACCCAACCGAGCAGGAGCACGGTCGCGAACTGGTTGCCGGGGCTGACGAGGAAGATGACCTGGCTGACGGCGGTCATCGCGGTCACGAAGGCGAAGATCAAGCCCG
>JAABRX010000179.1 GCA_011390675.1 Trueperaceae bacterium | reverse complement strand
GAGCGCGATGCCCGCGCCGTCGGGGACGATGCGCAGCCGGGCGACGTCGCCTGGGGCGTAGGCGGTGGCGTCGAGCGACACCTCGAGCAGCTCCGGCGTCTCGCGCGCCGTCGCGGCGGCGTACCAGCCGGCCGAGAACGCCATCGAGGCGCTGGCGAAGGCGTCACCCTCGTAGGACACGCGCAGCTCGTGGCGGCCCCAGGTGACGGGGACGCTGATGCGCGCCAGCTCATCCGTCACGGTGGCGACGCCCTCCGCGACGCGCCGGCGCTGGCTGACGGGCTCCCAGTACCAGCCGCCGCCCTGGCTGAACCACTGGTAGCGCGTCTCGACGCGGTCGACCTGCCAGCGCAGCTCGCCCGGGGTCGGCTGGCCGTCCGGGTCGACCAGCGCGAGGTCGAAGTCGGCCTCGGCGTACTCGGGCAGCACGCCGTCGAAGGCGGGGCGGATGCCGACGACGTTCGCCGACGGGCGCAGCGGGCGCGTGAGGCTGCGCTCCACCGGGCGGGAGGCACCGTCGAGCAGGGTCGCGTCCACGGTGAGCGCGTAGGGGCGGGCGTCCAGCTCGAGGCGCTCGAGCGGCAGCGGCGCCGCGAGGCGCCCGTCGGTGTCCGTCGTCAGCGTGCCCTCCAGGACGCGGCGTTGGGCGTCGACCGGCTGGTCGTGGCGGCCGAAGAGGTAGCCCGGCCAGCCTGCAAGCTCGGACGTCGCGAACACGCTCACGCTGCCCAACAGCGCCAGGCCCGCCGCGGGCGGCCCGAAGAGGTGGCGCGCCTCGATGCGCAGGTCCGGCGGCGACGCCGGATCGACGGGTCCCTCCGCGTCGAGCGAGAGCTCGAAGTCGATGCGCTCGGGCACGAAGTCCTCGACGAGCACGGTCGCGCTCGCGAGCGCGGGCGCGTCCGGGTCGGCGTGCACCGCGAGACGCCAGACGCCGCGCGGCGCGTCGGACCCCAGCGGGAACGACACGACGTGCCCGCCCGCCAGGTCGCGCTGCGACACGACCCGGGCGGCCTCGACCCCGTCGGGCCGCAGCAGCCTCGTGGTGAGCGGCAGGCCGGCGATCGCGCGCGCCTGCGAATCGCGGACGAGCGCGGTGAGGTGGATCGTCTCGCCGGGGCGGTAGGCGCCGCGGTCGGTCGTCAGGAAGGCGTCGATGGGACCGGGGGCCTCGCGCCCCTCGACCCCGCGGTCGGCGAGGTCGAACTCGCTCTCCTCGAGCGAGAGCACGGCCAGGTCGCCGTCGCCCTCCACGAGCACCATCGCCGGCGCGGCCGCGCCGACCCCGCGCGTGAGCGGCGCGGCGAAGCGCACGAGCCCCTGTGCGTCCGTCTGGGCTTCGCCCAGCGTGCGGTTCGAGCGCGCCAGCAGGGTCACCCGCAGGCCCGCGACGGGCCGCGCGTCGGACAGGCGCTGCACGACCACGTGCACCCCATCGGTGCCCGACAGCGTGGTGACGCCGAGATCGGACACGAGGAACCACTGGGTCGCCGGCGGGACGTCCCACGGGTCGGTATCGGGGACGCTCGCGCGCAGCACGTACACGCCCGGCTCGAGCGGCCCGACCTCGTCGAGCGGCAGGCGCGAGGTGGTCGCCTGGTTGAGCGTCCCGGCGACGCTCGCCTCGCCCTCCCACACGGGCTCGGCGAGCAACGCCTCGAAGCGCTCGCCCTCCCAGGCGGAGAGCGCCTGGGCGAACTGGCCCTCGCGGATCGCGTTGACCAGGTTGCGGTCGGACACGCGCAGCAGCCGCAGCGCGAGCAGGTCGGCGTTGACGGTCTCGACCGGCACGGCCCTGGGGCCGGCAGCGGGGAGCACGTAGGTGCGGCCGGGGAAGCGCACCGACGGCGCGCGGTCGCGGACGTAGACCTCGAGCGGAACGTCGCGCGGCAGGGCGTCGCCGGTGACGGCGGGCAGGCCGGCGCGCAGGGTCACGGCATAGCCCTCGCCGTAGGCGACGCCGGTGACGCACAGCTGCGCGCCCTCGACCTCGAGCCCCAGGCCGCTCGCGTCCGTGCGAACGAAGGGCGCGTAGTCGCGCGTCGGCGAGAGGTCCTCGGAGAAGGTCAGGCAGATGCGCGGCGCGGTGCCGGAGGCGTCGACGTCGTGCACGAGGAGCCGGAAGCCGAAGCGGTCCCACAGGCGGGCGAGGTCGTCCGGGGCGATGTTGGGCCGGAGCGCGTCCGCGAGGCGCAGGGCACCCAGCGCGGCCTCGCCGCGGTACGTCCCCTCGAGCGCGCCGGCGAGCACCACCAGCGCCGGCGCCCGCGCGTTCTCGTCGAGGCGCAGGGCGGCGTTGAGGGACGCCAACGCGGCCCGCCGGTTCAGGTCGTAGCGGCGGTTGGCATCGGCCGCCGCCGCGTCGGCCAGGGCACGGGCGTGCGCGAGCCAGGCGCCGCCGCCGTCGGCCACGGTGACGGCCGCGCCGGTCGTCGCGATCGCTTGGACGGGTGCTTGGGTCCGGGCGGCGTCGAGGAGCTCGGCCACGCCGCGCCCGTCGGCCTGGTAGCGCTCGGCCATGGTCACGGCCTGCTCGCGGGCGGCCTCGAGGTCGGCGCGGTCCAGGAAATCGAGCGTGGCCGCCGCCGCGCGGGCCCTGGCCAGATCGGCGTCGGACAGGCGGGTGATCACGCCTGAGAGCGCGCCAACGAACGGCACGCGTTCGCCGAGGGCGCCCTTGGGGAAGCAGGCGCCGTTGCGCTGGTCGAAGGTGAAGGCGACGCAGTCCTCGAGGCGCAGGCAGGTGGCGTGGCACTGCTCCAGGGAGACGTTGAAGAGCGGCGTCAGGTCGCCGCCGGGGAGATCGGTGGCGGAGAAGGTGGTGGCGAAGCGCTCGGGGACGGGGGCGTCCTGCGCTCGGGCGGCGAAGGGCGACAGCGCGAGGGCATGTGCCAACGCCACGGCCACGAGCACGAGGCGTGGGAGGAGGCGGCGCGCGGGGGCAAGGCTGCGCGGCGCGGCACGGGAGATGGTGGCGGGGCTGGCGTGGTACGGACGACGGCTCGGAACGGACATGAGGAGCCTCCGACGCGTGCTAGGCGTGAGGAAAGGCTAGCATGGAAGAGACGGGCCGACGCCATCGAGTGGGCAGACCAAAAACTTCGCCTCCGAAATCATGCTAGGGTGTGGTGCACGACATCCGTCACGACCGCGACCAAGAGATAGGGAGCCGACGATGAGCGAGCAGGACGAGAAAGAACTGCAGAAGCAGAAGATGCAGGCCAAGCTCGATGAATGGCGCGCCGAACTCGACAAGCTCGAGGCGCAGGCCAGGGGCGCCTCCGCGGACGCCCGGCTGAAGCTCGACGAGCAGATGACGGATCTCCGGAGCAGGATCGACGAGGGGAAGAGCGCGCTGGCCGCCCTCGCCGAGAAGGGCGAGGAGGCGTGGGCGTCGTTCAAGGATAGGGCGGCCTCCACCTGGGACGCCACGAAGGCCGCCTACGAGGAGGGCGTCAGCGGGTCCGAGCCCAAGGAGTAACGGGCCGCCACGACGACGAGCGATCACCGAGCACGGCGCGCTGCTGGCGCGACGAGGAGTACCTCCATGAAGGTCTGGCCCGGCAGCGCGTATCCGCTGGGTGCCACCAACGACGGGTCGGGCACCAACTTCTCGCTGTTCTCCGAGGTCGCGGAGCGGGTCGAACTCTGCCTGTTCGACGAGGCGGGGAACGAGGCACGCGTCGACCTGACCGAGGTCCTGGGCTACTGCTGGCACGGGTACCTGCCGGAGGTGGGACCGGGCCAGCGGTACGGGTTCCGTGTCCACGGCCCCTGGGACCCGGCCAACGGCCACCGCTGCAACCCGGCCAAGCTCCTGCTCGACCCGTACGCCACGGTGATCTCGGGCCAGGTCCGCTGGGACGAGGCCGTGTTCCCGTACCGGCTGGACGACGGGCCCGAGGAGATGGGCGACGCCGACAGTGCGCCGTTCATGCCCAAGTGCGTGGTCACCGAGGGGCACTTCGACTGGGAGGGCGACCGTCGGCTCCGGCGCCCCTGGCACGAGACGGTCATCTACGAGACGCACGTCAAGGGGCTGACCGCCACCCACCCCGAGGTCCCCGAGCGCCAACGCGGCACCTACGCGGGGCTGGCACACCCCGCGGTGATCGACTACCTGGAGCGGCTGGGCGTCACGGCGGTCGAGCTCATGCCGGTCCACTACTTCGTCCACGACCAGCACCTGCTCGATCGCGGGCTACGCAACTACTGGGGCTACAACAGCATCGGCTACCTCGCGCTGCACAACGAGTACGCGGCCGAGGAGCGTCCCGAGCGTGCCGTGCACGAGTTCAAGCAGATGGTGAAGAGCCTCCACCAGGCCGGGATCGAGGTCATCCTCGACGTGGTCTACAACCACACGGCGGAGGGCAACCACCTGGGCCCGATGCTGAGCTTCAAGGGCATCGACAACGCGTACTACTACCGGCTGACCGACGACGCCCGCTACTACATGGACTACACCGGCACCGGCAACAGCCTGAACATGCGCCACCCGCACGCGCTGCAGCTCCTGATGGACTCGCTGCGCTACTGGGTGCAGGAGATGCACGTCGATGGCTTCCGCTTCGACCTGGCGTCGGCGTTGGCGCGCGAGCTGCACGACGTGGACCGCCTGTCGGCCTTCTTCGACCTCATCCAGCAGGACCCGGTCATCAGCCAGGTGAAGCTCATCGCCGAGCCGTGGGACGTGGGCGAGGGCGGCTACCAGGTCGGTAACTTCCCGCCGGTCTGGAGCGAGTGGAACGGCAAGTACCGCGATTGCGTGCGGGACTTCTGGCGCGGCGAGGACCAGACGCTGGGCGAGTTCGCGGCCCGCTTCACGGGCAGCTCGGACCTCTACGAGGGCACCACGCGCCTGCCCTACGCCAGCATCAACTTCGTCACCGCCCACGACGGTTTCACCCTGCGCGACCTCGTCTCGTACGACGAGAAGCACAACGAGGCCAACGGCGAGGAGAACCGCGACGGCGAGGACCACAACCGTTCGTGGAACTGCGGCGTGGAGGGCCCCACCGATGACCCCGAGGTCGTGCGGCTGAGAGACCGCCAGCGGCGCAACTTCCTCACCACGCTGCTGCTGTCGCAGGGGGTGCCCATGCTCTCCGGCGGCGACGAGATCGGGCGCACGCAGGGGGGCAACAACAACGCCTACTGCCAGGACAACGAGGTCTCCTGGTACGCCTGGGACGACGTCGACGAGGACCTGTTGGCGTTCACGGAGCGGCTCGTCCGTTACCGGCACGACCACCCGGTGTTCCGGCGCCGGGGCTGGTTCCATGGGCGACCCATCCACGGCGGCGAGGTCGACGACATCGCCTGGTTCACCCTGGAGGGTCAGCGCATGGAAGAGGAGCACTGGGGCGAGGGGTACGCGAAGTCGCTGGCGGTGTTCCTCAACGGCGCCACCATCCCGAACCCCAACCCGCGCGGCGAACCCGTCACGGACGACGTCTTCCTGCTGCTCTTCAACGCGCACTTCGAGCCCCTGGACTTCACCTTGCCCGAAGCGGCGTGGGGCGAGTCCTGGGTGCCGGAGCTCGACACCGACCGCGGTTGGCTGGACGACGAGGAGAGCGCCGCGGCGGGCGCCGTGGTCACGGTCGAGGCCCGATCCCTGGTGGTGCTGCGCCGTGACGCCTGAGCTGCGCGCCACCTACCGGCTGCAGCTGCGCAACGGGGTCGACTTCGAGCAGGCGACCGAGCTGGTCGCCTACCTGGCCGAGCTCGGCGTGTCCCACCTGTACGCCTCGCCCTACCTGCAGGCGACCGAGGGCAGCACCCACGGCTACGACATCGTCGACCCGACCCGCGTGGACGACGCGCTCGGGGGTGCAGAGGCGCACGAGCGCATGTGCCGGGCGCTGCTGGACGCGGGCCTGGGGCAGGTGGTCGACGTGGTGCCCAACCACATGGCGATCGCCGGGCGGCAGAACCCCTGGTGGTGGGACGTCCTCGAGAACGGCCCCGCCAGCCGCTTCGCCAGCTACTTCGACGTCGACTGGGACGCGTCCGAAGAGCGCTGGCCCAACAAGGTGCTGCTGCCCGTGCTCGGCGACCACTACGGCCGCGTCCTCGAGGACGACCAACTGCAGGTGGCGCACGCGGACGGCGCGTTCGTCCTGCGCTACCACGACCATGTCTTCCCCCTCGACCCCTCGAGCCTGGCGGGCCTGCTGGGCGAGGTAGCCGAGCGGCGCGGCTCGAGCCACCTGTCGTTCCTCGCGGAGCGGCACGCCGGCCTGCCGCGCCCCACCGTCACCGCGCGGCAGGCGGTGGAGCGGCGGCACCGCGACCAGGCGGTGCTGGCCGAGCTGCTCGCGCGCCTGTGCCGCGAGGAGCCGGAGATCGTGGCCGCCATCGACGCCGCGGTCGCGCGGCTCAACGGCGACCACGACGCGCTCGACGCGCTGCTCGAGCAGCAGAACTACCGGCTGGCCCTGTGGCGCACCGCGAGCCGCGACCTCGGGTACCGCCGCTTCTTCGACATCAAGGACCTGGCGGGCCTGCGGGTCGAGGACCCCGAGGTCTTCGCCGCCACGCACGCCCTGCCCATCGCATGGGTCGAGTGCGGCTGGGTCCACGGGCTGCGGATCGACCATCCGGACGGCCTGCGCGACCCGGCGGCCTACTTCGCGCGGCTGCGCGAGGCGTGCCCGGGCGCCTGGATCGTGGCCGAGAAGATCCTCGAGCCGGGCGAGCGGCTGCCGGCGGACTGGCCGATCGCCGGGACGACCGGTTACGACTTCCTCAACCTCGTGGGCGGCCTGTTCGTCGACGCGCGCGGCGAGGGTGCGCTGACGCGCCTGCACGAGTCCATCGTGGGACAGGAGAGCGACTTCGCCGAGCTCGCGCGCGCGTCCAAGCGACAGGTGCTCGACGAGCTCCTCGGCAGCGAGGTCAACCGCCTGGTCAGCCTGTTCGTGGCCGTCTGCGAGCGCCACCGGCGCCACCGCGACTACACCCGGCGCGAGTTGCGCGTGGCGCTCAGCGAGACCGCCGTCCACTT
>JAABRX010000178.1 GCA_011390675.1 Trueperaceae bacterium | reverse complement strand
GCGGCGATGTTCGAGGTGGCGTACGTGCCGGGGGTGCAGTCGGGGGGGTTCGTGGAGGTGTCGGCGCCGACGGGGGATGCGGTGGTGTATTCGTTCGGTTCGCCGGGCCGCCGGGACGTACCCGAGTCGTCGTTGGCGGCGGCGCCGATGACGTACGCGCGGTACGTGATGTCGGCGGTGTTGGTGCTGCGGTTGGAGGGGGCGGATCGTTGGGGGGACGAGATCATGGTGCGGTTGTCGAACGGGTTGACGGGGTACGTGATCGACCAGCCGTCCGTCTCGAGTCCGAGCGACACGTTCGCGGCGGGGGTGACGGGGTCGTCGACGGTGGGCGGCATCCCGCCGACCACGGGCCGCGAGGGCCTCACGCTCTACAAGCTGGCGGAGTCGACGATCCCGGCCTTCGCGGTGTGGGACGACTCGGACACGATCGAGCCGCTGGCGCATGCCGTATTCGACGTGCTCGAGTACGACCCGGACCAACCGAGTGACGTCGGCTTGCCTGCCTCGATCCTCTTCGTCGAGGTCGCGCACGGCGCCGAGCTCGCCGCGGCTTCCCACTGAGCCGCCACGGGCGGCACGCCTAGCGGCGAGGCCGGCGACCGCGCACGGCGTCCGCCGAGGGTGTCCCGTAAGATGCTGCGTGTGACGACCTTCGCCGACGCGCGCGAGCGCACCCGATCCACGCGGTTCCGGACCCCGTACCGCGTCGCCACGGCGTCGATCGCGGTCGTCCTCGCGATGGTCGGTTGCCAGCCCGTCGCCACCGGAACCGGGCGACTCGCGCCGGCGGCGGCGTACGCGGAGCAGCCCCTCGCCGCCTACGCTCCGTGGCTCCCGCTCGTGGGCGATCCCGACGCCACGTCGACCGCCCTGAGCGCCGAGGCCCGGGCGTGGTCCGATCGGTTGTGGGTCGCCATCGCGGCCTCGCGCGATGCCATGGAGGACCGGGCCCGGCGAGGCGACGCCTACGACATCGGGCGTTGGCTCTATCAGTACCAGGCGGCGCTCCTGCTCGGGTTGCGGGCCACCGGAGACCTTCGCTTCCTGGATGAGATCGACGTGGTCGCCGAAGCGTTGCGCCGAGAGCTCTCGGACTCCTGGTGCGGACGCGTGGCGCCGCGGGTCGAGGTCAACATCCGCTACGGCACGGTCGTGGAACCCGACGGCTACCGCAACTTCCGCCTCACCAACGGGAGCGGGCGCGACTGGTGCCGCGATACCGGCGACCTCAACGAGTCGCTGATCCATGGCCACCTAGCGATGGTGATGTACGCGTACCACGCGAACCGGAGCCTGCAGAGTCCGGCGGGCATCGATTACGGGGAGCGGGCCGACTTCTGGCTGAGCTACCTTCGGGACGACTTCGAGGCCAAGTGGCGCGGGCGCTCGGGTGTGGCTTGGCCGTCGATGGACTTCATCGATCTCAAGTTCTGCCACACGTACACGCAGATGATCCTGTACCACCACTTCGTGGGTCAGCGTTTGCGGGACGATGGCTCGCCCGACGCGGGCCCCTACCTGCGCCAAGTGGCCCGACTCACCGACGGCATGTTCGACGTCCCGTACGTGCCAAGGCGGCATCCCGGGGGGTTCCAGGAGGTCGATACGCCGGAGGGGCCTGCCCTCGTGTACTCGTTCGGCGCCCCCGGCTTCGAAGACGCCGAGTCGCGCATGAGCTTCGAGGCGTGCGGCGTCACGTACGCACGCTACCTGGCGACGACGGCCCTCGTGCTGCGGCTCGAGGGGGTCGACCGCTGGACCGACGCCGTGTTGTCCGGCCTTGCCAACGGCCTCGCGCACTTCGCGTTCGACACCGAGCCGGTGCGGAGCGACGCACGTCCGGTCGCGGCCGGCGTCACGGGTTCGACCCGGGTCGCCGGCATCCCGCCGGCGCGGAGCGTTGGCCGCATGACCACCGCGCAGCTCCTGATCACCCCGTTCGCCGCCTACGGAGCTTGGAACGCCTCGGGCAAGGTCGAGCGCGTGGTCCTGGAGGCGTACGCTCTCGTCGAGGCGGACGTCGATCGTCCCGAACAGGTGTACGTACCGGCGGGCATGCTCCTGGCGTCGGTCGTCGGAACGCCGGCGCCATGAAGGTCGCCTACGTGACGATGCAGTTCCCGGCGCCCACCGAAACCTTCGCAGGCGGCGACGCGCGCGCGTTGCGCAAGGCGGGCGTCGACCTGCAGGTGTTCGCCCTGCGGCCGCGGCACCGCGACCACGAGCGGATGGTGCGGGAACGCGGCCTCGAGGAGGTGCCGGTGGCGGCGCTGACGCCCGCGACCGCGCTGCGCGGCGTCGTCCTCGCGTTCCTGCGACCGGCCTGGACGTGGGCGTTGTTGGCGTGGACGTTTCGCTGGCAGGGAACGCGGCCGCGGCAGGCGCTCCGCTGCCTCGCCCTGGTGCCTAGCGTGCTTGCGGTGACCGAGCGCCTCGTTCGCGGCCGCTTCGACGTCGTCCACCTGTTCTGGGGCCACTACCCCGCCATGGTCGGCCTGTTGGCGCGGCGCGCGCTCCCCGATGCGGTGGCGTCGATGTTCCTGGGCGCCTACGACTTGGACGAAGGGCGCTACGGAGGCTGGCTTCCGGGCAGCGCCCCGGTCGCGCGCCGCGCCGACGTCGTCTGGACCCATGCGCACGCGAACGTCCCGCGCTTGCGCGCGCTGGGCGTCGACGCGGACCGGTTGCGCTGCGTCCATCGTGGCGTCGACCTCGAGGCCTTCGCGGCGCGATCCCCGGAGGACGGCGGCGATGGTTCGATCGTCGCGGTCGGGAGCCTGATCGAACTCAAGGCCATGGACGACGTGGTCCGGGCCTTCGCGGTCGTCCGCCGCGAGGTGCCGGAGGCGCGCCTCCACGTGCTCGGCGACGGCGCCGAGCGGCCGAGGTTGGAGCGGCTCGCCGAGGAGCTGCAGGTCGCCGAAGCGACCACGTTCCACGGCCACGTCGCGCCGAGCGAGGTCGTGCGGCGGCTCCGAGCGGCCTCGGCGTTCGTCCTGTTGTCGCGCCACGACCGGCTGCCCAACGTGGTCAAGGAAGCGATGGCCATCGGCGTCCCGTGCGTGGTCACGGCCACGCAGGGGATGGACGAGCTCGTGCGCGACGGCGAGACGGGGTACCTGGTACCGGTCGGCGAGCCCGACGTGGCGGCGCAGCGGTTGATCGACGTCGTGACCGAACCCGTGCGCCACGCGCCGATGGTGGCCGCGGCGCGAGCCCGGATCGAGCGCGACTTCAGCGTCGCCGCCTCGATGGCGGCCTACCTCTCGACGTGGCGAGCGCTGCGTCGCGGCACCCTCCCGAGCGCCGAGGCCAGCGCCCTCGAGGGCGCGCCGGCGCTCCCCGGCGGGGGTAGCTGACGTGTGCGGCATCGTCGGCGGCTGGTTGGTCGATCCCGAGGGTGCGCGCCTCGAGGCCGGCGTCGACGCCATCGCGCACCGGGGGCCGGACGGCCAGGGCATCTTCGTGGCGCCCGAAGCCGGCCTCGGGATGGGGCACCGCCGGCTCGCGATCATCGACCTGAGCCCCACGGGGGCGCAACCGATGGCATCGGACGATGGGCGCCACGTGCTCGTGTTCAACGGCGAGATCTACAACTACCGGGAGCTGCGCGCCGAGCTCGAGGCCCAAGGGGTGCGCTTCGACGGCAGCTCCGACACCGAGGTGTTGCTCCGCTTGCTCCTCGCCCGCGGCGACGACGCGTTGGCGGCGCTGAACGGCATCTTCGCCTTCGCGCTGTACGACCGGGACGCGGACGAACTCCTGCTGGCCCGCGACGCCATGGGCGTCAAACCGCTCTACCTGCGCGAGAGCGGCGAGGGTCTGGTGTTCGCGAGCGAGCTGAAGGCGTTGGTCGCGCTCGGCGGCGGCGCGCAGGACCTCGATCTCGTGGCGCTGGAGCGCTACCTGACCTTCCAGTGGTGCCCCGGCGAGGGGACACCCCTGCGCGACGTGCGCAAGCTCGGCCCGGGCGAGGCGGTTCGAGCCCGTGCGGGTCGCGTGGAGCGACGCTGGCGCTGGTATCGCTCGCCCGCCTTCACCACCCGACATCGGCCGAGCCGCAGCCGCGACGCCGTGGACGGCACGATCGCGCACCTGCGCGCGGCGGTCCACCGGCAGCTCGTGGCGGACGTGCCCGTGGGCGCCTTCTTGTCGGGCGGCGTCGATTCGAGCGCGGTGGTGGCGTTCGCGCGGGAGCTCGCGCCGGACCTCACGTGCTACACGATCGACGCGTCCGGCGGCGCCACCGGCGTCGAGGGGGCGGCCGACCTGCCCTACGCGCGGCGCGTCGCCGCCCACTTGGGCGTGCGGCTCGAGGTGGTGGAGGTGCGGCCGGAGGACCTGATCGGCGGACTCGCCGCGATGGTCGAGCAGCTCGACGAGCCGCTGGCCGACCCGGCGCCGCTCAACCTGCGCCACATGTGCGCGCGAGCGCGCGCGGACGGGACCAAGGTGCTGCTGTCGGGGACCGGCGGGGACGACTTGTTCACCGGGTACCGGCGCCACTTGGCGGTGCGCTACGAGGCGCTCTGGGCGTGGTGGCCGCGTCCGCTTCGGACGGCGCTGCGGGGCTCGCTCGAGCGCTTCGACCACCGCCGCCCGCTCGTGCGGCGGCTCGCGCGTCTGTTCGCGGACGCCGACCTCGAGGGCGACGAGCGGCTGGCCTCGTACTTCGCCTGGGCGCGCCGCAGCGACCTCCAGGCGCTCTACAGCCCGGACTTCGCCGCCGCCGTCGCCGGCGTGCGGCCGGCGCAGCCGATGCTCGACGTCCTCGCCGAGGCGCCGGCGGGGCTCGATCCCATCCAGAAGATGCTCGCCCTCGAGCAGCGTTTCTACCTCGCGGACCACAACCTCGTGTACACGGACAAGATGTCGATGGCCGAGGGGGTGGAGGTGCGCGTGCCCTTCCTGGACGCGGAGCTCGTCGATTACGTTTCGCACGTGCCGACGCGGTTCAAGCAGCGCGGTCGGGTGGGCAAGTGGCTGCTCAAGGAGGCCATGGCGCCGATGTTGCCCGCGGACGTCCTCCACCGGCCCAAAACCGGGTTCGAGGTGCCCCTGCGCGCCTGGCTCCGGGGTCCGCTGCGCGCCGAGATGCGCGACCTGCTCGCCCCCGAGCGCCTCGCGCGCCGCGGACTGTTCGATCCGGGCGCGGTCGAACGGCTGATCGAGGCCAACGAGGAAGGCACCCGCGACGCGACCTTCACCCTCTTCTCGCTCATGTGCATCGAGATGTGGTGCGGCCGGTACCTCGACGGTGCGGCGCCGGGGGCCGCGTGAGCGCGCCGGCGCGGCGCGGCGCCCTGCAGCGGCTGGCGCTCTTCGTCGCCGACCTCGAGGGTGGTGGCGCGGAGCGGATGATGGTGGCGCTCGCGGCCGGATCGGCCCGCCAGGGGGTCGACGTCGACCTCGTGGTGGCGCGTGCGGCGGGCCCGTACCTCGCCGAGGTGCCGCCCGAGGTGCGCCTCGTCGACCTGGGTGCGGGCGGCGCGCTGGCCGCGGTGCTGCCGCTCGCGCGGTACCTGCGCGCGCAGCGGCCCGACGTGATGCTGAGCACGCTGCACCACGCCTCGGTCGCGGCCGAGGCGGCGCGGCGCCTCGCCGGCGGCCGCACGGTGCACGTGGTGCGCGAGGCGAACACGCCCTCGGGCGACCCGCTCGCGCGCACGGTCCCCAAGCTCCGCGCGCAGGCGGCGGCCATGCGCCTCACCTACGCGCTCGCCGACGGCGTGGTCGCGGTGTCCGAGGGCGTGGCCGACGACCTCCGTCGCCACTACGCGGTGCCCGACCGCAAGCTGTGGACGCTCTACAACCCGGTGGTGGGGGCGGACCTCGCCGCGCGCGCCGCGATCGACCCGGGCCACCCCTGGTTCGCGCCCGGGGAGCCCCCGGTGGTGCTGGGCGTCGGGAGCCTGCAACCGCGGAAGGGCTTCGCGACGCTGCTCGAGGCGTTCGCCCAGGCGCGGGCGCGCCGGCCGCTGCGCCTCGTGGTGCTCGGCGAAGGGGCGCAGCGCGGGGAGCTGCAGGCGTGGGCCGAGTCCCGCGGCGTCGCGGCGGACGTCGACCTCCCTGGCTTCGTCGACAACCCGTTCGCCTTCATGGCGCGCGCCGGCGTCTTCGTGCTCGCCAGCGAGCGCGAGGGTCTGCCCGGGGTGCTCATCCAAGCGATGGCGTGCGGCTGCCCCGTGGTGGCCACCGATTGCCCGAGCGGCCCCTCCGAGATCCTGGAAGGGGGCCGCCATGGCGCGCTGGTGCCGGTGGGCGACGCCGGCGCGATGGCGGCGGCGATCGACCGCACGCTCGAGGCGGTGCCCGACCGCGCCGCGCTGCGCGCCCGGGCGGCGCGCTTCGACGCCGCGACGGTCACCGAGGCCCATCTCGACCGCTTCGAGCAGCTCGTGGTCGCGCGCCGCGACCGCCGCCGGGCCGGGACCGTACGGGCGCGCTCCAGGACGACGCCGTGAGCGGCGCGGCGCCCACGGTCAGCGTGGTGCTTCCGACCTATCGGCGTCCGGACCTCGTCGAACGCGCGCTCGGCACCGTCCGCGACCAGACGTACGGGGACTGGGAACTGCTGGTGATCGACGACAACGGCGCCGGGAGCGAGGCCCAGGTGGCGACCGAAGCCGTGGTGGCGAAGCTCGCCGCCATCGACCCGCGGGTGGCGTACCGCGCCCACCCGCGCAACCGCGGCGCCTGCGCGGCCCGCAACACCGGCATCGAGGCGGCGCGCGGCCGGTACGTCGCCTTCCTCGACGACGACGACGCCTGGCGCCCCGAGAAGCTGGCTCGCCAGGTGGCGTGCTTCGAGGCCGCCGACCCCACCACCACGCTCGTGTACGGCGGACTCGAGGTCGTGGAGGCGGACGGCCGTCGGCGCGCCGTGCCGGCCGATGGCTCGGCGCACCAGCCCCGCGCGCTGCTGCTGACCAACGGCATCGGCACCACCTCGCTCGTGTTGTGCCGGCGCGAGGCGCTGCTCGCGGTGGGCGGGTTCGACGAGGAGCTCCCGGCGATGCAGGACTACGACCTC
>JAABRX010000177.1 GCA_011390675.1 Trueperaceae bacterium | reverse complement strand
GCACCAAGGGGAACCAGAGGTCGTTCCAGATGGGGATCATCGTGAACACGGCCACGGTGCCGAGCGCCGGCCGGACCAGCGGCAGGATGAGCCGAAAGATGCGGTACTCGCTCGCCCCGTCGATGCGGGCGGCGTCCTTCAGCTCGCCCGGCACCTGCCGCATGAACGACGACAGGATGAACACCGCCAGCGGGATGCCCTGCGCGGTGTAGACCAGGATCAGCGACCAGAGCGTGTCGGTCAGGCCGAGGGCGACCATCATGCGCAGGATGCTCACCGTGCCGAGGCGGATCGGGATCATGATGCCCATGGCGAGGTAGAGGCCGAGCCAGGCGTTGCCCTTGAAGTCGTACTCCGCGAGCGCGTGGGCCGCCATCGAGGCGAAGAGCAGCACCAGCGCCAGCGACACGCCCGTCACGAAGAGGCTGTTGAGGAAGTAGAGATCGAAGCGCGCGCCGGTGAAGACCGTCTGGTAGCCCACGAGGCTGAAGCTCTCGGCGTCCGGCAGCGCGTAGGGGGTGCGGAAGATCGACCGGCGCTCCTTGAACGAGTTGATGACGACGAGCACGATCGGGAAGAGGGCGATGCCCGAGTAGAGCAGCAGGACCGCGTGGGCCCCGAGCACCTGGGCCCAATAGCCGAACCCGCGCCCGGGGCGCGCCCGACCGCGGGTCTTGGTCACAGCTCGATCCGCTGCAGGCGGCGCTGGTAGGCGAAGAGGTAGACGAGGACGCCGCCCAGGATGATCAGGAACATGACGCCGGCGACGGTAGCGCCCATCGTCGGGTTGCCGGGCTGCAGCTGGGCGCCGAAGAAGGTCCGGAAGAAGAACGTCCCCAGGATGTCGGTCGAGAAGTTCGGCCCCGCCAGCGCTCGCTGGGTCGTGTAGATCAGATCGAAGGCGTTGAAGTTCGCCACGAAGGTCAGCACCCCGACGATGCCGACCGTGGGCAGGATCAGGGGGAACTTGATGCCCCAGAAGACCTGCCAGGCGTTCGCGCCGTCGACGCGCGCAGCTTCGATCAGCTCATCGGGGATCCCGACCAGCGCGGCCAGGAAGAGGAGCATGGGGATGCCCACCCACTGCCACACCGAGATCAGCGAGAGGGTGACGAGCGCGGTCGCCTCGAGGCCCAGCCAGGGCTGGTTGAGATGGGCGAGCCCGAAGAGCCCGAGGAAGTCCTTGGAGATGCCCCAGATGGGGCTCATGATGAGGCGCCAGATGAAGCCGACGAGGACGATCGAGAGCACGGTGGGCAGGAACAGCAGCGTGCGGAACACCGCCCGGAAGCGGACGACCTGCGAGCTGAGCAGGGCCGCCAGCAGCAGCCCCAGCGGGTTCTGCACCAGCATGTGGACGGCGAAGAAGACGAAGTTGTTGCGGATGGCGTTCCAGAGGAACGGCGCCCAGTTGGCATCCGTGACCAGGCGCACGTAGTTCGCGAGGCCGGCGAAGGTCTCGGTCCGGTCGGGAAGCGGCGTGAACATGCTCAGCCGCAGCGAATCGAGCAACGGGTAGATCATGAACGCCGTGTACACCAGCGTCGCCGGCGCCAAGAACACGACGATGTGGACCGGGAAGCGCTTCTTGGGTCTCACCGCACCGGCAGTCTACCGTCGACGCGAAGAAGGGGGCGAGCCCTGCGGCCCGCCCCCCTTCTTCGGCGTTCTTCATGCGTTCGGCTCTGCTCAGTCCTGCTGCGGCGCGTACCAGCTCTCCAGGCCGCGCTGGACCGATGCGCCGGCCTCCTCCGGAGTGAGGGTGCCGTTCAGCACCTGCGCCGAGACGTTCCACAGATCGTTCTCGTTGTTCGGCGTGCCACGCGACAGGATCTGGTACGCGGAACGGATGGTCGATTCGCACTCGTTGCGCCAGTTCAAGAAGGTCTGCGCCAGCGGGTCTTCGAGGGTCACGGCGTGGTCCGCGAGCGGGAAGAAGCCGGGCAACGCGTTGGCGTAGAGCTCGGCGAACTCCTGGGTGGTCATCCACTCGAGGAAGAGGCGCGCCGCCTCCGGGTTGTCGGTGTTGGCGTTCATGCCCAGGCCGATGTCGGTGTGGTCGCTGATGTAGCAGGTGTCTTGCCCGGCGGGCGGGGGCGGCGGGAACGCGCCCATCTCGAAGTCGACGAGCGGCCGGAACACGCCGATCTCCCACGAGCCGGCGGGGAAGATCGCGCCGATCCCGAGGGTGAAGAAGTTCTGGGCGTCCGGGTACGACATCGCCTGGTAGCCGTCGGGCAGATAGGGGCGCCATGCCTCGAGGGCTTCGAAGGCCTCCACGAAGCCGCCCTCGTCGTACCCGATGGTGCCCTCGATCAGGCCGCGCCGTCCCTCTTCGCCGTTCCAGAAGTTGGGGCCGATGTTCTGGTAGCCCATGGTGGCCGCTTCCCACTGGTCGGTGGTGCCCATGACCAGCGGCGCGTAGCCGGCGTCCTGGATGACCTGGAGCGTCGACAGGAACTCCGTGTAGGTCTCCGGCTCGTCGACGCCGGCCTCTTCGAAGATGTCGCGGTTGTAGATGAAGCCGTGGATGACGGAGGCCATCGGGACGCAGAACACGTCGCTGCCGTCGTCGGTGACCCAAGCGCTGCGCGCGACGTCGGAGAAGTTCTCCATGCCCGGCAGGTCGTTGAGCGACGCCAGGTAGCCCTGGTCGAACAGATCGAGCGACAGGTCGAAGGGCCGGCAGGTGATCAGGTCACCGGCGCTGTTCGCCTCGAGCCGCGAGTTCAGCACGGCGTTGTACTCGGTCGGCGCCGTCGGCGAGAACGTGACGTCGATGTCCGGGTACTGCGCGTTGAACGCCGGGATGATCAGGTCCTGCCAGATCCCGAGGTCGTCGTTGCGCCAGCTCTCGATGGTGAGCGAGCCACTCTGGGCGAAGCCGGACCCCGCGATGGCGAACGCCGCGAGGACGAGAAGGAACGACCGTAGGCGATCCATGATTGCCTCCTCTTTCATCGTGCTGGACGTGTTCGAGTCTACCGCTTCCAACGGCAGGGCGCAAACGCGCCGGCACCTCTTGCGACGGAGCGGCAGCAGCCGGAACACCGTCCCATGGCCCGATGGCGCACCTCGGTCCGACGCGAAGCGTCAACCCCCGATCGTGCGCCTCAAGAACGCCCGCAACAGCGCCCATGCCTCGCCCTGAACCGGGTCGCTGGCGATCGCTTGGGCGGTGGTCACGAACGCGTGCCCCACGCCGTCGAACACGCGCACCTGGTGATCGACGCCGGCAGCCTCGAGCCCCTGCTCGAAGGCCGCCACCTCGGCGAGCGGGATCGAGCCGTCCTCGGCGCCGAAGACCCCGAGCACCGGGCCGCCGAGCCGCGCGAGCGCGTCGGCGTCGCCGGGCACGTTGCCGTAGAACACCCCGGTGGCGCGCACCTCCGGGCGCTCGAGCGCGTAGCGCAGGGCGTGCCGGCCACCGAAGCAGAAGCCCATCACCGCGAGCCGCTCCGTGTCGACGGCGAGCTCCGGCGCCAGGTCGTCGGCGGCCGCCAGCACCGCGTCGAGGTCCGCACGCACGCGCTCGTCCGGGGCGCGGATCGTCTGCCAGATGGCGCTCGGCAGCCAGCGGGTGGTGCGGCCGCGCATCAGGTCGGGCGCGACCACGACGTAGCCGTCCTCGGCGAGCAGCTCGGCCTTGCCGATCGTCGCCTCGTCGAGCCCCCAGAACTCGTGGATCATCACGACCACCGGGAACGGGCCCTCCCCCTCCCAGGGGACGGCGACGTAGGCCTGCAGCGGGCCGTCGGGGCCGGGGACGGTGGCGTTGGCGAGGCGCTCGACGGTCCCGCGCGCGAGCCAGCGGTCGACGGGGATGGAGACGGCGACGGCGGCGACGACCGCCAGCAGGGCGACGAGCAAGCCGACGAGGACGCGCTTGAGAAGCAGCATGCCGAAGCCTAGACCGCCGCACCGCGGCCCGTCGGTGGGCGGCGTCGCAGCGCGGGGCGCGCCGAACCGCGGTCCGCGCCGCGGATCGCATGTCCAGGTCCCCTTGACGCACCCCCTCACAACGTGTACCGTTCGGTCGTCCCTGGATAGCAGCCAAAAGCTCTGTTCCGAGGCCCGATGCAGCATTGTGCGCATCGGTACGTGAATGAACGCCATGCACACCATGGCGGCTCAAGGAAGATAGGTACGACAATGGCTACCGGAACTGTCAAGTGGTTCAACAACGAAAAAGGCTTCGGCTTCATCGCGGTCGAGGGCGGCGGCAAGGACGTCTTCTGCCACTTCTCCGCGATCACCGGCGACGGCTATCGCTCGTTGAACGAAAACGACGAAGTCGAGTTCGAGGTCGAGCAGGGCGCCAAGGGCCCGCAGGCCAAGCAGGTCAAGGTGCTCCGCAGCGCTGCCCCCTCCATGGGCGGCGGCTCGCGCGACCGCTACTGATCCCACCCCACACCCTCTGACGCGTGCGGCGCTCGACCTTCGGGTCGGGCGCCGCACTCATACTCATGCACGTCGGGTACGCTGAACCCTGCAGCAGTGCAGGAGCTCCTCATGAACCAGACGACAACCACCCTCCCCAAGAAGACGACCCGCGCGGGCGGCAAGCCGCGCGACGCCTATGGCGAGCTCAAGCAGCGCGTCAAGGACGCGGGCCTGCTGGCCAAGGCCCCTGGGTACCTGTTCACCAAGATGGCGCTCAACGCCGTCCTCCTCGCCATCGGGATCGGCGTGCTCTTCGCCACCGACCTGTGGTGGGTGCAGGTGATCAACGCCCTCTACCTCGGCTTCGTGTTCGGCCAGTTCGGCTTCATCGCTCACGACGCCGGCCACCGCCAAGCCTTCAAGACCCCGCGCCAGAACGACGTGGCCGGGCTGATCCACACCACCTTGCTCATCGGCATGGGGTACGGCTGGTGGCTCGAGAAGCACAACGCCCACCACGCCAACCCCAACGCGATCGACCTCGATCCCGACATCGACATCCCGGTGCTCGCCTTCTCCGAAGAGGACGCGCTCGAGAAGAAGGGCGTCGCTCGGGCTATCGTCCGGCAGCAGCACCTCTGGTTCTTCCCCATCTTGCTGCTCCAAGCCATCCACCTGCGCGTCGAGACGATCAAGTGGCTGCTCCGCGAGCCCACCTGGCGTTATCGGAACCTCGAGTGGGGGCTCTTCGCGCTCCACCACGTGATCGGACTCGGACTCGTGTTCTGGGCCCTGCCGTGGCCGTTGGCGATCGTCTTCGTGCTGATCCAGCAGGCCTTCTTCGGCGCGTACCTGGCCTCGGTCTTCGCCCCGAACCACAAGGGCATGCTCCTGGTCCGTCCCGAGGACGAGTACGACTTCCTGCATCAACAGGTGCTCACCGCACGCAACGTCAAGGCGTCGCCCATCGTGGACTTCTGGTACGGCGGCCTCAACTACCAGATCGAGCACCACCTGTTCCCGACGATGGGGCGGATCCACCTGCGCAAGGCGCAGAAGATCATCCGCTCGTTCTGCGAGGACCACGGCATCACCTACTACGAGACCAGCGTGATCCAGAGCTACCGCGAGATCCTCGACGTCCTGCGCGAGGTCAGCAAGCCGCTCCGCGAGGAGCCGCGCGCGGCCTGACCTGACCGTCGCCTACGCGCGGCCGAGCCGCTCCACGTGCGCCTCCAGTCGCGCCACGTACGCCTCGACGACGTCGAACGCAGCGTCCATCGGCGCCGGCGTGGCGACGTCGTACCCCAAGCGCGCGAACAACTCCTTCGGCGCGAGCGACGCGCCCGCGTCCATGGCCGCGAGGTACGCCTCGGCCGCGCCCGGCTCGCCGGCCTCGATGCGCGCCACCTGGGCGAGCGCCACGGACAGTCCGACGGCGTACTGGAAGGTGTAGAACGGCGCGTACAGGTGCGGGAACTCGGCCCACGCGATGCCGGATCGCTCGTCCGCGGTCACCTCGGGGCCGTACGCCTCCTGGAAGAAGCCGGTCAGCGTCGCCGTGAGCTCCTCGGCCGACGGCGGCTCGCCCGCCTCGACCCGGGCGTGCGCCCACCGTTCGAGCCGCACCAGCGTCGGCATGACGAACAGGTAGCGGTGCAGGTTCTGGAAGGCCTCGTCGAGCAGGCCGAGGTCGAAAGCGGGGTCGGCCGCCTCGCTCGAACGCGCGACGTAGCCGCGCATCAGCGCCTGCTGCCCGTTCGAGAAGGTCTCGGCGACGGTCATCGAGAGCTCGTCCACCCCGTCGAGCGGCATCTGGCGGGCGTCCGATCGCGCCGCGTGCAGCGCGTGCCCCAGCTCGTGCGCCAGGGTGCTCGCGCTGGGCAGGTCGTCGACGTAGCTGAGCAGCACGTACGGGTGCGCCCCCGGCGCCGCATCGCAGAACGCGCCCAGGCGCTTGCCGGCGTTGGGGCGCAGGTCGACCCAGCGTTCGTCGCGCAGGCCGCGCTCGAGGGTGGCCACCACGTCGTCGCCCAGCGGGGCGGCGGACGCGACGATCCAGTCGACGGCGCGTTCCACCGGGACCGCCACCGCGTCCACCGGGTACGGCGCGAAGACGTCCCACGCCTCCAGGCGCTCGACGCCCAGCAGGCGCCGCCGCACGGCCCAGTAGCGGTGCCACACCGGCAGGCGCCGGACGAACGCCTCGAGGGTGGCGTCCAGCACCTCGGGTTCGACGTGGAAGGTGGCGAGCGCGGACGCCTCGGCGCTGGGGTATCCGCGCACCCGAGCCTCGAAGGCGGTGCGCCGCGCGCGGGCCGCGTACAGGTCGGCGAGCGTGTCGGCGACGCCCAGGTGGCCGTCGGCCCAGCGCTCGAAGGCCGCCCGCCGCACCGCGCGGTCGGGATCGCCGAGCAGCGCGCGGACGCTCGCGGGGGCCACCGGGCGCGGGCCCTCGGGCGCCTCGACGGCGCCGAAGTCCACGTCCCCCTCGACGAGCGTGGCGCGCGCCTCCTCGTACGCGTCGAAGGTGGCGTCCGCACCGGCCAGCACGTCCTCGACCTCGGCCGAGCGCACGTGCGCGCGGCGCCGCGCCAACCGCGCGAGGAAGGGGCGGTGGCGCGCGAGCGCCGGATCGCCGAGCCAGGCCTCGAACGTC
>JAABRX010000176.1 GCA_011390675.1 Trueperaceae bacterium | reverse complement strand
GACGTCGACGGTGTACTCGTCGACGATCTCGATGCCCTGGACGGGGCCGGCGAGCGCCTTCCAGCGCCCGGGCGGGTCGCTGTCGAACGCGCGGTCCCACGTGAACTTCACCGCTTCGGCGTTGAACGGCGTGCCGTCGTGGAAGGTGACGCCTTGGCGGAGCGTGAAGCGCAGCCGGGTGGGGTCGATGAACTCCCAGGACGTCGCCAGCCGCGCCTCGATCTCCATCTGCTGGTTCACGGTGATGAGCGGCTCGAGGATCTGGCTGAACACCCATGAGCCGGGCGCGGTGGTCTCGAGCTGCGGATCGAGCGACACCGGGTCGGTGGGGCGCACGATCGTCAGCGTCTTCTGCGCCAGGGCGAGGCCCGAGGCGAGGACGAGCACGATGGCGAGGGCGAGGAGTCTTCTGATCGGCATGCGGCGACCTCCGTCGTGGTGCAAGGGTGTGATCGCTGACGATAGCACCGTGGGGGGGAGTGGTCAACGCGAGGCGGGTGCGTCCGCGCTGGGTCGGTGCCGAGCAGAGCGCGCTCATTGCATGCAGGATCGTATTCATCGACACGGCCAGCACTTCTGTGCCCCGCCGTTGTGTTCGCGAGCGCAGCGGATGACGCGCCGAGTGTGACGGTCGGGTGTAACAATGACGCCAACCGTGCACCTTCACGTCGACCGCGACCTCCCCGTCCCCGTGACCACCCAGCTGCTCGGGCAGATCGAGTACGGGGTGACCAACGGTGACGTCCCGCCGGGGAGCCGGCTACCGTCGGTGCGCGAGCTGGCCGCGGACCTCGGGGTCTCGCCCGTGACCGTGTCGCAGGTGTTCAAGGCGCTCAAGGCCAAGGGCCTCATCGCGACGGTGCCTGGGCGTGGCACCTTCGTGCGCGGCGATGGCGAGGCCGCGACGCCGGTCCGCCCGCTCAGCCACGTCGACGCCGCGCTCGCTCGCGCCGTGCGCATCGGCGAACGGGCCGGGTTGGCACGGCGCGAGCTGCTCGAGCGTTTCCAGCGGTTGGTGGCGCACAGCTCGCCGGCGCCCGCCCTTCGGCTCGTGTTCGTCGGGGTGTACCCGGCCGTCACGCGCGCCTACGTCGCCGACCTCGTTCGCCATCTGCGCTCCGGCGACCGCCTCGAGGCGACCACGTTCGACCGGCTCGACGAGCCCGAGGTCGCCCGGGCGCTCGCAGAAGCGGACATGGTGCTCACGTTCGCCCACCGCGCGGACGAGCTCAAGCGGCATCTGACCGAGGGGGCCGAGGTCGCGTCGGTGCAGCTCATCCCCGCGCAGCGAACTCGCGTCGCGCTCGCCGAGATCGATCCCCTCGAGCGCGTCCTCCTCGTGAGCACCGTCCCCGAGTTCGTCGCCACCTTCCGGCGTGGCGTCGATCGCTTCGCGAGCCACGTCGGTGACGTCCGCGTGTGCGTCTTGGGGGCCACCGACCTACCCGACCTCGTCGCCGACGTGGACGTCGTCGTCCTGGCCACGGGGGCTGAGTCCGTCTTCGACGGCTTGCCGGTCCACGTGCACGCGTTCGAGTACCGCCACGTCCCCGATCCGGTCCACGTCGAGGGCGTCCTCATCCCCGGCTTCGAACGCGTCCGCGCAGCGCGGACGCTGCACCCCAACATGGAGGAGACCACATGAAGATCCGCGACCTGAACTGGATGCAGGTGGAGGCCTACCTGCACGACGACGACCGCTGCGTGCTGCCGCTCGGCTCGGTCGAACAACACGGCTACATGAGCCTGGCGGTGGACCAGATCCTCGCCGAGCGCGTGGCCGAGGAGGCGGCCGAGCCGCTCGGCGTTCCGGTGTTCCCGGCGCTGCCGTACGGTTTGGCGCCCTACTTCGCGAGCTATCCCGGCAGCATGACGCTGCGCGTCGACACGTACGTGCGGGTGGTGCGCGAGCTGCTCGACGGCATCCGTCGCGCCGGCTTCCGCAAGGTGCTGATCGTCAACGGGCACGGCGGCAACCAGCCGGCCGCGGCGCTCGCGATCGAGTACGGCATGGACCACCCGGAGATGCGGGTGAAGTTCCACAACTGGTGGGCGGCGCCCAACACCATGGGTGAGGTCCGCAAGGTCGACACGAACGCGAGCCACGCGTCGTGGATGGAGAACTTCCCGTGGACCCGGCTCGCCGGGGTCGACCTTCCGGAGACCACCAAGCCGGCGCTGAACATGGACCTGCTGCGCGTGCTGCCGCCCGACGAGGTCCGTGCCTACGTCGGCGACGGCAACTACGGCGGCGCCTACGCCAAACCGGACGCCGACATGCTCCGGATCTGGGCGGTCGCGGTCGAGGAGACCCGCGCGCTGCTCGAGGATGGGTGGGACCGGTGAACGCCGAACCCTTGCGCGTCGCCATCGTCGGCGCCGGTGCGATCGGCGGCACCGTGGGCGCGTACCTCGTGCGTGCCGGCTTCGAGGTCACCTTCGTGGACGTGGTGCCGGAGCACGTGGCCGCGATCCGCGAGCACGGCTTGCGGATCGAGGGTCCGATCGACGCGTTCGCCGTGCGCGCCCCCGCCTATGCGCCGGAGGACGTGCCGGGGAGGTTCGATACGGTGTTCTTGTGCGTCAAGGCGCATGCCACCGAGGCCGCCGCGCGCGGGCTGCTTCGGTTCCTCGCGGACGACGGGGTGGTGGTCTCGCTCCAGAACGGCCTCAACGAGCTCGTGATCGCCGACGTCGTCGGCGCCGAGCGCACCATGGGGTGCTTCGTCAACTTCGGCGCCGACTACCTGGAGCCCGGGGTCGTCCACTACGGGGGCCGTGGCGCCTTCGTGCTCGGCGAGCTCGACGGCCGCGACACGCCGCGCTTGCGCGCGGTGCACGCGGCCGTGCAGGCGTTCGAGCCGGACGCGGTCGTAACGAAGAACATCTTCGGGTACCTGTGGTCCAAGTTGGCCGTGGGGTCGATGATCTTCGCTACCGCTCTGACCGACGACGGCATCGCCGACTGCTACGCCATGCCCGAGTACCGGGCGCTCTTCGCGGCGATCGCCCGCGAGGTGCTCGGGGTCGCGCAGGCTCAGGACGTCGTGCCCGAGCCCTTCGACGGCTTCGACCCGAGCGCCTTCTTGCCGGGCGTCGCGTCGGACGTGACCGAGCGCTCGCTGGACGCGATGGTCGCGTTCAACCGGCGCTCCGCCAAGACCCATAGCGGCGTGTGGCGCGACCTGGCCGTCCGCAAGCGCAAGACCGAGGGCGAGGCGCAGCTGGGGCCGATCCCGCGTCAGGCGGCGGCGGTCGGCCTCGAGGCCCCGTTGGTGGCGCGCATCCTCGAGCTGGTGCACGAGGTCGAGGAGGGCTCGCGCGAGCGCGGGCGCGCGAACCTCGACGAGCTCGAAGCGGTGCGGCGCTCGCAGGAAGTCGGTGCGGCGTGATCGCGCGCTTCGACGAACGCACCGTCGTCGTCACGGGGGCGGCCCACGGCTTCGGACGCGCCATCGCGCGCGCCTTCGCGGCGCGCGGTGCGCACGTGTGGGCGTGCGACGTGCGCGAGGACGCACTGGCCGAGACCGCCGACCTCGGAGCCCTCGACGCGGTCGGCGGTGGGCTCGGGACGCTCACGGTCCGGCGCGTCGACGTCACCGATGGCGACGCGGTCCGGGCCTTCGTCGTGGAGGCGGAGTCCGACGGACCGGTGTACGCGTTGGTCAACAACGCGGGTGGCGTCGGCGGCCAGGTGGGGCGGCCGCTCGAGGAGGTGTCGACCGAGGACTGGCGCGCGCTGTTCGCGATCAACGTCGACGCGGCCTTCGCGTTCGCTCAAGCCGTCGCTCCGGGCATGAAGCGCGCGGGGGCGGGACGCATCGTCAACATCTCCAGCGGCGCCGGTCTGGGCGTGAGCCTCACCGGCATCCAGGCGTACGCGTCCGCGAAGGCCGCGCAGATCGGCCTCACCCGGCAGCTCGCCCACGAGCTCGGGGCCTGGGGCATCACGGTCAACCACGTTGCCCCAGGCTTCGTGCGCTCGAACCCCACGACCGAGCGGCAGTGGCAGAGCTACGGCGAGGAGGGGCAGCGCGCGCTCGTCGAGCGCATCGCCCTCAAGCGGTTGGGTACGCCCGACGACATCGCGCACGCGGTGGTGTTCTTCGCCTCGCCCTACGCCGATTGGGTGACCGGTCAGGTGCTCTCCGTGGACGGCGGCAAGTGAGCGCCGAAGCCGCCACCGTCGCGCCCGCCGAGGTCCTCGCCGACCTCGCGGCGCACCACGATGCCGACCTCGCGGCGCTCTTCGACCTGATCCGCGTCCCGAGCGTGTCGGCCGACCCGCGCCATGCGGCCGACGTGCGGCGCGCCGCCGACTTCGTCGCCGATCGGCTCCGCGCCGCCGGACCGCTCGACGTGCAGGTGCACGAGACCGCTCGCCATCCGGTGGTGACGGCGACGTGGCGCGGGGCGCCGGGGGCGCCGACGGTGCTCGTGTACGGCCACTACGACGTGCAGCCGCCCGAGCCGCTCGAGCGCTGGACCTCGCCCCCCTTCGAGCCGACCGTGCGCGACGGGCGCGTGTACGCGCGCGGCGCCTCCGACGACAAATCGCCGATGTTCGTGCCGATCGGCGTGGTGGCTGCGTACTTCCGGACCGTCGGGCGGCTGCCGCTGAACGTGGTCTTCCTGTACGAGGGGGAAGAGGAGATCGGCAGCCCGTCGCTCGCCCCCTTCGTCGTGGCCCAGCGCGAGCGGCTGCGCGCGGACCTGGTCGTCAGCGCCGACGGCGGCATGTGGCGCGCCGACCACCCGACCACGATGATCTCGACGCGGGGGCTCGCGGCGCTCGAGTTCACGGTGCGGGCGGCGGCCAAGGACCTGCATTCCGGGCGGCACGGCGGTGGGCTCGCGAACCCGCTCCACGCCGTCGCCGAGCTCGTCGCGAGCCTGCACGACCGCGATGGCCGGGTGGCGGTCGAGGGCTTCTACGACGACGTGCGACCGCTCTCCGACGCGCTGCGGGCGGCGACCCGGGCGCTCCCCTTCGGCGACGCCGGCTACCTCGCAGAGGTCGGGGCCCTAGAGACGTACGGCGAGGCCGGCTACTCGACGCTCGAGCGGCAGTGGTACCGCCCCACGCTGGAGCTCAACGGGATGTGGGGGGGCTACACCGGAGAGGGATCGAAGACGGTGCTTCCCAGCGAGGCCCACGCCAAGGTCACCTGTCGACTGGTGGCCGACCAGGACCCGCACGACGTCCGCGCCAAGCTCGAGCGCCACCTGACGACGCACCTGCCCGCTGGCGTCGCGCTCGAGGTCCAGCCGAACGACCACGGGGCGTTCGCGTACCGGATCGCCGAGGACCACCCGGGCCTGCAGGCGGTGGTCGGATCGCTGCGGGCCGTCTACGGCGTCGAGCCGTGGGTGATCGGCATGGGCGGCAGCGTGCCCATCTGCGCCACCTTCCAGCGCCACCTCGGGATGGACACGGTGTTCTTCAGCTTCGCGGTCGGCGACGAGGACATCCACGCGCCGAACGAGTTCTTCCGGCTCCACCGCTTCGCCGAGGGGCGCGCCGCGTGGGCCGACCTCTTCGCGCGGCTTCCGGAGGCGATGGCCGATGGCTGACCTCTGGGTCGAGCTGCGGCGCTGGGCGGACGCCGAAGAGGGGTTCGCCTGCGTGCTCTCGGACGCGATGGGGCGCACCAACGCGATGGCGGCCGACGTGCGGCCGATGTGGCCGGGCGCGCGCCTCGTCGGGCGCGCCGTCACCGCGCGCACCCACGGCACCGACCTCAGCGCCGTGTTCGCCGCCATCGATCTCGTCGAGCCGGGCGATGTGGTCGTCGTGGAGGGCCCCGGTGCGCCGGCGGTGGCGTTCTGGGGGGAGAACGCCAGCCTGGCGGCGCGTGCTCGCGGTGCGGTGGGCGTGGTGCTCGCCGCCCCCTGCCGCGACGTCGCGGCGCACCCGCGGTTGACGTTCCCGGTCTTCGCGACCGGGGCGACGCCGCGTGGCGGCGTGTTCGGCGAGCGCGGCGAGGTGCAGGTGCCGGTGGTCGTCGGTGGCCTGGCGGTGCATCCGGGCGACGCGGTGGTCGGCGACGAGAACGGGGTCGTCGTGGTCCCGGCCGGCCGGCTCGGCTCGGTCCTCGCGGAGGTGCCTGGCGTGCTGGAGCGCGACCGAGCGGTCCAGGCGCGGTGGACCGGGGGTTCGGCCGCCGGCTGAAGCGTCGTCGGGCCCGCCGCCGCCCCATCGGGTACATTGACGCAGCCCGACCCCTCTCGGACGGGAGCCCCGATGGCTGCGACCGACCCACCTCCACCGCCCGGCGACGAGGCCGCGCGCCTGCTCCCCCAGCGCGACCTGCGCCGCGTGCTGGGTTCGCTGCGCGACGTGCTGGTGCTCACCGACGCCGAGTTGTGCATGACGTTCGTGTCGCCGAGCATCGAGACGGTGCTCGGGTACCCGCCGGCGACCTTGCTCGGGCGTTCGATCCTCGACCTGCTCCATCCCGAGGAACTGCCGATCGCGGCCGACTTCGCGGCCACGCGCTTCGCGGAGCGCCAGGGGCGGACGCTCACCCACCGGACGATCCACGCGGACGGGCGGGTGCGCTACTTCGAGTCGATGATCGAGGTGCTCGAGGAGCAGGGCGCGTACACGGGCGTGGTGTTCAACGCTCGCGACGTCACCGAGCGCATCGAGGAGCGCGCGCGGCTCGAGCGCGAGGTGGCGTTCTCGCGGTCGCTGGTCGATCTGACGAACGAGCTCCTGGGATCCCGTCTGGACGCGCGCTTCCATCAGCACGCGCTGGAGCGCGCGATCGCCCTGGTGCCGGACGCCCAGGGGGGGAGCATGCTGCTGCTCGACGGCGACGATGGGCGCTTCGGGTTCGTCGCCGCGGTCGGCTACGACCTGGCGGCGCTGCGGGCGGTGCGGCTCTCCGAGGTCGAGATGGCACGCTCCGACCCACCCCGCGTCGAGCGCATCCGGGTCGCGGAGCAGAACGCGCAGTTCGGGCCCGAACCGCTCGCGGTGCTGCGCGCCGCCGGCCGCCTCGACGCGATCCGCGCAACCCTGAGCGTCCCGATCGTGGTGGGCCGCACGCCGCG
>JAABRX010000175.1 GCA_011390675.1 Trueperaceae bacterium | reverse complement strand
TCTGCAACACCGAGATCCCGGTCCCGAACCGGGTCGGCAAGGCCGTCCGGGTGATGCTGCAGCTCAACACCACCAAGAGCCAGGACGAGATCGTGCACGTCTACCTGCGCGGCGCCAAGGGGTTGCGCCCCGACCTCGACAGCGCGCAGTAGCGCCGCGTGCGCGCACAGGGCGCGCGCACGCGGCCCGTCTTACGCGCCGGCGAAGCTCAGGTCGGCGAGCGCGAGGCTCGGCGCCGCGATCATGCCCGTCTTGGGGAACCAGGTGAGGTCGTCGCCGACGGCGTCGACGCGCTCGAGAAGCTCGAAGAGGTTGAACGAGACCGCGAAGTCGTCGACCGGCACGCGCTCGCCCCCCACGACCTCGAGCCCCATCGCCTGCACCGACACGTCGCCCGTGATCGGGTTGGCGCCCGCGTGGACGCCCATCAGGTCGGTCACGATCACGCCGTCGCCCTCGGGTACGCCCGCGCCGGGCTCCAGGATCAGGTTCGAGGGCGCCACCCCGAGCGTGGACGCGTAGCTGCGCGACGCGTGGCCGGTCGTGGTCTGGCCGGTGCGGCGGGCCGTGTCGCTGTTGTGCAGGAAGGAACGGAGCACGCCGCGTTCGACGAGCACGAGCCGCTGCGACGGCGTCCCCTCGGCGTCGAACGGGCGGCTGGCGAGGCCGTCGGAGCGCGTCGCGTCGTCGACGATCGTCACGAGCTCGCTCGCGACGCGCTCGCCGATCCGGTCCGCGAGGCGGCTCTTGCCCTCCGCGACCGACTTGCCCGACACGGCGTAGGCGAACAGGCCGAGCAGCGTCGCGACCACGTCGGGCTCCAGCACGGCACGGCGGCGCCCGGTGGTCAGCGGCCGCGCGCCCAGGTGCCGACCGACCTTGTGCAGCATCGACTGCGCGGTGGTGCCCGGTTCGAGCGCGTGGAACTCCTTGCCGATGGTCACGTCGAAGCCCTGCTTGACGCTGTCGCCGGCACGCATCACGAGGACCCCCAGCAGGCCCGCGTAGCCGTTGCGGTAGCCGCCGTCGGCGCCGCGGGTGGAGCCCAGCGCCACCTCGGTTTCCTCTTCGGTGTAGCGCGCGACCTGCATGGACTGCACCCGGTCGTCACCGCGCACCCCGCGCTCGAGCTCGACGACGGCGGCCCCCTTGGCCTCGATCCCTGCCGACAGCCCTTCGCCGATCAGGTCGTGCCGGCCGAGCGCCGTACCGGTCGGGAGCGCCGCGCCTTCGGACTCCTGCAGCGCCGCGTTCTCGATGGCTTCGTCGAGCGCCCAGGCGAGCGCGTCCTCGGTCAGCTCCTCGCTCGACGCGTACCCGGTGCGACCGTTCGCGACGACGCGCAGGCCGACGCCCCCTTGGGTGGCGTGGGTGAGGTCGGACACGCGGCCCTCTTCGGCCTCGATCTCCAGCTTGCGTTCGGTGGTGGCGAGGACCTCGAGGTCGACGCCACGCTCACGGGCGCGCTCGAGCAACCAGCGGTTCGCTTGTTCGACGTTCATGCCTCGCCCCCCACGACGATCTCGCGCACGCGCACGTGCGGTTGCCCCACCTCGGTGGGGATCGATCCCGACATCGAGCCGCACATGCCGGGCGCGGTGGCGAGGTCGTCGCCCACCGCCTCGACCTTGCGGAGCGTATCGGGCCCCTTGCCGACGAGCATGGCGCCGCGCACCGGTTCGGCGATCTCGCCGTTCCGGATCAGGTAGCCCTCGTTGACGGCGAAGTTGTACTCGCCCGACCCCGGACGGACCGTGCCGCCGCCCATCGACTTGGCGTAGAGCCCGAGCTCGATGCCGGCGAAGAGGTCGGCGCGCGGGGTGCCGCCGGGCTCGAGGAAGGTGTTGCGCATCCGCGACGTCGGTGCGTAGGTGTAGTCCTGGCGGCGCCCCGAGCCGGTCGGGCGGTACCCGGTCTTGAGCGCGCCCCAGCGGTCGACCATGTAGCTCTCGAGCACCCCGTCGCGGATGAGGACCGTGCGCTCGGTGGGCGCGCCTTCGTCGTCGAACCGGGACGAGCCCCAGGCGTGCGCGATCGTGCCGTCGTCGACGTAGGTCACGACGTCGCTCGCGACCCGCTCGCCGAGCTTGCCGGTGAGCGCCGACGCGTTGCGGGCGACCGACGTCGTCTCGAGCAGGTGGCCGAGCGCCTCATGGAAGATCACGCCGCCGAACGCGTTGCCGATGACGACCGGCATGGTGCCCGCCGGCGCCTTCTTGGCGCGCAGGTTGACGAGCGCTTGGGCGGCGGCGCGCTTGCCGACCTCCGCCGGCGGGAAGGCGTCGAACAGCTCGAGCCCCATCGCGAGGCCTGGTCCGTCGAAGCCGGTCTGCGTCTCGCGGCCGTCGGCGGCGATCACCTGCGCGACCAGGCGGGTGCGCACGCGCCGGTCGTCGATCCATGCCCCCTCGCTGTTGACGACGGTCACGTCCTGCTCCCACTCGAGCAGGCGGCCCTCGACCTGACGCACGGCGGGGTCGATGCGGGCACCCGCATCGAGCTCGCGCAGGCGCTCCAGGCGCCACGCCTTGGGATGGGCTTCGAAGGGAACGGACGGGGCGTGGGGGTCGGACGGCGCGGACTGTGGGCGGCGCAGGTCGAGGCCGCCGCGGCCGGCGTCGTCGGGGGCCGCCGCGGGCGCCCCGCGCAGGCGCAACAGCGCTTCGGTCAGCTCGCGCAGCGCGCCGTCCGAGAGGTCGTTGGTGTAGGCGTAGACGACGTCGTGGCCGAAGAAGAGGCGCAGGCCGACGCCGTGCTGGATGCTGCTCGTCGCGTCTTCGACGCGGCCGTCGATGGTCCGCAGCGACTTGCGGCGCCAGCGCTCGGCGTAGAGCTCGGCGAAGTCGGCGCCGCCGCGACGGGCGGCGGCGAGGACGGTGGTGGCGGTCTCGGGTTGGATCATGGCTAACGATAGCAGAGCGCCGATGAAGGGTGCTCGGGTCAGCGGGCGTTCGACCGATCGGGGCGCGCGGGGCGCCGCAGGTCGGTCAGTCGGGCATCGGCCAGGATGCGGATCAAGCCAGAAGTTTGAAACATCGTCGACCTCCGATGAAAGAATAGCGGTCGACGCCGATCATGTCAAGCCTATATGGGTCCGCGCCTATGCAGGATCGTCCCCCGAAGTGGCCGCGCCGTCCAGGATGGCCTGCTCGTACTCGTGCAGGACGGCTCGGATGGCGTCTTCGTCGAGCGTGTGGAAGGCCTTGTTGCCCCGCTTCTCGAGGCGCACGAGCCCTGCCTCCCGCAGCATCCGCAGGTGGCCGCTCACGGTCGGCTGCGACACGCCGGCTTGATCCGCGAGGTCGCCGACCGTCAGGTGCAACCCCGAGAAGCGCCCGATGAGCGCCAGCAGCAAGGCGCGCGTCGGATCGGCGAACGCCTTCATGCGCTGCGCCAGCACCGCCACGTGCTCGGCCGTTCGCTCGTGGACCTGCTCGGCCTGGAGGCCGAAGCCGACGTACAGCGTGCCGTCGACGTCGAAGTGGAACCCGCCCGTGGCGGCGAGCCCGAGCGGCACGACGATGATGCGGCCCTCGCGCTCGGCGCGCTCGATCGACGCCGCGCCCGACTCGAAGCGCACGAAATGGTGCGCGGGCAGCGCTGCGAGCGCGCTCCCGGAGGCCTCGTAGCCGCGCCGGAAGGCCTCGACGGCGGCCTCGGACGCGGGTCGGCCATCGCGCTCCCACATGGGACGGAGGCTGCGCCAGAGCTGGCGGTGGGCGGCGGTCCACGCCGCCGCGAACGACGGCTCGCCGAGCGCCTGCAAGCGCGCGGCGACGCGCTCGGCGACGCCGGCGTCCTCGTCGCCCCACGCGCCCCCTTCGCCGAGCGAGCGCGCGGCGAGCCCGACGGCGTCGCCGAGGAAGCGCTCGGGGTCCGCGTCGCGCACGTAGCCGTAGCGAGCGGCGAGCAGGAACGACTCCACGCCCGCACCGCCTTCGGGCGCTCCCGACGCGTCGGCGCGCTCCCACAGACCGTGGACGGCCGCCAGGACCTCGGGGGCCTCGGCCGCGACGCGGCGCGTCCAAGCCGGCGTCGTCGGCGCGCTCGGGGGCACGGGCCCGCGCTTCTGGATCAGGAAGGCGGCGTAGACGAGCTCCAGGACGGGGGAGACGACGGCGTCGACCCGCCCGGGTTCCCGGGCGGGCGCGCGAAACGTGAGGATCGGGTCGGTGTCCATCGGTCGTTGCCGATGGTATCAGGTTCGAGCCCGGCGGCGCGTGCCTTGGGTCAGCCGAGGTCCTCGTCGCGCCACTCGCGCACCGGCAGCAGCACGCCACCGTCGACCACCGCCTGCGTCACCTTGTGGCCGCGGTTGGTCGTCACCTCGAGGGTCGCCTGGTCCAGTGTCTTGGAGCCTACGAGCGTCTTGCGCACGAAGTACCCGCCGGCCTCCAAGCTCATCTCGCTGGTCTTCGACAATCGGACCTGGATGACCTCACCGTTGCGCGCGGTGCGGACGCGCGCCCACAGCGCTTGCCCGTCGTCGCGGAAGCGGGGGTCTTGGCGGCGGAAGGGACCGAACACGAGGTCGAGTGTACCCTGAGCGCATGGAGGAGCATCCAGAGGCGCTGCTGCGGGCGGCCTTCGCGGCCGCCGTCGCCGCCGCCGACCCGGCCGCTGCCGTGCGCCCGCACCTTCCGGAGCCGCCGGCGGGGCGGCTCGTCGTCGTGGGGGCGGGCAAGGCCGCGGTGGCGATGGCGCGCGCGGTGGAGGAGGCGTACGCCGCGCGCGGGACCGCGGTCCAAGGGGCCGTCGTCGTTCGGCGCGGCGGCGAGGACGGCGCGGTGCGACCCGCCGCGGTGCGACCGCGCGGCCCGCGGCATCGCCGTGCTCGAGGCAGCGCACCCGGTGCCCGACGCGGCCGGTGCCGAGGCCACCGAGCGCTTGCTCGCCCTGGTCGACGGGGCCGGAGCCGACGACCACGTCCTGGTGCTGGTCTCGGGCGGCGGCAGCGCGCTGTTGGGCGCCCCGGCGGGTTTGGCGCTCGCCGACCTCCAGGAGGTCGTGTCGGACCTGTTGCGCAGCGGGGCCGACGTCGCGGCGATGAACGTGGTCCGCCGACGCCTGGGCGCCGCCGCCGGCGGTCGCCTCGCCGCCCGCGCCGCGCCGGCACCGGTCACCGCGCTCGTGATCTCGGACGTCGTCGGCGACGACCCGGCCGACGTCGCGAGCGGACCCACGGTCCCCGACCCGACCAGCGACGCGGACGCCCTGGCGGTCCTCGATCGCTACGGGGTCGACGCGCCCGGCGCGCGAGCGCGCCTCACGGCGGGGGCCCTCGCGCCGGCGCCCGCGGCGGGCGCCGCGACCTGGTCGCGCGTGCGCACGATCGTCGTGGCGTCCGCGCGGCGTTCGCTCGACGCGGCCGCGCAGCGGCTGCGGCGCGCGGGTCTCCCGACCGCCCTGCTCGCCCCCGACCTCACCGGCGAGGCGCGCGACGCCGGCGGCTTCCTCGCCGCGGTGGCGCTGGGCTGCCTCGACGGCGCCGGACCGCTGCAGCCGCCCTGCGCCTTCGTCAGTGGCGGCGAGACGACGGTCACGGTGCGCGGCGACGGTCGCGGCGGGCGGAACAGCGAGGCGGCCCTCGGCCTCGCGCTCGCGCTGCCCGATGGCGCCCCGATCTGGGCCCTGTGCGCCGACAGCGACGGCATCGACGGCACGGGACCGCACGCCGGCGCGCTCGTCGGGCCCGACCTGTGGCGGCGCGTCGATCGCGCGTGGGCGCGGGCGGCGCTCGACCGGAACGACAGCGCGAGCGTCTTCGAGCGCGCCGACGCCCTCTTCGTCCCCGGCCCGACCGGTACGAACGTGAACGACGTCCGCCTCCTGCTCGTCGGCCGCCCCGCCATGGAGCGCGGTCGCTCGGGCTAACCTCGCGTCCGTGCCGCGCCGACTCGTCCCCCGCACCGATGCCGAGCTCGCCACGGCGGCCGCGGTCGCCGCCGAGGTCTGGCGCGGGGGCGGCCTGGTGGCGTTCCCGACCGAGACCGTCTACGGCCTCGGCGCCGCGGCGCGCGACGCTGCGGCGGTCGCGAAGGTCTTCCGCGCCAAGGGGCGGCCGAGCGACCACCCCCTGATCGTCCACCTCCCCGACGTCGGCGCGCTCGAGCGTTGGGCGGTCGACGTGCCGCCGGTCGCCTGGTCGCTCGCCCGCGCCTTCTGGCCCGGTCCGCTGACGATGGTCCTGCGGCGGCACCCGGCGGTGCCGTACGCCGTCACCGGAGGCCAAGCGACCGTCGCCGTGCGGGTACCGAACCATCCGGTCGCGTTGGCGCTGCTGCGCGCCTTCGGCGACGGCGTCGCCGCGCCGTCGGCCAACCGCTTCGGTCACCTCAGCCCCACCCGGGCCCAGGACGTGCTCGACGACCTGTCCGATGCGCCGGGCGGCGACGAGCTCCTCGTCGTCGACGGGGGTGCCTGCGACGTCGGCATCGAATCGACGATCGTCGACCTCACGGGCGAGCACCCGCTCGTGCGCAGGCCCGGGCACGTCGCCGAGGCGGCGCTCGCGGCCGTCGCAGGCGAGGCGTTCGCCGCCGCCGGCGCCGCGGCGGCGGGCCAGGACGTGCGGGTGCCGGGCGCCCTCGCGCGCCACTACGCCCCGCGCACCCCGGCGCGGCGGGTCGCCGCGGGCGAGGGCGACCGGGCGGCGCCCGACGTGGCGGTGCTCGCGCGGCGCACGCCGCCCGCGGGCCACGTCGGCGCCTGGGCGACGCTGCCGGACGATCCGACCGCTGCCGCGACCGTCCTCTACGCCTCCCTGCGCGCGCTGGACACGGAAGGCGCGCGCGAGGTGTGGGTGGAGGACGTCCCCGACACCGCGGCGTGGCGCGCGGTCGCCGATCGGCTCGCGCGCGCCACGCACCCCACGAACCTGGAGGAGGGACCGTGACCGACCACGACCCGAGCGCCACCCCGGCACCGATCGACGGCGCGCCCCGCGCCGACGCCGACCTCGAACGCGACGGCCGTTGGCCGGCGGTGCTCCTCGTCATGGGGAGCCGCTCGGACTGGCCGACGATGGCGCCGGCCGACGCGCTGCTGCGCGAGCTGGGCGTCGACTTCGGGTGCG
>JAABRX010000174.1 GCA_011390675.1 Trueperaceae bacterium | reverse complement strand
ACACCCCAGCTCGCGAGCAGCAGGAGCCGGAGGTTGCGTACCAAGACGCGCACCTTCTCGGGCTGAGCGGCGAGCGACTTGCCGAGCTCCACCCACAGCACGTAGAGGATGTACAGGAAGGGGAGCGTGCTGATCGTGCCCCAGATGAGGCGCGTCGCGGTGTCGGAGGCGACCTCGCCCGGGTAGCCGGTGACGATCATCAGGGTCGCAGCGAGCGCGAGGCGCGCGATCATGCCGCCCGCGCCCGACTTGAGGCGCAGCACCAGCACGGCCTCGACCAGGAGCAGCGGGACGGTGAGCAGCCAGTCGACGTAGCGGTAGGCGTCGTTGAACGGCGTGCCGGAGGCCACGTACATGCCGCCCTCGAGCACGTAGGCGGCCGCCCAGCTCTCGAAGATGCGCAGGTAGTGGTAGAAGGCGATCGCCACGACGAGCGCGGAGACCGTCAGGGCCGTGCGGTAGGCGGGCGCGACCTGCCCTCGCGACAGGATGAAGTACAGGAAGCCTGCACCCATCGCCGCGATGGCCAACGAGAAGCCGTTGTAGATCAGGTCGAACTGGCCTGGCGTCAGAACCGGTAGATCCATCGGGTCACCTCCACGGGACCGAGCGATGCGGAGGCGCGTTGGCTGGGTGGACGCCCGAATGAGGAAGGGCACCCTTGGCGGCGACTCCGCGTGGAACGCCGAAGTCTAGGTCGTCGAAGGTTAGACAGACTGTGTACAAAGTCGACAAGTGAAGGGATGCACGAGGTGCCGCCCCGCAGGACGCCCGAACGGCGTGAAGCGGGGCTCAGCGAGCGAAATCGGGCGGGTTGCGATCCGCGGGGTCGAGGCGCTCGTGCACCGCCTTGAGCGTGTCGATCACCTCGTCGCGCCATGCTCTGGCGCTCGCCATGACCGCCGTGTAACTTCCGGAGCCGTGGATGTGGCCGGCGTGCATCGCGAGCGTGGCCGGCACCCCCGCTTCGTTCAGTCGGCGCACGTACGCCTCACCCTCGTCGCGCAGGACGTCGAACTCGGCGACCATCACGTGGGCGGGCGGTAGGCCCGTGAGGTCCGGCGCCAAGAGCGGCGAGGCGTACGGATGCGTCAGGTCATCCGGACCGCGGACGTAGGCGTCGCGGAACTGCTCCATGCCGCGGGCGGTCAGCCCGTACCCGGTGGCGTAGGTCGCCACGGAAGCGCCGGCGAACGTCAGGTCGAGCGCGGGGATCTCGAGCAGTTGGAAGGCGATGGCCGGGCCACCCTCGTCGCGGGCTCTGAGCGCAACGGCCGCGGCGAGGTTGCCGCCTGCCGACTGCCCCCCGATCGTGACGAGGTCGCGACGCACGGCGAGCGCCTCCGCATGGTCGACGAGCCACCGGAGCGCCACGAAGGCGTCGTCGAGCGGGACCGGGAACTCGTGCTCGGGGGCTTTGCGGTAGCCGACGGAGACCACGACGCAGCCGGCCCCCACGCAGCGCTCGCGGCACGTGGCGTCGACGACGGCGTGGTGGATGGATCCGAGACCCCAGCCGCCGCCATGCACGAAGAGGTGCGCGGGGTGCGGACCCGGTCCGGGTGGGACGTAGACGAGAGCTTCGATCGCCCCACCGGCCACCGGGACGGTCACGAGGTGGCGTTCGCGGACCTCCGGACCGGGCTCGCCGACCTCGGCGAACATCTCGTCGCTGTCGGCGCGATCGAGCGCGCGGAACGTGGCGAAGTCGAGCGGGTCGGGGAGCGGTGTCAGGCCGGGCAGAAGGTCGGCGAGGTAGGGATCTAGCGGCATGCGGGGCGTGGCCTCCGTGGCGGGTCGATGGGGTCGACGCTCGGGGCGTCGGTCGGTGGAACGAGGGGGTGGCGCGGAGGCGCGGGCATCAGCCCTTCACGCTCCCCGCGAGGAGCGCGTTCACGAAAGAGCGTTGGAACGCCAGGTACAGCGCGATGGTCGGCGCCATGATCAGCAGCGCGCCGGCGGACAGCAGCACGACATCGGTGCCGTAGCGGCCCTGGAACGCACCGAGGGCGCCGGCCATGGTCCGCTTCGTCGGGTCGTCGATCAGCACGATCGCCAGGAGGAACTGGTTCCACGTCCATAGGAAGAGCAGGATGGCGAGCGAGGAGAGGGACGGAACGGCGAGCGGCAAGTGGACGCGCAGGAACGACTGCCAGGGTCCTGCCCCGTCGATCCGGGCCGCTTCGCTCAGCTCCTTGGGCACCGACAAGAAGTGGGTGCGCATCCAGTAGACGCCGAACGGCATGAATACACCGATGAGCGGCAAGATGAGCGCCCAGCGCGTGTTCAGAAGTCCGAGCGCCTCCATCTGGTAGTACAGCGGGATCACGAGCGACTCGAACGGGATCGTCAGGCCGAGCAGCAAGAATAGGAAGAGCCAGCGGCCGCCCCGCACGTTCAGCACGGCGAGGCCGTAGCCCGCCAGGGTCGCGATCGCGAGCGAAGCGGGGACGACGCCCAACACGATGAGGCCGCTGGACACGAGCAGAGCGCCCAGCTGGGCGGCCTCGAAGGCGGCGACGAAGTTGCCCCATTGGGGGTCGGTCGGCCATGCCAGACCGGTGGGAATCCGGCCCCGGGGCTGGAGGGCGGTGAGGAGCAGGCTGACGAACGGCATGGCCGTGAACGCCATGAACACCAGGAGCACGGCCCGACCGACGATCCGCTCGCTCCACGACACCCTCATGCGTCGTACCTCCGGAAGAAGCGCTGCACGCCGAGGACGAGTACCACGATGAGGAGCATCAGCACGACGGCCAACGCCGAAGCGAGGCCGACGTTGCGCTCGGCGAACGCCAGCCGGTAGATGAGGATGCCGGGCACCATCGTCTCGCGGCCCGGGCCGCCGAAGGTGGTGCTGTACACGATGTCGAAGCTGGCCAGCGCGGCGATCATCGACACGGTCACGGAGACGCCGATCTCGCGGATCAGCCCGGGCACCGTGATGGCGCGGAACTCCCAAAGGGGTCCGGCGCCGTCGATGCGCGCGGCTTCGTACAGGGACTCGTCGATCTTCCCGAGGCCGGACAGAAGGAGCACGGTGCTGAACCCGAGGATCACCCAGGTCCCGATGATGCCGACCGCCGGAAGCGCCGCGTCGAAGTCGGCGAGCCAGGGTCGCGCCAAGCCACCGAGCCCTACGCCGCGGAGCAACTCGTTGACCGCACCGGTGTTCGCGTAGGCCCACTTCCACGTGATGCCGGCCGCCACGAGCGGGATGACCTGAGGCAAGAAGAGGGTCGTGCGGGCGACGGTACCGAAGGGCCCGCGGGCCACGCGGTGGATGGTGGCTGCAGCGATCAGACCGAACAAGACCGGCAGGACGGTGAAGAAGAAGATGAGCTGGAAGGCGTTGAGCAGCGCGTTGACGAGCTCCGGGTCGGTCAGGACCCGCTGGTAGTTGGCCAGGCCGACCCACGTGCCGTCGACGATCCCGTTCCAGTCGTAGAACGAGTACCCGACGCTGCGGGCGAGCGGTGCCACCACGAACCCGACGTACATGGCGAGCGCCGGGGCGACGTAGAGCCACGCCATCCACGACCCCCGCGCCGCCGTACGGCGGCGCGGAGGTGGATCTCGGGGGGGCGAAGGGTTCACGGCCTACGGTACGGCGTCGCTCAGCGCCCGAGCTCGCGGGCGTAGGCGCCCTGGATGGCGGCCGCGAAGGCGGCCGGGTCGCTGCGCCCGGCGACGAGCAGCTGGAGTTCCGGGCGGAAGGCGCCCGCGTAGATGCCGGGCGTCGCGTTGGCGATGAAGTCGATGGCGACCCCCGACGCCGCGAGGGTGCGGTGCGCCTCGAGGGTCTGCTCGTAGACCGAACCCGCCGGGACGGCCGGGATCGGGAGATCAGCCGGACCGCCGGGGGCAGCGCCGGTGGTCTCGACGATGATGCGGCGCGCCGCCTCGTCGGTGTGCACCCAGTGCAGGAAGCAGACCATGGCGTCCGGGTTCTCGGCGCGCGCAGGGACGACGTACGTACCTGGGGCGCTCATCGCCACGAACGGGTCGCCCGCGGTCTCGGGTGGGAACAGGAAGAAGCCGACGTTCTCGCCCATGGCGGTGTCGAGGTTGGCCGACTCCCAGTCGCCGTTGAACATGAACACGCCGTCGCCGGCGGTGAAGCGGCCCATCATGCTGGTGTAGTCGAGCGCGTTGGCATCGGGCGGGAAGTACCCGGCCGCGCCCCAGGCGGCGATGTGCTCGGCGGCGCGCGTGGCGGCCGGGGTGTCGAACGAGGCACCGGGGCGCTGGTAGATCCAGTCCGCGACCGCAGCAGGGTCACCGTACTGGTTGAGGAGCGCCTGGTACGGGAAGGCAATGCCGCCGATGTCGTTGAACTGCATGATCGGCTGCAGGCCTGCCTCGGCGGCCGCCGCGAGCAGCGCGTCGAACTCGGCGATCGTCGCCGGAGGCACGTCCATGCCGATGGCCGCCGCCTGCTCCTTGTTGTAGAAGACGCCGGTCACGTTGTAGCCGATGCCGAGCCCGTAGAGCGAGCCGGCGCCGCGAATGCCGTCCGCACCGACGCGCATCTGGTCCAGCAGGGACTGCGACCATCCGCTCCAACCCAGCTCGTCGTAGTACGGGTCGAGGTTGAGCAGCAGGCCGTCCTGCGCCGGGCCCACGAGCTGCGGGATGCGCACCAGGTCGGGGGCGTTCTCGCTCGCCATCACGCGCGGCCCGTTCTCGGTGATCACCTGGAACTGGTCCTTGCGAATGTCAAACGTGACGTTCGGGAACTGCTGCGTGAACTCCGCAGCGAGGCGGTCGGGAAGGTCGAAGCCGGTCTCGAGGTAGAGATCGAGCGTGACCGGATCGGTGGGCACGCACGTGAGCGCGTCCTGGGCCTGAACGCTGCTCGTGCCGAAGAGGGCGGCGGCGAGTACGGCCAAGAGGATCTGGGGTGCGGGACGGGTCATGGAGTTCCTCCTTGTAGCGTGGAACGGGGATCGTGGACGGGGGGCAGATCGGGTCGCCGGCGGAGGCGATCGGTCAGGGACCACCTCCGCTCCGGGCCGAGCAAACGTTTTCCCAACGAGTGCGCACGGTCATGGCGAACCGACCGAGTCACGGACGATCAGACGATGCGGCACGATGCGAGCCTCCGCCGTCGCGCCTGGGTGTTCGATGGCCTCGATGAGCGTGCGCGTCGCCAAGGCGCCGAGCTCGACGAAATCGAACGCGATCGTCGTCAAGCGCATCGCCGGGTGCGACGCGACGTCGAGGTCGTCGAACCCCATGATCGAGACGTCCCCGGGGATCGAACGGCCGCGCTCGAGCTGGTAGCGCATCGCGCCCATGGCGAGCAGGTCCGACGCCGCGAGGACGGCGGTGGGCGCGTGGCGATCGAGCCGTGCCATGGCGTCGTAACCGCTCTGCTGCGACGACACGTCGGCTTCGACGACCAGCTCGACGTCGACCTCGAGGCCCTGGGCGCGCAGGGCCGCCTCGTACCCCAAGCGCCGATCGCGACCGACCGCCAGGTCGGTGGGATCGGCCGCGATCATCGCGACGCGGCGGTGCCCACGCCCGAGGATGAACTCGGTGGCCTCCCGTGCTGCACCGTGGTTGTCCACCAGTACGCTCGGGACGCCCAGGGTGTGGAAGTCCTGCGCCAAGGCGACGATCGGGACGCGGTGCCGTTCGAGCCAGGTCGCGTGGTCGGGCGTGAAGCGGGCGGCCACCCAGATCGCTCCGTCCACCTGGCGCTCGAGCAGCATCGACAACGACTCGAGCTCACGTCGGACGGCGGCGGCGGTGTTCATCAGCATCATCGCGAACCCTGCGGCGCGCGCGGCGTCCTCCGCCCCCTGAAGGATCTGCGCAGCGCCAGAGGAGCCGATCTCCGGCATGATCATCCCGAGCATGCGCGACTCCTGCGTCTGCAGGCCGCGCGCCAGGCTGTTGGGCACGTAGTTCAGCACGTCGATCGCGTGGAGCACGCGCTCGCGCGTCGGCTCGTTGACGGGCTTGGAGTCGTTCACCACGCGCGAGACCGTCGCGAACGAGACCCCGGCCAGCCGCGCGACGTCCTTGATCGTCGGGGCCTTCGCACGGGGCTTCGAGGGTTCACGGGGCATGGGGGCGTACTCCTTCCAACCGCCGGCGAGCGTGCGCCAAGGGCGGCAGGACAACGTTTACCTGTATGGCTTGTACGCTACGCCTTCTGCCCTCCCGCCGTCAAGCCGGACATCGATCGGCCACGGAGCACCGGCCGACCCCAGGGGACGGTGCTGCGCCGTCCGGCCACGTATCGTAGGCAGCGGTCGGGACCATCGAGAAGGTCCCCGAAGACGTCGCGGCGCCCGCGAGCTCGCGGGCGCCACGATCCACGATAGGAGCATGCATGAGCGACGAAGCCAAGTGCCCGGTCCACGACAGCGCCCTGCCCACGACCCGAGCGACCTCGCCCCGATCGAACCGCGACTGGTGGCCGAACCAGCTGAACCTCGGCATCTTGCGCCAACACTCGTCGCTCTCCGACCCGATGGGCCCGGACTTCGATTACGCCAAGGCGTTCGGTGAGCTGGACCTGGCGGCGGTCAAGCGCGACCTCCACGCGCTGATGACCGACTCCCAGGATTGGTGGCCGGCCGACTACGGCCACTACGGGCCGTTCTTCATCCGCATGGCCTGGCACAGCGCCGGCACCTACCGGACCGGCGACGGCCGCGGCGGCGCCTCGACGGGGACGCAGCGCTTCGCCCCGCTCAACAGCTGGCCGGACAACGCCAACCTCGACAAGGCGCGCCGGCTGCTGTGGCCCATCAAGCGCAAGTACGGAAAGAGCCTCTCCTGGGCCGACCTGATGGTGCTCACGGGCAACGTCGCGTTGGAGTCGATGGGCTTCCGGACCTTCGGCTTCGCCGGCGGTCGCGCCGACGTGTGGGAGCCCGAGCAGGACGTCTACTGGGGCAAGGAGGACGAGTGGCTCGGCGACGAGCGCTACTCGGGCGATCGCGACCTCGAGGACCCGCTCGCCGCCGTCCAGATGGGGCTGATCTACGTCAACCCCGAGGGCCCGAACAGCCAGCCCGACCCGCTCGCCTCGGCCCGCGACATCCGCGAGACCTTCGCGCGCATGGCGATGAACGACGAGGAGACGGTCGCGCTGACCGC
>JAABRX010000173.1 GCA_011390675.1 Trueperaceae bacterium | reverse complement strand
GCATCGACCTGCTGGTGAACGCCGCCGGCGGCAACCTGCCCGGCGCCACCCTCACGCCCGAGCAGACCTTCTTCGACCTCGCCCCGGACGCCATGCGCGGGGTGATGGAGCTCAACTTCTTCGGCTCGTTCCTCCCCTCGCAGGTGTTCGCCAAGGCGATGGTCGACCAGGGCGCGGGCGCGATCGTCAACGTCTCGTCGATGGCGGCGATCCAGTCGGTCACGCGCGTCGCCGGGTACTCGGCGGCCAAGGCCGCGATCGACAACTTCACCCGCTGGTTGGCGACGACGCTCGCCAAGCAGCACGGCGAGAAGCTGCGCGTGAACGCGATCTGCCCGGGGTTCTTCGTGGCCGAGCAGAACCGCCGACTCCTCCTGAACGAGGACGGCAGCCTCACCGCTCGTGGCCAGGCGATCATCGACAACACCCCCATGGGCCGCTTCGGTGAGCCGGACGAACTCCTGGGCGCGCTCTTGTGGCTGCTCAGCGATGCGAGCCGCTTCGTCACCGGCGCGGTGGTGCCGATCGACGGCGGCTTCTCGGTCTACTCGGGCGTGTAGGCGTGGCGGCGTCCTGGCTCTGGGGCGACCTGCACGTGCACTGCGCGGTCAGCTACGGGTTCGGGACCCTGGAGCGTGCACTCGCCAACGCCGAGGGGCACCTCGACTTCTGCAGCGTCACCGGGCACGCGTTCTGGCCCGACATGCCCACCGACGTCGAACGCCACGACGCGCTGATCCTCAAGCACCTGGGCGGCTTCGCCAAGCTGCAGCGCGCGTGGCCCGACCTGCTCGCCTCCACGGCCGCCGCGAACGCGCGCGGCCGGGTCGTGGCGATCCCGAGCTACGAGTGGCACTCGCGCCGCCACGGCGACCACAACGCGTACGGCTCGGCCGCCTTGCCGCTGTTGGATGCGGCCACGCCGGCGGGCCTCGAGGCCGCGCTGCGCGCCGCGGGTGAGGACCCGCTGGTGCTGCCGCACCACATCGGGTACGCCACCGGGTACCGCGGCATCGACTGGAGCTCGTTCGACCCCCGCCGCTCGCCGGTGCTCGAGGTCTTCTCGAGCCACGGGAGCTCGGAGGCCGACGACGCGCCCTACCCGTACGGCGAGAACATGGGCTTCCGCCAAGGGGCGTCCACGGCGCGCGCCGGGCTGGTGGCCGGCCACCGCTTCGGCTTCCAGGCCGGCACCGACAGCCACGACGGCTACCCGGGCCATTACGGCCACGGGCGCGTGGGGGTGCTCGCCGAAGGGCGCAGCCCGGCCGCCATCCTCGACGCGCTGCGCGCGCGGCGGACGGTCGCCTCGACCGGTCCGAACCTGGCGGTGGACTTCGAGCTGGACGGCGTCGGCATCGGCGGTTCGGTCGCCCGCCGCGACGCGATGCGGGTGCACGTGGCGGTGCGCGCCACCGACACGGTGGTGCGCCTCGAGCTGATCGAGGGCGACGCCTCGGGCTGGCGCGTTCGGCCGCTGCCGGTGGTGCCGGCGTCGTCGGCCTTCACGGCCGGTCGCCACCTGGTGCGCGTCGAGACCGGATGGGGGCGCCACGGCACGATCGCCGACTGGAACGTGATCGCGCGCGTGCATGGCGGGCGGTTGGTGGCGGCCACCCCGTACTTCCGCTACCCCGGCTACGCCACCTATGAACTCGAACCCACCGAGCAGGTGTTGGAGCGCGGCGAGGCGCACGTCGCGTGGACCTGCCGCTCGCGCTCGGTGCCCTCGGGCGCGGTCGGCGGCACGCACCACCAGGCGGGCGGTCCGCAGACGCTGCTGCTCGAGGTCGACGGCGACGCCGACGCGCGACTGGAGGTCACCAGCGAGGTGGGCACCATCGAAGCGACGCTTCCGCAGCTGGTGGCCGCGTCGGTGGGCCGGTACGGCAGCGACGTCACCGGTCCGGCGATGGTGGTGCAGCGCGCCGCCCCCGAGCGCGAGTGGGCGCTGGAGCACGACCTCACCATCACCCCGCCTGCGGCCGGCGGCTTCGTCTACCTACGGCTGATGCAGGCGGACGGGCAGGCGGCGTGGGTCAGCCCGGTGTTCCTGGACTGAGCGTTCGGGTGCCGAGCGACGCCGAGACGCCGCGCCGGGCCAACTCGGGCGCGCACCACACCACCGCGCCGCCCTGAACCACCAGCAGCGGATCGCGCAGCGCGCGCACGTCGCGCAGCGGGTCGCCGCGCACCACCAGCAGGTCGGCGCGCGCACCGACCTCCAGCGTCCCCAGGTCGGGGCGGCGCAGCAGCCGGGCGGCGGCGCTCGTCGCGGCGCGCAACGCCTCGGTGGGGGTGAGCCCGGCGTCGACGAGCAGCGCCACCTCGAGCGGCAGCGCGCCGTGCTGGTAGTCCGTACCGGCGACGATCGGGACGCCGGCCGCGAGCGCGCGGCGGATGGCGTCGCCGTGGGTGGCATCGGCACGCTTGGCGGCGGCTCGCGCCCGGGCCGGCGGCCGCGACCCCTCGATCTCGAACGCCTCGGCCACCTGGCGCACGACCGTGCGGGTGGGCACGTAGACGGTGCCGCGGTCGTGCATCGCGGCGACGTCGTCGGCGTCCAGCGCGTAGCCGTGCTCGAGCGAGTCGACGCCCGCGAGGATCGCCGCGCGGACGCCCGGTCCGGCGACCGCGTGCGCCGCCACCGGCAGCCCCGCGGCGTGCGCCTCGGAGACGGCGGCCTGGAGCACGGCGTCCGGCAGCTGCTGCTCGGACGCCTCGGCGCCGGCGGTGCTGAGCCCGGCGGTCGCCATGAGCTTCACCCAGTCGACGCCGGCCGCCACCGCCTCGGCGACCGCGCGGCGCGCGTCGTCGGCGCTCGCCACCGGCCGCCCCATGAAGGCCGCGTGGCCTCCGGGCGCCACCAGTGGCCGACCCGCGAGGTGCAGCCGCGGACCCGTCGCCAGCCCCTCGGCGAACGCCCGCCGCAGCTGGCCGTCGAGGCCGTCCGGGGCGCCCAAGTCGCGCACGGTGGTGACGCCGGCGCGCAGCTGGGCGTGGCCGTTGCGCACCATCCGCAACGCCAGCAGCGCCGGAGGGAGCTCGCGGGTGGCGGGGTCGGTGTTCGTGATCGCCAGGTGGACGTGCGCGTCGATGAGGCCGGGGAGCAGCGTGGCGTCCTCGGCACCGAGGTCGAGGTCGAGGTCGAGGTTGACGTCGACGTCGAACGGCGAGGCGCCGTTCGCGGCTTCCAGGCCGGCGATGCGCCCGTCCGCCACCGTCAGCGTCCAGCGCCGGGCGTGCGCCTCGCGTCCGTCGAACCAGCGTGGGACCGTCAGTCGCAGGTTCATGTCAGAAGCGCGGCAGCGCGCCGGTCCAGTCGGGGCGGTAGGCGCGCATCTCGGCGACGTCGTCGCGGTCGCGGATGCCGCAGGTGCGGTAGGCCTCGTGCAGCCGCGCGAGCGCGTCGCGGTCGAGCCGCACGCCCAGCCCGGGGCCGTCCGGGACGCGCAGCGCGCCGCGCTCCAAGGTGAGCTTGCCCCCCTCGACCACCTCGTCCTCCTGCCACGGGTAGTGCGTGTCGCAGGCGTAGGTGAGGTTGGGGATGGCGGCGGCGACGTGGGTCATGGCCGCGAGGCTGATGCCCAGGTGCGAGTTCGAGTGCATCGAGAGCCCCAGCCCCCACGTGCGGCAGATCGTCGCCAAGTGCTGGGTGGCGCGCAGACCGCCCCAGTAGTGGTGGTCGGCGAGGATCACCTGCGCCGAGCCGAGGCGGATCGCCTCGGGCAGGTGCTCGAAGCCGGTGACCACCATGTTCGTCGCCAGCGGTTGGCCGACCTGGCGAGCGACCTCGGCCATGCCGTCGAGCCCGGGCGCCGGGTCCTCGAGGTACTCGAGGACGCCCTCGAGCTGCGCCGCCATGCGCAGGCTGGTGGCCACCGTCCAGCCGCCGTTCGGGTCGATGCGCAGCGGCGCGCCGGGGAAGGCGGCGGCGAGCGCGCGCAGGGCATCGGCCTCGGCGTCGGGTTCGAAGACGCCGGCCTTGAGCTTGATCGACTCGAAGCCGTACCGCTCGATCATCGTCCGCGCCTGCGCGACGATGCCGTCCGGGTCGAGCGCCGCGCCCCATTCGTCGTCCTCGGGCTGCGACCGATGGCGGGCGAACTTGTAGAAGAGGTAGGCGCTGTAGGGCACCCGGCCGCGCACCGCGCCGCCGAGCAGGTCGACGAGCGGCCTTCCGAGCAGCTGCCCCTGCAGGTCCAGGAAGGCGACCTCGAAGGCCGCGTCCACCTTCACCGGGAGGTTGCGGCGCGAGGTGCCGGGCGCCACCGACAGCCCGGCGTCCGTGCCGGCCGCGAGGTGCCGGTCGATCGTCGCGCGCAGGCCGGCGAGGTCGAAGGGGTCGAGGCCCACCAGGTGCGGGGCCACGGCGGTGAGCCCCTCGCGCATGGCGGTGTCGCCGTACGTCTCGCCAAGCCCGACGAAGCCGTCGCCGGTCTCGACCTCGACGATCGAGCGCAGCGCGTACGGCTGGTGCACGCCCACCACGTTCAGCAGCGGCGGATCGCGGAAGGCGATAGGGGTGACGCGGACGGCGGTGATCGTCATGGCTGCTCCTGGGGGTCCGCGCGCCGCGCGGCGGTAGCGTGGGGGCGATGCCCACGGGACCTCTGCACCTGAGCGTCGACGACGTGGCGGCGTGCCTGCGCGACCTCGGCGACGGCGACCACGCCACGCCCTGGACGCAGCCGACGTTCGCCTACCTCCGCGATCTGCACGAGCGCGCCGGTGCGGTGGTGAGCCTGTACGCGTTCCTCGAGGACGCCGAGTGGTCGCTCGAGGACGTCCCGACGCGCCATCGCGCGGCGTTCGCTGCGGCGTCGGGCTGGTTGCGCTTCGGCTTCCACGGGCAGGGCGCCGCCACCGCGTACGGCGCGGATGGCGCCTCGGTCGCCGAGGCGCGGGCGCACTACGCGCGCTTCGTCGCTGCCGTTCGCCGCTTCGCCGGATCGGCGGCGATCGACCGCCTGCCACGGGTCCACCGCTTCTTGGGTCGGCTGGAGGCGGTGCGCGCCTGGCGCGACGCCGAGGCGGGCGTGGTGGGGCTGCTCACCGCCGACGACGACCGGGCCGAGGTCTACCACCTGGACGGCGCCCTGCTTGCGCGCGTCGAGGCCGACGGCGCGGCCTTCGACGCGGCCGAGCGGCTGCACCTGGTGGCGAGCCTGCCGCGGCTCGAGCACGAGGGCGAGGTGGCCGCGCGGCTGGACGCCGCGAGCGCCGTCGCCCCGCGTTGCCTGTTCACCCACGAACCCGACCTCGCGGGCGCCGCGGTGCGCGCCCGCATCGAGGAGGCGGTCGCGTGGGCGGCGCGCCGCGGGGTGGGTTGGGGGTTCCCTCAGGACGTCCTCGCGGCGCCTTCGCCGGCGGGGGCGCCGGACGCCACCGAAGCGTCGTAGGCGGCGCGGGTGGCCGCGTCCATGGGGTAGGTGCCCTCGACCGGCGCGCCGTCCAGGATGCGCGCCTCGATCCACGCCTCCTCGCGCTCCTTGACCCACGCGGCTTCGGCGACCTCCTCGGCCAGGTGGCGGGGGAGGACGACGACGCTCTCGTCGTCGCCCACGACCACGTCCCCGGGGCGCACCTGCACGCCGCCCACGGTGATGGTGGCGTCGAGGTCCTCGGGGTGGTGGGCGATCAGGTTGGTGTTGGCGTTCATGCCGTTCGCGTAGCTGGGGAACGCCAGCCCGGCGATGAACGGACCGTCGCGGAATGGACCGTCCGAGACGATGCCGGCAGCGCCGCGCACCATCATGCGGGCCACGAGCATGCCCCCCATGGTGCCGCAACTGACGTCCTCGCGCGCCTCGAGCATGAGCACCTCGCCCGGTCCGATCGCGTCGGCGATGGCGCGCTGTGGGTTGGACGGCTTCTTCCACTCGGCCAGGGTGTCGAGATCCTCGCGCATGGCGACGTAGCGCAGCGTGCGGGCGACGCCCACCATCCTGGGGCCCCCGGGACGCAGCCGCTGGGTGCTGCGCACCACGCGCGTGCGGAAGCCGTGCTGGTAGAGCACCGTGGCGAGGGTCGACGTCGACACCTCCCGCAGCCGCTGCGCGGTGGCGGGATCGAGCGGGTCCGCTTGGCTCACGCTTCGTCCGCGAGGTTGCGCGCGCGCTCGGCGGCGATCGCCGGGTCCAGCGCGGGGGGCGCCAGCGGGTAGTCGAGGGCGGCGTAGTCGAAGCCGTCGAGCTCGTTGGCGGGGCGCTCGGGGTCGCGCGGCGAGGCGTAGTGGGCCCAGATGGCGTCGATCTTGCCGTCGGCGTCGAAGGTGTACCACTCCGACCCGCGGATGTGCTCGCCCACCTGCGGCTTGAAGTGCGTCCATTCGACGCAGATCTCGGTGCCGTCGCACACCAGGCGGTCGATCGTCCACGTCGAGCCCTTGGCGCGGACGAAGCCGATCCACAGGTCGGCGATCGCGTCGCGGCCGAGGTAGGGGCTGCCGGCGAGCGGCGGGAAGTAGTGCACGCAGCCCTCGGCCAGGACCTGAGCGAAGCGCTCGCGGCTGGCAGTGTTGCAGGCCTCGAAATAGGCGCGCACGGCTTGGATCATGGGTTCGCGGCGGGTCTCGTCGATCGTGGTCATGGCTGGGCCTCCGAGGGGGGTGGGGTGCCGGTGGGTTGGAGTAGGGCGACGACGCTGTCGAGGTGGCGCGCCATCGCCGTGGCCGCGTCCGTGGGGTCGCCGGCGACGACGGCGGCCAAGATCGCCGCGTGCTCGGCGGTGGCGCGGTCGGCCGCGCCAGGGCGGCGAGCGCCCGCGCGGCGGACCTCCAGGAGCGGTTCGACCAGAGGGAGCAGCAGCAGCTCGAACAGCGGGTTGCCGCTCGCCTGCGCCAGGTGCACGTGGAAGGAGAGGTCCGCCCAGGCGAACGCCTCGAGGCGTTCGTCGCCGCGCGCCTCGTCGTCGAAGGCGGCGTCGTCCGGATCGGCGGACGCACGGACCAGATCCGCCGCGGCGGCCGCCGTTCGGCGCTGCGTGGCGGCGAGCAGCGCCAGCGCACGCGGGTTCTGGCGGCGCGCGGCCGCGGCCGCGATCTGGGGCTCGAGCGCGCGCCGGACCTCGAACAGGTGGACGTGGCCGACGCCGTGGCGGCGGATGTAGAGCCCCAGCGGTTCGGTGACGCTGTGGTCGGGCATGGGCACCACGAAGGCGCCGACGCCCGGGCGGATCTCGATCAGCCCGCGCGCCTGCAGCCGGCCGAGCGACTCGCGCACCACGATGCGGCTGACGCCGAGCTGCTCCGCGAGCTCGCGCTC
>JAABRX010000172.1 GCA_011390675.1 Trueperaceae bacterium | reverse complement strand
GGGCGGCGTGATCGACGCCTTCGACCTTCAGGCTGCGGCTTCGCCTTCGGCGGGCTTCGCCTTCTTGGTCTTCCACTCGGGACGGTCCTTGACGACCAGAACGCGCATGACGTTATCGCGCTGGCGCAGAGCGGCCTCGATCGTCTTGGGCGTCGTGCCCGAGAGCTCTAGGCGGTAGATGAGGTAGTAGCCCTCGCCGCCCTTGCGGATCGGGTACGCGAGGCGGCGGATGCCCCACTCGTCGAGCTCGAGCACGGTTCCAGCGGCGCGTTCCACCTGCGTGGCGACGGCGTCCTTCTCGGTCTGGATCTGTGCCTCGGTGAGGCTCGGGTCGAGGATGACGTTCAGGTCGTACTTCGCGGGGTTGGCCATGGTTGCACCTCCTATCGATGTGCTGGTGGTGCGTGGCCGCGCGTCCGACGTCCTTCGACCCCCGCGGCCCGCGACCCGAAGGTCACGGTGGAGCGGAGCAACGCCGCCGAGGGACTCGGAGGCGGGTCGTCCGGTGCGCCGGGCATGGTCGCCGGCAGCGCGGTGGACGGTCGTAGGGAGCCGTCGGTCCGGGAGCTCCTCGGTTCTTCGAGGGCGCCCTCGCGCGGGGGTCGTCACCCTCCCCAGCGTAGGCTCGCGGTCCGCGCGCAGGGCGCGCGAATCCGACTGGGGAGTGTAGCACACCCGGCCGCGCAGCGCCGATCGGCGGCGTTCAGACCCGCGGCACCCCTGCGATCCGCTCCGCCGCCGCCTGCGCGGAGCGCACCACGTCGTTGAGCCCCACGCCGTCGAGGTAGTTTCCAGCGAGCGCCACGTTCGGGCGGCGCTTGGCGAGGGCGGCGCGCGCGGTGGCCACGCGCTCACGGTGCCCGAGCCCGAACTGCGGGATGCCGCGCGGCCAGCGCACGATCTTCACCGACTCCGGCTCCGCCACGATCCCCATGGTCCGCTCCAGGTCGCGGCGCACGGCGGCCAGCGCGTCCTCGTCCGGCAGCGCCACGAAGCCCGGGTCGAGCGCGCCGCCGGCGATCGCGCGCAGCGCCACCTTGCCGGGCGGCGCTTGGTCCGGGAAGGTCGACGAGCTCCAGAGCACCCCCAGCGACCGCACCCCCTCGCCGCGGGGCGCCAGGAAGCCGAAGCCGTCCAAGGGCCGCGCGACGTCGATCCGGTCGTAGCCCAGCGCCACGACCGCCACGTCGACGTAGCGGATCGTCGCGAGCGCGGCGGCGGCGTCCGGGACGTCGTGCGCGAGCAGGTCGGCGGCCGCGAAGGCCGGCGTCGCGAGCACCACCGCGTCCACGTCGAGCGCCTCGCCGTCGGCCAACTCGACGACCGCGCCGCCGCCCGGACGCCCGGCCGCGTCGCGGAGCGCCACCGCGCGCGCTCCGGTGCGCAGCCGGGCGCCGAGCTCGGTCGCCAACGCGTCGATCAACGTCTGCACGCCGCCTTCGAACGTGGTGAGGCGGCCGTCGCGCTTCGCGCCGCCGCCAGCCGCGGCCGGCGGCGGCGCCACACGCTCGGCGCGCCGCGCCGCTGCCATCCCGCGCAGCAGCGAGCCGTGGGTGGCTTCGAGCTTGCGCAGGCGCGGGAACAGCGCGTCGAGCGACAGTTCACGCGGGTCGCCGGCGGTGATCCCCGCGACGAACACACCGGCGAACACGCGCGCCGCCTCGAACCCGAAGTGCCGCGCGACGAAGTCGTACACCGTCTCCTCGCGCCGCACGGAGCGCGCGAGCAGCGGTTCGGCCAGGGCGCGCAGCTTGCCAGGGAGCGACAACAACTCGGAGCGCAGGAAGCTGCCGGGGGAGTTCGGGAGCGCGCGCAGCCCGCCATCACGGTAGAGGAAGCGCTGGGTCGCGGCGTCCGCCGCGGGTCGCAGCCGGTCCTCGAGCCCCAGCTCGCGGGCGAGCACCAGCGTCTCGGGCACGTTGGCGAGGAAGCCGTTCGGCCCCCAGTCGAAGGTGTATCCGTCCTCGACGGACGTGCGGACCTTGCCGCCGGGCGCGCCCGTGGCCTCCAGCACCACGACGTCGAGCTCGGGGCGGAGGTGCAGCAGGGCGTGGGCGGTGGCGAGGCCGGCGAGGCCCCCGCCGACGACGGCGACGCGGTTCATGCGGGTGAGCGTACCGCCGTTCAGCGCCCGGGTCTCATCGCGACGGGTACTGCGCGTTCTTCGGCGACACCGTCACCGCCGTGCGCTTGTACGGCGCCACCGGCTTGAGCACGTTGCGGCACTGCGGGTTGACGCAGCCGGGGCAACGGAAACCGTAGTTGGGGGTGCACGCCACGCCGTCGGCGAGGTGGCCGGCGACCAGGTCGGCGAGCGCGTCTTGGAACTCGGGCATGCCGTTGAGCGCCGGGGCGCGGTGGAAGTTCGTGATCCCCGCCTCGTGCGCCACCTCGCCGTACTCGATGTCCAGCTCGTGCAGCGTCTCGATGTGGTCGCTGGTGAAGGCGATGCCCACCACCAGCACGTTGGTGCGCTTCTTCGCGCCCAGCTCCACGAGCACCTTCTCGGTCGAGGCGCCCAGCCAGCGCACCGGGCCGACGTCGGACTGGTAGCTGATCAGGTACTCGTGGCCGTAGCCGAGGCGCTCCATCACCTCGTGCACCGACGCGCCGATCTCGGCCGGGTAGGCGTCCCCGCGGTCGATGACGTCGAGCGGCAGCGAGTGGGCGCTGAACACGATGACCACGTCGTCCTGGTCTTCGGGGGCGAACTTGGCGAGCCCTTGCCGCACGGTTTCCGCCATCGCATCGATGAAGCCCGGATGCGTGGGCCAGCGGTCGAGCACCGACCAGGTGAAGCGGTCGGCGAGCCCCACGCGCCGCGCCGCGCGCCACAGCTCGTTGAGCGAGGATCCGGTCGTCGAGCAGCTGAACTGCGGGTACTGGGTGAAGGCCACCGCGCGCGTGACGCCGTCGGCCGCCATCTGCTTCAGGGCCGTCTCGCTGGTGGGTTCGATGTACCGGAAGGCGACGTAGAACTTGTGCGGCGCGGTCGCGGGCGACAACCGGTCGAGGCGCTCGACCATCCCGCGCCCCTGCTCCTCGGTCCACGCGAGGATGGGGGAGCCACCGCCGATCTCCTGGTAGTGCTGCTGGATCTTCTTGGTGCGGCGGTCGGCGATGAAGGGCCCGAGCCACTTCTGCAGCGGCAGCTGGATGATCTCGCGGTCCTCGAACAGCGCGCGCAAGAAGGGGTTGACGTCGTCGAGGGTCTTGGGGCCCCCCAGGTTCATCATCACGATGCCGGTCGGTCCGTCGCTCATGGGTCGCTCCTCGCGGGGGTCCCGCCGGGGCTCACGAGCCAAGCGCGGGGCTGGAAGTAGGCGAGCGCGGCGGCCTCCGGGCTGCCGGGCTCGGGTTGGTGGTCGAACGCCCACCGAGCGATCGGTGGCATGGACATGAGGATGGCTTCGATGTGGCCGCCGGTCTGCAAGCCGAACAGCGTTCCGCGGTCGTAGACCAGGTTGAACTCCACGTAGCGCCCGCGCCGCACCGCCTGCCAGGCGCGCTCGGTCGCGGTGTAGGGGTCTCGGCGATGGCGCTCCACCAGCGGGACGTAGGCCGGCAAGATCGCGTCGATGCCGCCCTGCACGCAGGCGAGGTCGGCGTCGAAGTCGCCGGCGCCCACGGGGCTGAGCTCGTCGAAGAAGACGCCGCCCACGCCGCGCATCTCGCCGCGGTGGCGCACGGTGAAGTACGCGTCGCACGTCGTCTTCCACGCCGGGTAGTCGGCCTGCGGGTGCGCGGCGCACCAGTCGGCCAGCGTGGCGTGGAAGTGGCGCACGTCGTCGGCCACGGGGTACGCGGGGGTCAGGTCCGCGCCGCCGCCGAACCACCAGGCCGTCGGCCCCTCCCCGCCGACCTCGAAGTACCGGAAGTTGGCGTGAAAGGCGGGTACGAACGGGTTGCGCGCGTGCAGCACCATCGACACGCCGGTGGCGAACCAGGGGCGCCCCTCGGTGCCCGGGTGCGTCGCCGCGAGGCTGGGCGGCACCCGATCGCCGCGCACGGCCGAGACGTTCACGCCGCCGCGTTCGAACACCCGCCCCTCCTCGATCACGCGCGCTTGGCCGCCGCCGCCCTCAGGACGGTGCCAGACGTGGCGACCGAAGCGCCCCGGGGTGGCGTCGGCGGGTTCTTCCGGGCCCAGGTCGTTCGGCGCGTCGTACCCCTGCGCGTCTTCGAGCGCTTCGAAGCCGGCCACGAGCGTCGCCTGGGCCGTCAGCATCATGTCCAGCACGCGCGCTCGGCGACCGCTCAGGTCGAGGCCGAAGGGCCGTGGGTCGCCCGCGCGCACGACGTCCGAGGGTCCCGTCGCTCCACTCATCCAGCCGCTCCGCTCACCGGGCCGCCTGGGCGTGCCGGTCGAAGCCGCGGACGGTGGCGACGAGCCGCTCGACCGCGGCCGGGTCGCTCTGGGGGAAGATGCCGTGCCCGAGGTTGAACACGTGGGCGCCGCCGAGGCCGGCGCGCAGGACCCCGCGCACCTCCTCCTCGAGCGCGTCGTGCGGCCCCAGGAGCGCGGCCGGATCGAGGTTCCCCTGAAGGGTCTTGGCCGGAGCGACCGCGCGCCACGCGCCCAGCGGCCGGCGCCAATCGACCGACAGCGCCTCGCACGGCAGCGCGGCGACCTCGCGCTCGAGGTGCGCACCGTCGAGGGCGAGGTAGATGCGGGGCACCTTCAGATCGGCAAGCCCGTCCAGAACCCGCTTGGCGTAGGGCGCGCCGAAGCGCGCGTAGGTCGCGGCGTCGTGCAGCCCGGCCCACGAGTCGAACAGCTGGACCGCCTGGGCGCCGGCGTTCACCTGCATCCGAAGGTAGGCGATCGAGGTGTCGGCGAGCTTGCCCAGCAGCGCGTGCGCCGCGTCGGGCTCACTGCGAAGGAAGGCCCGGAAGCGCGCGTACTCCTTGCTGCCCGAACCCTCCACGGCGTACGTCGCGAGCGTGAGCGGGGACCCGCCGAACCCGAGGAGCGCGGTGCCGGGGTGGTCGCGCTCGAGCTCGGCGCGCAGGAGCCGGATCGCGTCGGCGACGAACGGGGCGACCTCGTCCTCGCTCGGCACCCGCAGCGCGTCGACGGCCGCGCGGTCGCGCACGGGCGCGGTCAACACCGGACCGGGGCGGAAGTCGAGGTCCAGGCCCATCGGCGGGAGCGGCGTCATGATGTCGCTGAACAGGATCGCGCCGTCCATCGCGTACCGGCGCACCGGCTGCAGCGTGACCTCGGCGGTCAGATCGGGCGTGCGCGCCAGCGTCCAGAAGTCGTGGCGCTCCTTGAGGGCGCGGTACTCGGGCAGGTGGCGGCCCGCCTGACGCATCACCCACACGGGCGCGCGCGGCGTGTCCTCACCGTTCAGGGCGCGGAGCAGCAGGCTCATCGGGTCTCCTCATGGTCGGCTTCGGGGTCGAGCGTGAAGCGGTAGCCGACCCCCCAGACGGTGTGGATGTGCACGGGGGCGGAAGGGTCGGGCTCGAACAGGCGGCGCAAACGCAGCACCACGTTGTCGATCGTGCGCGAAGAGGGGAAGGCGTCGTCGCCCCACACCGCGTCGAGGATGTCGTCGCGGCCGACCACCTGGCCCGAGCGCTCGGCCAGCAGCCGCAGGATGCCCACCTCGCGCACGCCCAGCGCCTCGCGCCGGCCGTCGGCCAGCGTGGCCGTCCAGCTCCGCAGGTCGACCGTGTGACCGGCGAAGCGGAGCTCCTCGACCGGCGGCGCGGCCGCCCCCCAGGTGCGGCGCCGGAGCAGCGCGTCGACGCGGAGCAGGAACTCGGGCAGGTGGAACGGCTTCGCCAAGTAGTCGTCGCCGCCCGCGCGCAGCCCGCGGACGCGGTCCTCGGGCTCGCCCCGGGCCGACAGGAACAGCACCGGCGTGGCGTCGCCCGCAGCGCGCCGGCGTTCGCACAGGCTGAAGCCGTCGACGCCCGGCAGCATGACGTCGAGGACGACCAGGTCGGCCCCAGCGGCCCACGCGGCCTCCCCGGACGGTCCGTCGGGGGCGATCGTCACCCGGTACCCCTCGGCCTCGAGGTTGTCGCGCAGCACGTCGGCCATCGCGGCTTCGTCCTCGACCACGACCACGCGGGCGCTCACGCGGGTGCCTCCGCGGTGCGCACGCTGCCGCCGGCGGAAGGCGCGCCCTCTTCGGCCGCCACCACCCGCCGCGGGAGCACCACCGTGAAGCGCGTACCGGTGCCGGCCGGGTTCTCCTCGGCGCGCACCCAACCGTGCAGCGATTCGACGATCGTCCGCACCAGGTGGAGGCCGATGCCGACGCCGGCGGTCGTGCGGGTCATCTCGTCGCCGGCGCGGTAGAAGCGATCGAACACCCGCTCGCGCTCGTCGCGCGTCAGGCCCGGACCGGCGTCGTCGACGTGCAGGTTGATCAGGTCGCCGTCCGCGTGGAGCGTCACCCGCACCCGCTTCTGGGGGTTCGGGTCGTACTTGACCGCGTTGTCGAGCAGGTTGTGGAGCACGATCGCGAACGCGTCGACGTCGAGCGAGACCGGCAGCGGTTCGGGTGCGTAGGCGAGTTCCAGGACCGCACCGCGCTCCTCCAGGCCCGCTCGGGCGCGCCCCAAGTGCCCTTGGACCACGGTGTTGAGGTCGGCGGCGGCGAGGACGGGCGGCGCCTCGGCGTGCTGCAGGCGCGCGCTGGCGAGCACCTGGTCGCTCGTGCGCTCGAGGCGGTCGAGCTCGGTCTCCATCTTGCGCAGGTACGCGACCGTCCGTTCGGGCGACGCGGGCCGCAGGGAGAGCGTCTGCACCAACAGCCGCAGCGTGCCGATGGGCGTCTTGAACTCGTGGGTGACCGCGGACAGGAAGTTCTGTTGGCGCCGCTTGAGCTCCCGCTCGACCCGCAGGCTGCCGGCGATCAGCCACAGCATCCCCAGGATCACGAGCGCGAAGAAGGGGCCCTCGAAGGCGAACATGCGCTGCGTCGAGCGCGTCGCCGCTTCGACGGCCCGTTGGGCGTCGGGGTCGATCTCCAGGCGCCCGGTGGCGGTGGCCTGCAGGTGGGGGTACCGCGCGAGCAGCGCGGAGGCGGCGCCGGGGTCGGCGGCGAGCAGCTCGTTCGCGGTGGCGACGTCGCGCGCCCAGGCCGCGGCGCGCTCGCGTGCGGCCGCGTCGAGGGCCCGCCCCTGGTACACCATCCACCACGCCACCTGCGCGAGCACGAAGGCGACGATCACGAAGAACGCGATGCGGGTGGCGGCGCGGGAGCGACCGCCCTGCAGGACCTCGGAGCGGCGGTTCATCCCGTCCAACCCCCCTCCGCGGCCTCGATCGCGTGGTAGGTGAGGATCAGGTCGGCGCCGGCGCGGCGGATCGCGAGGAGCGTCTCGCGCACGGCGTCGGCGCGGTCGAGCGCACCCACGGCGGCGGCGGCCTCGAGCATCGCGTACTCGCCCGACACCTGATAGGCGACGAGCGGCAGCGAGGTGGTCGCGCGCACCCGAGCGACCACGTCCAGGTAGGGGAGCGCGGGCTTGACGAGCAGCAGGTCGGCCCCCTCGGCGACGTCGAGCGCCGCTTCGACGTCGGCCTCGCGGACGTTGCGCGGGTCC
>JAABRX010000171.1 GCA_011390675.1 Trueperaceae bacterium | reverse complement strand
GGAGCGCGGCCGCCCACGTCACGTCCACTTGCCAGGCCGAGCGTCCGGGGTTGCGCATGCGGCATGGTACCCGCCCCATCCACGCCGGAGCGTCGGCCCATCCCATGGTGGGCCGACGCCCACCGTAGGATGTGCGCGTGATCACGCCCCTGACGCTCGTTCCGCTGACCGGACCCTGGCATCTGCGCCACCCGCGCTGGAACGTCGTGGTCGTCCGCGAGGCGCTCGAGGCGCTCGCTCCCGACCGTGTCGCGACCACCGCGCTCCCGCCCGACTACGCCGCCGATCCCGACTGGCGCGAGACCGACGAACTGGCGCTCCCCTGGACCGTCGCGACGTGGGCCGCGGAGCGAGGCACCCCGCTCGAAGGCGTGGGGACGCCACCCCCGATCGCCGGCGCCGCGGCCGACTTCGAGCGCTACCTCGCCGGCTTCCCCAGCGCGCGCGCGGCCATCGACGATGCGGCCGCTGCCCTCGCGCCGTTGCGCGAACGGCTGCCGCGACCGAACGACCTCTCCGGGCTCCTCACGGAGGTCGTTCCCGCCTTGACCGAAGACCTTCAGGTGCGGCTGGCCGCGTTCGGCGACGGGCCGGCGACCGCGTGGCGCGGTGAGCGCGCGGCGTCGGCGGTCGAGCGCGCGCAGGCGCTCGGCGGCGAGCGCCCGGCGCTCCTGGTCGAACTCGACCTGTGGCCTGCCGTCGTGCGCGAACTGGACGAACGCGGCGTCGGGTGGACGGTGGTCGCTTCGCCACCGCCGTCGCCCGCGGCGCGCCGCCGCGCGCTGCTCGACGTCGCCTGGCAGGGCGAGGCTCCGGACGTGGCCGGGCTGCTCGGGCAGCTGCGCGAGGGCGAGGAACCCGAAGCGCGCTTCCTCGAGGCGCAACTGCTCCTCGCCCACGACCACCCGGCCGAGGCGCTCGAGGCGCTCGAGCAGGCGTCCCATGGCGATTTCCGGGAGCCGTACCTGCTGCCGGGCCTGTTGCTCGCGCGCCTGGGGCAGCTCCGCGACCTCGCCGGCCGCCGCGACCGGGCGCTGCAGGCCTACCGCGGGGTGCTCGCGCTCACGTGGGCGCCGGCCGAAGCGCGCGCGGCCGCGCGCGCCGGGCTCGAGGCGCCGTTCGCCACCGCCGAGGCGGAGGCGCCAGCTCCGGACGGCGCGTGACGCGGCGCGGCGGGCCGCGGCGCGGGTCCGCCGGGAGCGCGGCGTGAGCGCACCCCGGCCGGTGCTCGAGCCGCCGCTGCGGGTCCGCGTCGCGTACGGCGTCTCGGACCTGGGGGCATCGCTGACCTTCGTCGCCGTCAACACCTGGCTGCTCTACGTGCTCGTCAACGTCGCCGGCGTGCCCCCGATCTGGGCCGGGGCCGTGTTCGTGATCGGTCGCCTGGTCGACGCCGTCACCGACCCCGTGATGGGCGTGCTCGCCGACCGCTGGCGCGACCGCTTCGGCCGCCTCCCCTTCCTGCGCTGGGGGGCGCTGCCGCTCGCGGTGGCCTTCGCGGCGGTCTGGTGGTCGCCGGACCTCGGTCCCGTCGCCGCGGTGGTCTACGCCATCGCCTCCTTCGTCGCGTTCGGGATCGCGTACACGGTCGTGCAGGTGCCGACGATGGCGCTCACGCCCGAGCTCGCCCAGGATTACGACGGGCGCACGGCGCTGACCTCGTGGCGCATCGGCTTCGGGGTGGTCGCGTCGCTTCTGGCGGTCGCGGCGCCGCCCCTGGTGGTGCTCGCGGTCGCCGGCGGCGGCGACCTCGCGGCCGCCGGTCCCGAAGGCTGGCGCGCCATGGGGGTGGCCTTCGGGCTCGTCGCCATGGCCGCGTACCTGACGACCGCGTTCGTCGTGCCCGAGCCGCCGCGCCGCCCCCAGCCGACCACGCCCGAGCGAGCCGGCGGAGGCTCGTGGATCGGCGCCTTCCGCTCACCCGGCTTCGCGGCGGTCTTCAGCATCTTCCTGGTCGTGACGATCGGCCTGATGATCGTCAACTCGATGCTGCCGTTCTTCCTCGAATCGGCCCTCCGGCTGCCGGGCGAGGCCCAGACGGTGGTGCTCGGGCTCCTCTTCGGAACCGCGGTGGTCGCCTTCCCCGCCTGGGGCCGCGCCTCCGAAGCCTGGGGCAAGCGCGCGGCGCTGACCGTGGGGCTCGTGCTGCTCGCCGGATCGGTGCTGGCGCTCGTGGCGTTCGCGCCGGTGGGCGCGGTCGGCCCGACCCTGCTCGGGCTCACCGCGCTCGCGGGGGTCGGGCTCGCGGCGGTGATGATGCTCCCCTGGGCGATGCTGCCCGACGTCGTCGAGTTCGACGCGCTGGCCGTGGGGCGGCGGCGCGAAGGATTGCTGTACGCCCTGTTCACGTTCGGCCAGAAGGCCGCCGGATCGATCGGCGTGTTCGCGAACGCGCTGGTCGCCGCGGCCTTCGGGTACGTCCAAGGGTCCGCGATCCAGAGCGACGCGACGATCGTCGGGTTGCGCGCGATGACCGGTCCGGTCGCGGCGGGCGTCTTCGTGGTCGCGGCGCTGCTCGTGTGGACCTACCCGATCACGCGCGCCACGCACGAGGCGGCGCGGGCGGAGCTGGCTGCGCGGGAGGGTGCTCGGACGGCCGCCCCCGGTGGCGATCCGGCCGCCGCCGCGACGGGCGGTGCCGAGGCGGACCACGCGCTGCGGTAGCATCGGGGTCGATGCGCGAACTGCTGTACGAGGCCGCCAAGCACTACCGGCGCGGGCGGGCGCTCGCCGACCGCGGCGACGACCGCGGCGCCGCGGTCGCCTACGACGACGCGCTGCGCGACCTGCACGCGGTGCGGCCGCAGCGGATGCGCGACGTGCTGCTCGCCCAGGTCTACCTGTCGCGCCACCAGCTCGGGGGCGAGGCGGCCCAGCGCGCCGCCGACCTGCGCATGGGGTACGCCTACGCCCGCACCACCGCCGAGCCCAACGTGCGCGCCCTGGCCGAGCGGCTGTGGCGCGAGGCGGTGGCGAGCGGCGCGCACCGCGCACCGGTCGCCGGCGCGCGCCGCTCGCCGAGCCGTCCAGCGCCGCGCGGCGACGAGGGCGGCGAGCGTTCGGCCGACGCCCAGGGCGCCGCACCGGGCGGCAAGTCGGGGCGGCGCCGCGGTCGCCGCCGTTCCGGCGCCCGGCAGCGCGACGGCGCGTGATCCCGGCCTAGACTGGTCGAATGCCGAACCCCGACCTCCTCCCCGCTGCGCGCGCCCGCCGCACCGAGTTCCTCGACCTGCTCGAGCGCTTCGTCTCGGTCGAGTCGCCGACGCGCGACAAGGCCGCGTGCGACCGGATGGCCGACCTGCTCGAGACCACGCTGAGGGCCGACGGCTGGTCCGTGGCGCGCGACCCGCGCGACGCCGTGGGCGACGTGGTGTGCGCCACCCTCGAGGGCGATGGCGAGGGGCGCGGCACGCTGGTCCTCGCGCACTACGACACCGTCTGGCCCATCGGCACGCTCGCGACCATGCCCTACCGGGTCGACGCGGACGCCGACCGGGCGTACGGCCCCGGGACCCTCGACATGAAGGGCGGCATCGTCGCCACGCTCCTCGCCGGCCGCCTCCTGGCCGCCGACGGTCGCCGCCCGCTCGGGCGCGCGACGCTGCTGATCACCTCCGACGAAGAGACCGGGTCGGCCCACAGTCGCGCGCGGATCGAGGCCGAGGCCCGCGCGCACGACCGGGTGCTGGTGGTCGAGGCCGCCCGCGACGACGGCGCGCTGAAGGTCGGGCGCAAGGGCGTGGGCGACTACCACTTCGCCTTCCACGGGATCTCGGCGCACGCCGGCAACTACCCGGACGACGGCGCCAGCGCCCTGGTCGAACTCGCGCACGCGGCCCTGTTCGTGCGCTCCCTCGACGATCGCGAGGCCGCCACCACCGCGCACCCCACCGTGGCGCGCGCGGGCAGCACCACCAACGTCATCGCCGAGCACGCCCTCCTCGACGTCGACGTGCGCGTCCTGCGCCTGGACGAGGCGGAGCGCGTCGACGCGGCGCTGCGCGCCTGGGAGCCGCGCGACGTGCGCGTCCGGGTCGAGCTCACCGGTGGCCTCAACCGCCCGCCCATGGAGCCGACGCCCGCGAACCTGGCGCTGTTCGAGCGCGCGCGGACGCTGGCGGCCGAGTGGGGCGGGGCGCTGGAGGGCGCGGTCGTGGGCGGGGGCTCGGACGGCAACTTCACCTCGGCGCTCGGCGTCCCCACCCTCGACGGCATCGGCGGCTGCGGTCAGGGGGCGCACGCGCGCACCGAGCACGTCCGCATCGGCGACACGCTCGAGCGCGTGGCGCTGGTCGCGGCGCTGCTCGCGGACGCGTGACCGCGCTGTGGGCCGCCGCGGCGGCCGGCGTGCTGCTGGCGATCGCGCTGCCACCGGGCGGCCTCTGGCCGCTGGTCGCGGCGCTCGCCGTGCCGTTCGCGCTGACCGCGCGCGCGCCTTCGGTGCGCGCCGCCTTCGGCATCGGCGCCGCCTTCGCGCTGGGCTTCTTCGCGCTCTACGTGCTCTGGCTGCCGCGCAGCTTCGCGGACCCGGGGCTGCTGGGTCCGTGGTTCTGGGTGCTGCACCCGTTCCTGCTCGCGATCCTCGCCGCCATGTGGGGGCTCGTGACCGCGCTCGCGCGCGCGCTCGGCGGGCGCGGCGCCGGCGCGCTCGTGCTCGTGGTCCCGTACTGGCTGCTCGGCGAGGCGCTGCGCGCGACCGGCTACTTCGCCTTCCCGTGGGGCACGCTCGGGTACGCCTGGCTCGACACGCCGGTCGCGCAGACGGCCGACGTCGTGGGGGTGCCGGGGCTCAGCGCGCTGGTCGCGGTCGCCGCGGCGCTGCTGGCGCTGCCGTTCGCACCGCGCACCGACGCCGGGATCGGCCGGGCGCCGGCCCGGCGGAGCGCGGTGGGGGTCGCCGCCGGACCGGTGCTCGCGCTGGTGATCGTCGCCGGCTTCTGGGCCTGGGGCGCGCTCGCGGTCGGCCGCCACGAGGTCCCGGCGGAGCGCACCGCCCTGCTCGTCCAAGGCAACGTCGACCCGTTCGGGCGCGCCGTCTCGGCGGCCCAGGAGCTGTCGGTCCACATCGACCTCACCCGCCTCGCGGTCGGCCGGATGGCGGCGGCGCCGGACCTGGTCGTGTGGCCCGAGGGGGCGGTGATCGGCACTGCGCTCGAAGGGGTGCGCGGCGCCGAGGGGCGCGCCGCGATCCAGGCGGCGTCGCCCGACAGCACCTTCGTGGTGGGGGGACGCGCGCTCGCACCGGGCGGCTCCGCGAACGCCGCGTTCGCGATCGCGGACGGCCAACCGTGGGGCCGCTACGACAAACACGTGCTGGTGCCGTTCGGCGAGCGCTGGCCGCTGCTCGAGGCGGCGCCGTGGCTCTACCGCACGGCGTTCGGCCTGCTCGGCCTGCCGATGCTGGTGAACACGGTGCCGGGCGACGGTCCCGCGCCGCTCGGCGCACCGCTCGGCCTGCTCGGCGTCGGCATCTGCTACGAGAGCGTCTTCCCCACCGTGTCGGCGGCGATGGCGCGCGCGGGCGCCGAGGTGCTGGTCGTCATCACGAACGACGCCTGGTTCGCCGCGGGCGACGGCGCCCGCCAGCACCTGGACATGGGCCGGCTGCGCGCGATCGAGACGCGCCGCTGGCTGCTGCGCGCCGGCAACGACGGCATCACGGCGGTGGTCGATCCCTACGGCCGGGTGGTGGACGAGCTGCCGCGCAGGGTCGCCGCGACGCTGCCGGTGCGCTACGGCACCAGCGCGGTCGTCACCCCGTACGCCCGCCACGCCGACCGTGCCCCCTGGGTGCTGGCGGCCTGGGCGCTCCTGGCGACGCCGGTCGCGCTGCTGCGGCGCGGACGATGAAGGCGCGCACCTGGACGGCCCGCCCGGCCGGCGCTATCATGCGCCCCCGATGAACCTCGTCCTCGTCGGCGGAGGCGAGATCGGCACGCAGATCGCCGACGCCCTCTACCGCTCCCACAACGTGACCGTGCTCGACCTCGACGAGTCCCGGGCCGACGCCTTCCAGGCGCTCGACGTCCGCTTCGTGCGCGGCAACGGCGCCGATCCGGACGACCTGCGCGCCGCCGGTGCCGACAAGGCCGACGCTTTCGTCGCCTGCACCCTCAACGACGACATCAACGTCCTCGCCTGCCTGGCGGCCAAGGGGCTCGGCGCCAAGGAGACGATGGCGTTCGTCACCCGCCAGCGCTACGTCGACGCCTTCCGCCAGCGCGGCGCGATGGAGTCGATCGGCCTGTCGATCGACCGCGTGCTGTGGCCGCAGCGCACCCTGGCGCGGCAGATCGTCGAGATCGTCCGGGTGCCGCGGGCGCTCGATTCCGCCTCGTTCGCGGGCGGACGCATCCGCATGATCGAGTACCGGCTCGCGGCCGGCGACCCCTACCTGGACCAACCGCTCGCTCAGGTCGACCTGCCCGACGGGGCGCTGGTGGTCGGCGCGATCCGCGACGACGCCTTCGTCGTGCCGTCCGGGACCACCGAGCTGCACGCCGGCGACAAGGTGGTCTTCATGGGGACGCCCGACGCGGTGCGGCGGCTCGAGGGCCGCTTCGCCCCGTCCCGGCGCCGCCAACGGGTGGCGGTGGTGGGCGGTGGCAACGTCGGCTTCATGGTCGCCGAGCAGCTTCAGGAGTACGGCGCCGACCTCACGATCGTCGAGTCCGACGAAGACCGCGCCGGCAAGCTCGCGGCGCTGCTGCCCAAGGCGCTGGTGCTCAAGGGCGACGGCACCGACCTCGAGCTGCTCGAGCAGGAACGCCTCGAGGACGCCGACGTGATCGTCGCGGTCACCAGCGACGACGCGACGAACCTGCTCGTGTCGCTGCTCGCCAAGCAGCTCGGGGTCCCCAAGGTGATCACGCGCGTCGGGCGGTCGCGCAACCGCCGGCTGTTCGAGCGCGTCGGCATCGACGCACCGCTCACGCCGCGCACGGCTGCCGTGCAGGAGGTCCTCAACTGGCTCAAGGTGGACGAGGTCGACCACTTGGCCACCATCGAGGACCGCGCCGAGGTCATGGAGGTCACCTTCCCGTACGACGCCACCGCCGGCGAGGTGCGCGCGCTCGGCGCGCCGCCCCACAGCCTCGTGGGCGCCATCGTCCGCAAGCACAAGGCGATCGTCCCGCGGGGGACCACGATCATCCAGCCAGGCGACCACCTGTTCCTGATCACGACCCCGGACAACATCGGCGCGGTCGAGGCCTGGCTGCAGCGCCACGAGCGCGGCGGCGGGGGCTGAGGCCGAGCGTGCCCGCGACCGGGTCGCGCGGCCGCTTCGCCCCCTTCGTCCTCGGCACCGGGCTGCTGGGCTTGGGGGCGGCGGCCGTCCTCTTCGCCGTGGGTGCGGGGCTGGCCGGCGACGACGTGCGCGGCTTCGCGGCGACCGCCGGGGTCGCGGCGGCGCTCGGCGCGCCGCTCCGGCTCATCGGGCGGACCGGCGTCGAACCGACGCGCCGCGAGGCGCTGCTCGCGGTCCTGGCGCTGTGGCTGCTCGCGCCGTTGGTCGGTTCGATCCCCTACGTCGCGTCGGCGTCGATGACCCCGCTCAACGCCCTGTTCGAGTCGATGTCGGGGTTCACCGCGACGGGCGCGACCGCGATCGTCGACTTCGAGGCCGTGCC